>RGVP01000144.1 GCA_010027235.1 bacterium
GTCGATCGCGATAGTGGTCAACGAATACGCGGGCGCGGCGCAGGTCAGGGTTTGGGCTTCGATCGAGAAGGCACCGGGGGGCGATTCGACCAGGTTTTCTCCGCCGTCCGGGCCGGAGGTGCGGTAGACGCGCACGGCGGCCGGGGTGGGGAAACGAGCGAGGTCGAAGTGGTGGGCGACGGCTTCGGCCCCGGGGTTGGCCACCAACACGACGAGACGGTGTCCGTCGGCCGAGAGGGCGCCGAGGGTATGGGCCGGGCCGGTGAGGAGAATGCGGTAGCCGGGCGGGATGAAGTTCACGACCTGCTTGCGCATAAAGTAGCTGCGGGTCTTGGCGTAGGCGCGGCCGGCGGCGGGGTCGTTTGCGTTAAAATCGGTGAAACGGAGCAGGCCCCAGGCGTCGTCGGTGGAGAGAAACTGCCAATCGCACCACACCTCGCAGCGCAGTTCGCGCAGGTCCTCGAGCATGCGATCGGCGATGGCGTAGTGGCGGTGCCACCAGCTTTTGCCGTCCTTAGGCTGCCAGCTCAGCGGGCCGGTTTCCGATTGCCAGACTGGGAGTCCGGCGCGCTCGGCCTCGTCGGCGAGGGCGCGTTTTTCGCGGGCGGTCCCTTGGTAGGAGTGGGTGTGGATGCCGGCCAGCCAAGAGAGAGCGGCGGGGTGGTCGCGGCGTAGTTCGGCTAGGACGCGCCGGGTTTCGGAGACTTCGCTGCAATCTGGGGCGACGAGGGTTACGTTCGGCACAGGTCGGGCGAGCAGCCGATCGTGGAGTTTGGCGAGCACGGCCGCCTGCTGTGCGGCGGGGACGTGGCAGCCCTCCTGTTTGGCGCCGGCCTTCCACCAGCCGGAGAGGGGCTCGTTGAAGGGCTCGAGGTGGCGTATGTTCCAAGCGGGGTTGCGAGCGCGCAGGGCGGCGGAGGCGCTCGCGAGGTAGTCGGCGAAGTCGTCCTCGAATTCAGGGAGGAGGTTGGCACCGCCGTTGGTCGCGCCGGCGGCGCAGCGGCTGCGGGTCATCCACCAGGGTGGGCTGTTGGAGAACAGCACCGTGAGAATGGTGGGTTGTTTGCGGGCGAGGGCGTCGAGCACGGCGATCTGGCGGGCGTCGGCCGCGAGGTCGATAGGCGGGTTCGGCGGACCGGTCAGGTAGCCGGGCATGAGGCCGCCGTCGCGTCGGAAATGGTCCGCTCCAAAGGGGCAGGCGGGGTTTTCACCGCCGCCAAGGTTAAAGCGGAAAACGTTGTAGCCGAGATCGACTGCGAGCAGGTCCGTGACGCGCTCGATTTCTGCCTCCGGCCACGCGCCGGCGAGATTGGCCCACCAACAGAGCGAGACGCCCCAGCCGCGGATGGTTTGACGTGGGGCCGAGGGATCGACCGGGTAGGCGTCGTCGGCAAGTGCGTAACCCGAGGTCAGCAGCAGGACGAGGAGCGCGAGGGCGAGGCGAATTTTCATGGCGACTCCGGTCGTTGTAGGGGCGGGGAGGGGGCGTCCGGATGGCGCGACAAAAGAGCGTTCCTTGGCTGCCCGACATGGATTCGAACCATGACTAGGTGAGTCAAAGTCACCTGTGCTGCCATTACACCATCAGGCAAGGAAAGGACCGGAAACGTGAGCGTGTCATTCACGGCGTCAAGGCCCGAGATAACAACGCAGGGCGGCGAGTGCGTGGCGGTTTAACCTGTAACCACGAAGGCGAGGTAGGGTGATTGCTGGTTCGGGGGGATGCGGACCTGCAAAAATACGCCGTCGTCACGTTGTTCCTCGTGTTGCACGTGGCCGATCTGGTGGGCGCGGGCGATGAGGTCGTAACGGGCGTGGGGGATAAGCAGGGTGAGTTGACCGAAGGCATCGGCGATCAGCTCCAGGCAGCGGTCGACGAGATCGGGCAGGCCCGCGCCGCTGCGGGCACTCAGGAAGATCCCATCGGGGGCGAGGGCGCGGGCGCGGAGTAACTGGGCCTCGTCGGCGGCATCGACTTTATTAAAGATGGTCAGCATGCGTTTCTCGTCGGCGTGGAGTTCGCGCAGCACCCCGAGGGTGGTGGCATGGTGGGCGGCGATGTTGGGCGCAGTGACGTCCAGCACGTGGATCAAAAAATCGGCGACGATGGCTTCCTCGAGGGTGGCTTTGAAGGCCTCCACCAGGCCGTGGGGGAGGCGGCGGATGAAGCCGACGGTATCGGTCACGAGCAGCTTCTGGTTGCCGCGCAGGAGGAGCTGGCGGGTGGTGGGGTCGAGGGTGGCGAAGAGTTTATCCTCGGCCAGCACGCTGGCGCCAGTGAGGGCGTTGAGCAGGGAGGATTTGCCGGCGTTGGTGTAGCCGACGATGGCGGCGGTGGGCACGGGCACGCGCTGGCGTTTCTGGCGCTGCACGCCGCGTTGTTTACGGACGTCCACGAGTTCGCGTTTTAGGCGGACGATGCGGTCATTCACCAAACGGCGGTCCTGTTCCAGCTGGGTTTCACCCTCGCCGCCCATCGCGCCGCCGCCTCCACCACCGCCGCGTTGGCGGGAAAGGTGGGTCCAGGCGCGGGTCAAGCGGGGCAGGGAATACTCCATGCGGGCGAGGGCGACCTGAAGAACGGCTTCGCGGGTGCTGGCGCGGTCGGCGAAGATGTCGAGGATGACCTCCTCGCGGTCGATCACGGCGAGGCCGGAGAGTTTTTCCCAATTGCGCTGCTGGGCGGGGGAGAGCGACTCGTCGATCACGATCAGATCGGCCTCGATGGCTTTGGCGGCGGCGATGATCTCCTCGGTTTTTCCGCTGCCGAGGAGGGTCGCGGGGGTGGGCTGGCGGAGGTTAACCAGTTCCTGCGCGACAACGTCGATGCGGAGGTTTTGGACCAGTTCCTCCAGCTCGGTCAGCAGTTCCGCGGCCTCGCCGGAGGCCATCTCATGCGTCTGGATACCAACCAGGAAAGCGCGCTGGCAGCGTTTGGATTCGGTGGAGGGAACTTGATCGAGGAAGTCGGCCATGAAGGGTGGAATCAGCGCCGGCTGGCGACTCGGACGACCTGCATGCCGGCGGCGCGGGCGGCGCGGATGCCGGGTTCGGCGTCTTCGAAGACCAGGCAATTTTCCGGCACGACGCCAATGCGGCGAGCGGCCTCGAGGAACATATCGGGGTGGGGTTTGCCCCGGCCGGGAGCGACGTCGTGCGGTGTGATCACTACGGAAAACAGATCAGCCAAGCCGGCTGCGGCGATGGCCGGCAGCGCGATTTCAGGGGTGCCGCCGGTGGCGATGGCCACGGGGTGGGTCCGGGCGACTTTGCGGGCGAAGGCGACGACCGGCTCGATGAGGGTGATTTCGTCGAAGCGATCGAGGTAGAGCCGCTCCTTGTGCTCCGTGATTGCCTCGGGACTGGAAATGGGCAGGCCGTGTTTATCCGCGAGCAACTGGGCAACTTGTAGCGAGGGCACGCCGCCGAGGGCGTAGAAATAGTCCTCATCCAGCGCTTCAGCCAGTCCAGCATGGCGCATCGCGGCATCCCACGAGCGGTAATGCACCGGCATGGTGTCGATCAAGGTGCCGTCGAGGTCGAAGATATAGCCGGCGAATTCGCCCGGGGGGATGTCTAGCTGCATAAATTGTCACCTTCGCCTAAACGTGGGACCGGGCGCAACCGAAACCTTGGCGGCATCGGTCCGCGCCCGTGCGGGGGCGGGGCTGCCAGGCGGGCTCAGACGAGGGTGCGCTGGGCGACAAAGACCTCGCGGAGCGCGAGGCTGAGCTGGTCGTGCACCGCTTGAAGTTTTTGATAACGGGCGTGGGTTTTCCGGTCCGGTTTGCAGCGGGTTTGCTCGTCCACGGCGACCACTGCCTTGGTGAAGTCGGAGAGGCGCGCCTTTTTGTTTCCGTCCAGCCGGGCCACACACCAAGCAGCCTGCAAGGCGCCGCCGAGGGCGGCGCCCTCGTCTTCCACCATCGCCACCACGGGCACGCCGAAGACATCGGCCATGATCTGGCGCCAGACGGGGGACTTGGCGCCGCCGCCGGTGACGCGGATTTCCTTCGCCTTGACCCCGAGGACGGCGAGGCGGCGCAGGCCGTAATTCATGCCGAGCGTCACGCCCTCCATCGCGGCCCGCGCGAGGTGGGCGGCGTCGAGGGTGTGCTGGTTCAGGCCCAGCAAGGTGCCGGTCCCGTCGGGCACGTTGGGGGTGCGTTCGCCGGCGAAGTAGGGGAGCAGCAGGAGGCCGTGGGAACCGGCGGGCACGGACTGCACGGCCGCGGCCAGGCCGGCGTGATCTTGGCCGAAGAGCTGGCGGATGCGCTCGGTTACGGTGGTCACATTCATCGTGCACAGCAAGGGCAGCCAACTGCCGTGCGAGGAGCAGAAGGCGGCGATCTCGCCGGCTGGATCGAGCACGGGTTGTTCGGCGTGGGCGTAGATAGTGCCACTGGTGCCGAAGCTGGCGCTGATCACCCCCGGGGTAACGTTACCCGTGCCGATCGCCCCCATCATGTTATCCCCGCCACCGGCGGAAACCACCACTCCGGGCGGGAGGCCGAGCCGGGCGGCGACCTCGGGGCGGACGCAGCCGGGTGATTCGTGCGATTCGGAAAGGGCGGGCAGCCAGTCGGCCAGACGCGGGTCCACGGCGTGAATGGCGGCTTTGGACCAGGTGCGCTTCCGCACGTCGAGCAGGGCGGTGCCCGAGGCGTCACCGTATTCCATAAAATAGGCGCCGGTGAGGTGAAAGTTAAGGTAATCGTGCGGCAGCAGCACGTGGCGGAGGCGCTTGTAGTGGGCGGGCTCATGGCGTTTTAGCCACAGGATCTTGGGTGCGGTGAAGCCGGGCAGGATGAGGCTGCCGGTGTGGCGCAGGGCGGCTTTGGCGCCGCCCAGTTTTTTGGTGATCAGGGCGCACTCCGCCACGGTGGAGGTATCGCACCACAATTTAGCCGGTCGGATGACCGCGCCCTCGGCATCGAGCGGCACGAAGCCGTGTTGTTGCCCCGAAATGCCCAGGCCCCGGATCTCGCTCGCGCGGGCGCCGAGCTGCCGGATCACCTCGGAGAGGGTCGTTTCCAAGGCAGAGACCCACTCGGCCGGGTGCTGCTCCATGTGCCCGGCTGGCAAACCAGCGATCATCGCGTGCGGGGCGCGCGCCTCGGCGATGACTTTTTTGGAGACTAGGTCGAGGACGACCGCCTTGGTGGACTGGGTGCCGGAATCTATGCCGATAAAAAGGCTCATGGTGAAAACGGGTAAGGGCAGGGGATTACGTTGAAAATGGCCGAGAAAAAGGCGGCGGGGCCAGCAGATTTGCCGTGGCTGTGAACGAACGTTGCGGCCCGTCGTGCGCGGCCTACGGTGCAAGTATGATTTCACCTAAGCTTCTGCTCACGCATCCCGGCGGGGCACACAAGGACGAGTTTCTCGCCTGCTGCGTATTGCTCGCACGGCACCCGGTCCCAGTCGAGCGACGCGAGCCTACGGAGGCCGACCTCGACGCGCCCGAGGTCTGCGTGATCGATGTGGGGCACCGTCACGAGCCCGCGCTCAACAACTTCGACCACCATCAGTTGCCCCGGGACCTGCC
Source organism: bacterium (assembly GCA_010027235.1). Taxonomy (GTDB): domain Bacteria; phylum Verrucomicrobiota; class Verrucomicrobiia; order Opitutales; family Opitutaceae; genus IMCC26134_A. The sequence continues at coordinate 5,549 of RGVP01000144.1, forward strand.
TCCGACCTGCGCCCTTTCGCTGATCTTGCAGCATCTCCGTCTTTACGGCGACGCGCGCGAGTTTTGCGAGTGGCTGGAGGCGACCGAGTGGTTTGATTGCCGCGGTCCGGTGGACACCGCCAAATGGCTGGGCGTCGAGCGCTCGGTGTTGGCCAGGGTCATTTCGCCCATTGACCTCACGTTGCTGCGCCGCTTCGCCCAAGCCGCGCGCCTCGAGCCAGGACAACCGCTTTGGGAGGTCATGCGCATGGTGGGTGAGGATATTTTGGGCCACGTGAGCTCCTCCCGCGCCCGACTCGACCAACTCGCGGGCCAGGCGGTGCGCTGGGAACTCCCGATCGGTGCGACCACGGGCGTAGTGGTTTTTCTCCCGCGCACGGACAGCCTTGCCGACGATGCGGCCGCCGGGC
>RGVP01000145.1 GCA_010027235.1 bacterium
AAAAGACTCCAGCCGGTCGGCCTGAGCGTCGTGGTCACTGGGCCGGCCCGATAGCGGCAGATCTGCCCGGCCGGGTCGCATCAGGGCGGCGAGCGGCGCGAGCAGGCCTCGGGCATGGCCTTGCCAGCGGAGGTAGGCGGCGGGAGGCATGGGCATAGAGCCGCTCAGGTGATCTGGTCGAAGAGCGAGGGCGTGACCACGGCCTCGAGGGGCTCGCCTGCACTGTAGGCGCGCAGGTTGTCCACCGCCAGTGAGCCGGCATCGCGACGCCGGTCGGTGGTGGGGCCGCCAAGGTGGGGGGTCAGACCGACGTTGGGCAGACCGCGCAGCGGGTGGTCGGCGGGCATGGGCTCGACCGCGAAGACATCGAGGCCAAAGAAGACCCGGCCCTCCTGCGCGACGCGGACCAAGCCGACCTCGTCGACCACCTTGCCGCGGCCGGTGTTTACGAATACCGAGCCGGGGCGCAGCAACCGTAACAACCGCTCGGTTACGATGCCCTCGGTCTCGGGAATGAGGGGCGCGAGCTCGACCACGATGTCGTTGTCCGCGAAGAGCGCCTCGAGGCTGGCCGCGCGGCGGATGCCGAACGCCTTTTCAACGGAGGCATCCACATCCGGGGCCAGGACGGAAATATCGACGCCGAAGGGGGCCAGCAAAACGAGTAATTCACGGGCGACCCGGCCGAAGCCGTGGATGCCCACGCGCCGCCCGAAAAGCGAGGCGGTCTCAGCCTCGCGGGTTTTCCAGGCGCGATCCCGATGCATGGCGAGGGCCCAGTGAGTCCCGCGGCGCAGGGCCGAGAGAATGTGAAAAAGCGCGCCCTCGGCCACGACCCGCGAGATGGAGCCGCCCCAGTTGGTCACCAACAGGCCATTCTCAAGGTGGTGACGGGAAACCAGCCCCCGCACCGAACCGGTCAGGTGACACACGTAGCGCAGGCGTGGTGGCAACACGGCGGGCAGGGTGGGAGCCCGCCAGCCGGTGACGAGGATCTCGGGATTGACTTCATGCAACAAGGCCGAGAAGGCGGCCGGCGATCCGGTGGAAGGGTCGTATTCGCGGTAGTTCGCCGCCAGATCTCGGACCTCGGTGTGCAACTCCCCCGGCAGAAATTCGCGGGCGTCCAGCGGGGTGAGCGCGAGCAACAAGGCCGAAGGGCGCGAGGGGGCGCTCACGACTTGGGGGGCGGTAGAAGAGGCTAAAGAGGGCATGGCTCGTGTGCGCGTGCAGATGGCGGTAGTGCCGGAAAATTGGGGTCTAAGGGGCGAAATCACCCACCCAGCTCAAGACAGAGTATGGCGTGGCGCCGGGGGTTTATTCGGGTGTTCAAGGATATTACTCATGAATTGATAATTATCAAAATCAAGTCTCAAACCCCTTATTGACCGCGTTTGGTGGCGGATAGCGCATGCTTTTAGGCGGTTAAGTTGACCTCGCCCCACCCCTGAAGCCAGTCGCTTTGCCTTTTCGCTTGCCGCACCCGGCTGGCGGCGAAGGGTGACGCCCATGGCCCAAGCCTACACCGAAGCCTCGATCAAGACCCTCTCCCCCCTCGAGCACATCCGCCTCCGCCCCGGCATGTATATCGGCCGGCTCGGCAACGGCGCCCACCCCGAGGACGGCATCTACGTGCTGCTGAAGGAGACGATCGATAACTGCATCGACGAGTTCACCATGGGCTTCGGCAAGAAAATCGAGGTCGAGCTGAACGACCGCACCCTGCGCGTGCGCGACTACGGCCGCGGCATCCCGCTGGGGAAACTCGTGGACTGCGTGTCCATCATCAACACCGGCGCCAAATACGACTCCGAGACCTTCCAGAAGGCCGTCGGCCTCAACGGCGTCGGCCAGAAGGCCGTCAACGCCCTCTCCTCCCACTACCGCGCCCAGGCCATCCGTGAAAACCAGACCAAGGTCGTCGAATTCGTCGCCGGCAAGCTCACCAAGGAGACCAAGATCATCGCCGCCGCCGGCGAGCGGAACGGCACGCTGGTCGAGTTTACCCCCGACACCGCCCTCTTCGGCCCGGACTTCCGCTTCAAGACCGAGTTCATCGAGGAGATGCTCTGGAACTACGCCTACCTGAATCGCGGGCTCACCCTTGTGTTCAACGGCAAGGCCTACAAATCCGAGCACGGCCTGCGCGACCTGCTCACCAAAAAACTCACCGGCGAGCCGCTCTACCCGCTCATCCACCTCGAGGGCGAGGACATCGAGGTCGCCCTCACCCACGCCGGCCACTACGGCGAGGAATACTACTCCTTCGTCAACGGCCAGCACACCACCATGGGTGGCACCCACCTGGCGGCCTTCCGCGAGGCCCTCGTCCAGACGGTGCGGAATTTTTTCAAGAAGGACTACGACGCCGCCGACATCCGCCAGTCCGTCGTCGCCGCCGTGTCCATCCGCGTGCAGGAGCCGGTCTTCGAGTCCCAGACCAAGACCAAGCTCGGTAGCAACGACGTCGGCCCCGGCGGCCCGAGCGTGCGTAACTTCATCACCAGTTTCCTCGGCCAGCAGCTCGACAACCACCTGCACCGCAACCCCGCCGTCGCCGAGGAGTTGAAGCGTAAGGTCGAGGAGAGCGAGCGCGAGCGCAAGGAACTCGCCGGCATCCGCAACCTCGCCCGCGAACGCGCCAAAAAGGCCTCGCTGCACAACCGCAAACTCCGCGACTGCCGCGCCCACCTCGGCACGAAGGACAAACGCGCCGAGGAGAGTTCGCTCTTCATCGTCGAGGGCGACTCCGCCGCCGGCTCCCTCACCGCCTGCCGCGACGTCCACACCCAGGCCGTCTTCGCCCTCAAAGGAAAGCCGCTCAACACCTACGGCCTGACCAAGAAGGTCATCTATGAGAACGAGGAATTCCACCTCCTCCAAAGCGCGCTCAACATCGAGGAGGGCATGGACGGCCTGCGTTACAACAAAGTCATCATCGCCACCGACGCCGACGTCGACGGCATGCACATCCGCCTGCTGCTGATCTCGTTTTTCCTCCAGTTTTTCCCCGAGCTCATCACCCAGGGCCACCTCTTCGTGCTGGAGACGCCGCTCTTCCGCGTGCGCAACAAAAAGGAGACCCGCTACTGCTACTCCGAGGCCGAGAAACAGGCCGCGCTGCATAAGCTCGGGCAAAACGCTGAGATCACGCGCTTCAAGGGCCTCGGCGAAGTCAGCCCGGGCGAGTTCAAGGACTTCATCGGCGAAAACATGAAGGCCGAAAAGGTGACCCTCGAACACCTGCACAACAGCGCCGACCTGCTGACCTTCTACATGGGCAAGAACACCCCCCAGCGCCAGGACTTCATCATCGGCAACCTCCGAGTGGAGAAGGATCTGGTCGAGGCTTAGGGCGGAAATATCTGTGCGCTATTCGTCGCCTCCGATTTACAATACACTGTTTTTCAAAGGAATCGGTTAATCAATAGCCCAGATTTATCTGTGCGTTACCGACCTTGTGTCGGGGTTCGGCGCGCGGCGCCGTCTCTCCGCGTCACAGCGCCAGATTATTCGGTCGGGTGTGCAGGGTTTGCACGACGGAGATGTTGCGCATGGCGAAGGCGGCTTCGCAGTAGCGTAGAAGATGGACTCGGGAACCCCCTGTCGCGGTCTCTGGACGAACGTCCGCCGCCATCTCGGTCGACTTCACCTAAACCGCCGTCGCTCTTGCTAAGTAGCGCTGGTGGCCGGTCAAACCGACGGGTGGTTGCGCGTGCGCGCTGCGTGCGAGTGCTCAGTCGACGGGTTCAAGTCGACCGGGGAGGAGCCGGGGCTGGAGCAGGGCGGCGTTCAACGGGTGTCCAGAGTTTTGACGTGAGGGTAGGCGATGATCTTCTCGTCGCTGGTGACAATCGTGAGATTAAGGTGAAGGGCGGTGGCGACGATGAAGCGGTCGGCGGGGTCGTCGTGGAAGGTGCCGGGCAGCTCGGTGGAAAGGCGGGCGATGGCGGCATCGAGCGGGAGGAGGCGGATTGCGCCCGGGTGCAGGGTGATCTTGAGCCAGTCGTCGAGGGTGGGGAGGGAAAGCGGGAGTTTCCCTTTGCGCACCTTCAGGCATACTTCCCAGACGCTGACGGCGGAGAGGCCGACAGGGCCCCTGTGCGCGCCCAGAATTCGGGCCGTGGCGGAGGAAAATTTTTCAGGGCTTTCGGTGATCCAAAGCCAGGCGTTGGTATCAAAGAGGTAGATCATCCTTCAGGGCGTTCCAGAGTTCGGTGTCCGGTTCGTCCCAGCCCGGGAGAAAGGTGATGGTGCCCCGGGCGCAGCCGAAAAAGGCCCGCAAGGGCGCCCCCGCATCGGGAGAGTCGCCCTGCTTGGCCTGCTGCAAAGCCGTTTCCACCTCGGCCAGTTCGGCGGGTGAAAGGCTGGGTAGCTCGGCTTTTATCTCGGCGACAGACATGGCGGAAAGTTGGTGAATTCAGGCCGGCGCCGCAACAAACTATTCGGAGGCGGTCTGGCTGCTTCAACCGAGCCGTAGGTGGCGGGGTTCGGCGACGCGTCACAGCGCGAGGTTATTCGGCCGGGTGTGCAGGGTTTGCACGACGGAGATGTTGCGCATGGCGAAGGCGGCTTCGCAGTAGCGTAGGTAGTAGCTCCATTTGCGCAGGAAACGCTCGTCGAAACCGAGGGCCAGCACGGCCTCGCGCTTCGCTTGGAAGGCGTCGTGCCAAGTGCGGAGGGTGCGGGCGTAGTCGGGCCCGAAGTCCTCGATGTGGTGCAGCATGAAGCCGCCGGCGCGCGCGAGCTGTTGGTTGACGCGGTTCAGCGAGAGCAGGAGCGACCCGGGGAAGATGTGCTTCTGGATAAAATCCACCCCGCGGCGCAGCTCGGCGTAGCGGTGGTCGGGGCAGGTGATGAACTGAAGTGCAAGCAGGCCGTCGGCCTTCAGGCGGGCGGCGAGGGTGTCGCAGTAAGCCGGCAGGTAGTCGTGGCCGAGCGCCTCCATCATCTCGATGGAGACGATCTTGTCGTAGGTGCCGGCGTGGTCGCGGTAGTCCTCGAGGCGCACCTCCACGCGGTCGGCGAGGCCGGCGGCCTGGACGCGGGCGCGGGCGAGGTCGTATTGTTGTTTCGAGATGGTGAGGCTGGTGACGCGGCAGCCGTAGGTGCGGGCGGCGTGGATACAGAAGCCGCCCCAGCCGCTGCCGATTTCGAGCACGTGGTCGGTCGGGCTAAGGCGGAGCGAGCGGCAGAGGGCGTCGTTTTTCTCGCGTTGGGCGGCCTCAAGCGACAGCCCTTGGGCGTGGGCCGGCCAGCGGGCGCTCGAATACATCATCGAGGGGTCGAGGAAGAGCTGGAAGAACTCGTTGGAGAGGTCGTAGTGCTCGGCGATATTGCGGCGGGCAGTCGCGCGGGAATTGGGCCGGAGGAGGTGGCCGAGGCGGTTGGCGAAGCGCAGGCAGTTGAGGAAGAGGGCCTGGCCGGTTTTTTTAGTCGAGCCGGAGAGGGTGGGGGCGTGTTCGACGTTGAGGATGAACCAGGCGATCAGGCTGCTCAGATCGGGGGTATCCCAGTCGCCGTCGAGGTAGGATTCCGCGAAGCCGATATCGCCGGCGAGCAGGCATTTGCGGAAAAAGGCGTCCCGGCGCACGCGGAGGTGAGCGGAGGCGGACAAACCGGCCGGGAGGCGGCGGGCGAGGGCGTCGGCGTGGCTGCCGAAATCGACGGATCCGCCCTCGGGCAGTTCCACGCGCAGGTGGCCCAGGCGCATGTCGCGGAAAGTGCCCAAGACCAATTGGCGGCTCAGCGGGGCGCGGTCGGCGGAGGCGGCGAGGTAGGCGGGGCTGGC
>RGVP01000146.1 GCA_010027235.1 bacterium
CGCCCTCGTCACTTCCGCCTGGCACCTCCCGCGGGCCATGAAACTCGCCGCCAACGCTGGGCTCAAAGCATTCCCCTGCCCGTCCGATTATCTGGGCAGCCGCGACGACGATATTCCCTTCGCCGCGTGGTTGACGTGGGATGCCGATTCCTTGGGCAACACCACCCGTGCTTGGCGCGAATACCTCGGCCAAGCTTGGGCTGCCCTGCTCAAGCAGAGTCCGCCCGCCACACCCTGAACCGCTTCGCCCTTAATGCACGCCGCCGCCCTTGCCATCCCCGCAAGGGCCTCCGCCGGTGTCTACCGCGACGGTCGAGACAGTCTCACCCCGGGCATTCAAAACGGGGTGATAGAACTTTGAGAGGGAGGTCGTGCTCTCATTGACATAATGGCCGATAAAAGTGCGGCGGGAGGTGTCCTTGGTGCGATTCGGCCCCGAACCGTGAATGAGTTGGCCGCCAAAAAACATCGTGGACCCGCGCGGCACCGTCACCGCGATGGGCTTGGCGTCACGGGGGAAGGGATTGATGTGCGAGTCGCCGTAGTTGTTCCAATTTTCATCAGGCACCTCCTTGGGGCAGTGGATTTCATGGCGATGCGAACCGGGCACCACCCAGAGGCAACCGTTGTCGAGCGTGGCGGCATCGACCGCGGTCCAGGCCGCGATGCAGGTGGCGGGGGCGGCGAGCAGGTAAAAGTTATCCTGATGCATACCTTGGCCCTTGGCCCCCGGGGGTTTGAAATAATACATGGTCTGCGCGAGCAGCGCGGACCGCCCAAGCAGGGCGGCGAGGGCTTCCATTACACGCGGATGAAGCGCCCATTCCTTGGCCCGCTCGCTGTGGCGGTGCGGGTGCATGGCCCGCAGTTGGCGCTGGGCGGGGTCGATCTGGTCGAACTTGAGGCCGTCATCATACATCGCGACACCGTTATGTTTGAAGCCCTCGAAAAAGGCCTCGATCGCGTCGATTTCCGCCGAGTTAAACAGACCCGGCACGACGCACCAACCGTCGCGGTGAAACTGTTCGATCTGGTCCGCGCTGATTAAGGAGGTGGCGGGGGCAGCAGCGGTCTGACTAAAGGTGTCGAGCGTGATGGACATGGCGGGTAATAAGAGAGGGACGGCGGGAGTAAGCTGAACGGTTACCATCTTACCAACTCCCCGAACTGATGGGAATGGACGCAGCGGGTAAAAACATGGATTATCCCGCTAATTTGAAGCCCAGTCGCCCCCTCACCCCTAGCGTCGCCACCGAGACGATTCTCTGCGGAGAATTCCGGGAGGGGCGTGGCTACACCAACTGGCGACCGCGCGGCAGCGGGGACTGGTTGCTCATTTTAACTCTAGGCGGCGCCGGGCGATTAAGGGTGGCCGGTCAGGACTACGCCTTGGGGCCCGGGGACGCGGTCCTTTACGCTCCGGGCGCAGAGCAAGACTATGCCACCGAAAGCAAAACCGGCCGTTGGCATCTGCGCTGGGCACACTTCCAGCCCCGCGTCCACTGGCACCCGTGGCTGCTCTGGCCCGAACTAGGCGCCGGGGTGGGCCGCCTGCGCTTGCAGGGTCCGGCCGAAACCTACGTCGCGGCCGCCCTCGGGCGCATGCTCACTGCGGGCCGGCTGGGCGGGCCCGGCCATGAAGACCTCGCACTCAATGCCCTGGAAGAGGCCTTGCTATGGATTTTTCGCTTAAACTCCGACCAAGGGGCAACCGGAGGCGACCCCCGCGTGCAACGGGCCGTGCAACGCCTCGCCACGCGTTTTGACGAGCCGTTCAAACTCGATGCCCTCGCCGCGCACTGCGGGCTCTCCCCTTCGCGCCTTAGTCATCTTTTTCGCGAGCAACTCGGCACCTCGCCGCAACGCTTTGGCGAGAAACTGCGTTTGGATTTTGCGCGGCAGCTTTTGCGGCGGACCACTCTCTCCGTCGGAGAGATCGCGCGCGAAGTCGGGTTTGCCGATCCGCTTTATTTTTCCCGCCGCTTTCAACGGGCTTTCGGTCACGCGCCTTCAGCGCTACGCTCCACGGAGTGACGCGCCAATGGCCTTCGCTGCCCGGCAGAAACGCGCCGCCGCCTCGGCCAGACCCTCCGGCGAGAGCACACCGAAACTCAGCCGCACGGTGTGGCGCGGAGGCACATCACCGTGGCAAAGCGCCCCCGGCACATAGAGCACGCCTTCCCGCAGGCAGGCTCGGCAAAACTCGCTGTCGCTGGCCGTATCCAAGCCGGCCGGCCCCTCCAGCCAGAGATACAGCCCGCCCGCCGGCACCGCCCAGCGCCACCCGAGCGCCGGCAAACCGCCCGCCTCGAGCGCCTGATTCAGAGCGTCGCGCTTGGCCCGATAAACCCTCCGCAACACCGCCAACTGCTCATCATAGGCGCCACTCGTGATGGCCTCTTCAAGCAAGGCCTGGGCGAAGTTACCCGAACCAAAGTCCTGATGCCCTTTCACGTGCAACATCGCTGCACGCCAGCCGTCATGATCACACACGCCGAAGCCGATCTTCAGCCCGGTCGCAAACGGCTTGGTCAGGGTGCCGCAATAGAGTCGGGGAAAACCATCCCAAGCCGGATCCGATAACACCCCCGCGCGGGCCGAGGCCGAACCGGCTTCGTAACCCAGTTCACGATAAGCGGCATCCTCGATCACCGGCACCACGCAATCCTCCGCCCGTAGCACCTCGGCCAGTGCCCGTCCCTCTCCGGCCTGAAGGCTGCGACCACTCGGGTTGGAAAACCATCCGATGAAATAGACCGCCTTGAGCCGCTGCCGCGAACCGTCCGCGCGCATCGCCTTCAACATCGCCCGCAAGGCCTCCGCGTCGATCCTCCCAGTCGAGTCCACCGGCAACGAACGCGCCTCGACCCCGAGCCCGGCCAGCAAGTCGAGAAACACAAAGTAGGTCGGACGATCTACGAGGATAATATCGCCCGGGTCGCAGAGGGTCTGGATGGCCAGATAAAGTGCCTGCTGCGAGCCGTTGGTCACAAAGATCCGCTCCGCCCAACGCGCACGCTCCGTGGGATAATCCGCCTCCCCCGCCCGCCCATCTTGCCGGAGCAACCGCTCAGCCAAACCCACCCGCAGACCCGGTCGGCCCGCATTGGTGCCGTATTGCAGGTAGCCTCGGTCCGGCGCCTCGCTGGCGACCCGCCGCAAAGCCTCAGCCACCGCCGTGACCGGCAACGAAGCATTATCCGTAAAGCCGGCCGCGAGCGAGAGCAGCCCGGGCGTCTCCAGCGCCATGCGCATCAAGGCCGTGATTGAGGGCGCGGTGGCACGGCGCCCAAGGAGCGACAAGGTCAAGGCGCGCGCGCTGGTTTGCATACCTGATGGCACAGAGGCGACCCCGCGGGGACAAGCCCGCTCTCTCGCCCGACCTAGGCCGGCGATTGCGCACCCGCCAACCGCTCAATATCCGCGAGCATCGCCGCGCGCACCGCCGCCGGCACATCCGCCACCCGCCACCCATTAGAGGCCACCGCCGCCAACTCCGCTCGGGTGAAACCCGCCTCGTCCGCCAGAGCGCGGTATTCGTCGAGGACGGTATTGTTAAATACCAGTTGATCGTCGGTGCTGACGGTGCAGTTGACCCCGGCTGCCAGGAGGGCCCGCAGCGGGTGGGCGGCGAGATTCGGGACTACCTGCAGGCGAACATTGCTGATCGGCGTGATGTCAAAAGTGACGCCCCGCGCGACTGCCAGTGCGACTACCGCCGGATCCTCGATGGCGCGGACGCCGTGCTGCACGCGAGTTACGCCGAGTTGCTCGATAGCCTCGCGCACGCGGTGCGGTCCGTCGAATTCGCCCGCATGACACTTGGTGACCTTGCCCGCCGCGCGCATGCGCGCCCAGACCGGCGCAGTCCACGCCTCGGTCGGCACCGGCTCGAATCCGTGCAGATCCACCCCCGCGACGCCATCTTGGTTCACGAGGTCGTCAATGATGGCCTGCATGGGACCGGCGTAGTCGGTGCGGAGCATGCCGGCGTAGAGCTTCACCGCGAGCCCGGGCGGCACGGCGGCGTGGATGGCCGCCACGATCTCGCGGACGGGGACGTTAATAAAATGCGAGACCGCGAGATGAAAACTGCACTCAACGTAGCGGACATTGGCCACGACGTGCTTGGCGAAAGTTAGGCGGGCCGACTCGTAGTAACGCTCGGGCGAGGTAAACCACGGCAGGGCGTGGCCGAGGAGGATTTCGTCAAACTTGGGGAAACTCGGGAAACGATAATCCGGCGCGTGGAAAAAAGGGTCAGGCGGATAGGTCTCCGGCTTCCATGCGTGCAAGAGCTCGTAGGGCAACGAGCCGTCGAGATGCAGGTGCGTCTCGGTTTTGGGCAGGGCGCAAAGGAAACTCGTGGTAACCATGGTTTAGGTTCAAACTAGTCGCCGGAAAAAAATCAAACTTCGGCCCCGACGCGGCGCAATTATCACAACCAGCACCGCGTCGAGCGATCAGGATTAGAGCAACGGCACGAGCAGCTTCTCGTAGTCGTCGGTCTCCATCGAGCCGACCTTCTTGTGGCGGATCTTGCCGTCTCGATCGATCAGGAAGGTGGTGGGGATGCCCTCGACGCCCCCAAAGGCCTCAACAATCTCGGGCGTGGCCAGGGCCAGCGGGTAGTTTACGCCCTTGGCCTTAGCAAAAGCCTCGACCACCGAAGCGCCCTTTTGGTCCACCGACAGGCCCACAATAACCAGACCGCGGTCCGCGTATTTTTTCTGCAAAGCGATGTAGCCGGGAATCTCGTGCACGCAGGGCGGGCACCAGGTCGCCCAGAAATCGACCACCACGACCTTACCTTTCAGCTCGGCCAGACCGATCGACTTGCCATCAAGCGACTTCAGGCTCCAGGCGGGCGCCGGACCGACCACAGGGAGCGCCTCGGCACGGGCGGAGACAGCAGAGACCAAGGGCAGGGCCAGTGCGCAAAGCGCGGCGAGCAGACGGAGGCGATGTAGTTTCATAAGGAGGAACGGATTTAAAGCGGACGACTAGGAGACAGGGGGAAACTGCGGGAGTTCGGAAAAATAATTCCGCCACCGCCGAGCTCAGGGCCGAGTAAGGGCAACGTCGCTCCATTCGCCCATTTCGCGATGCTCGACCGTCCAACCCGCCGTCGCCGCAGCGAAGGCCGCCCGCACCGCCGCGTTTTCGTGGGCGAGTATCCCGCTAAGGACCAGCAGGCCGCCCGGGGCCACTGCGCCGGTCAATTCCGGCACGAAGCGCATAAGCACATCGGCCTGGATGTTGGCCAGCACCACCTCGGCCTGGGTGCCCGCCGGCAGACCGGTGACGAGATCCGCGGTGGAAAAGCGCACCGCGCCAGCGAGGTCGTTGAGCGCCGCATTTTCCTCGCTCACGCGCACCGCCTCAGCATCGTTATCGAAGCCGGCCACGTCCTTCCAACCGAGTCGCAAGGCGGAAAGTGCGAGGATGCCCGAGCCGCAACCGGCGTCGATCACCCGGCCGCCCGTGCCACCCGCCTCCGCCCGCGCGACCAAGCGCTCGACGCAGAGCCGCGTCGTCTCGTGGTTGCCGGTGCCAAAGGCCAGACCCGGATCGAGCCAGATGGCGGTCTCACCGGCAGCGAGGACGTGGTTGGCGCGTTCCCAGATCGGGACCCAGTGCAGGCGGCCGCAGCGCCAGGCCTTGAAATGGGCCTTGTAGCTGTCGCGCCAGTCCTGGTCGC
>RGVP01000147.1 GCA_010027235.1 bacterium
GAAATTCGAGCCCTGCCCGCCATCGATCACATCATTGCCGCCGCCGCCATTGACGGCATCATCACCAGCCAGGGCGTTGATGAAATCGGCTTTGTCGGTGCCCAGTACGATATCGGCCTTGGCGCCACCGAGATACTGATTCACCAGCCCCGTCACAGGTCCGGTATAGGCATCGGCAATGGCGTAGAGGTTCTTGCCAGCGATATTGGCGTAGATCAGGCCATTATCGCTGGCGCTGCCTTGCAGGGAGCTGACGCTCACCGCCGCCGCTGTGCCGAACTTCACCTGTTCGACATTGGTCAGCTGATCCATGCCGTTGGCACCGTTGACCACCATCACACCGTCGCGGAAGCCAAAGCGATAGGAAGATTGGGCGTCGGAGAAGTTCACCGTATCATTGCCGGCGCCGCCATCGATTGTATCATTGCCGGCACCACCATCGAGCACATCGCCATACGCCGTGCCCACGAGGATGTTGGCACCGGCATTGCCGAGGATTTCCAGGCCGACATTCTTGCCGGGAACGGCCAGCGAGGCATCGATGTTGATGGCTGCCGTGCCGGTGCGGTCAGCCGCATCCGCCGTCCCGGTGCCGATCACCACACGCTCCACCCCGGCAAAGGCCGAGGTGATGCCCAGGGAATTTTTGCCGCCCAGGATGATGTTGTCCGCCACGGTCTGGGTGAAGCGGACCTCGTCAATGCCGAGGCCATTGCCCTGCCGGAAGCCGGAGCCCTTGTTCACCAGCTGCAGCTGCGTCAGGCCGGTATCGGTGATGTCGTGGTTCAAGAAGGCCCGGCTGTCCTCGATGATATAGATGTCATCGCCTTCGCCGCCATCCATCGCCTCGCGGCCACCCGAAACCAGGCCACCTGCGCCCGGGTTGAGCATGTCATGGCCGCTGGCGCCGGCAAGGTCATCCCAGCCGCCGCCACCAAACAGCGTGTCGTTGCCGGCACCACCATTCAGGGTATCATCAAACAAGGCCGCGGTGAGCAGCGCATCCGGATCAAGGACGCCGGCTGGGTCGACAACGCCGTCACCGCCATACATGACATCGTCGCCGGTGCCGCCCTGCATGCTATCCGCCCCGGCACCGCCGAAGATGCTGTCATTGCCGTCATTGCCGAACATCACATCGGCCCCGCTGCCGCCCAGCACGCTGTCGTCGCCTGCCCCACCATACATGAAGTCGTTGTCGATGCCGCCATCGAGCGTATCATTGCCGTCATCACCGTATACGAAGTCGACGCCGCTGCCGCCATTAAGACGGTCGGCACCGCCCGCACCGCGGATGTCGTCATTGCCGCCAAGGCCAAAGACGGTATCGTTGCCGGCCGTGCCGGTGATCCGCTCGCTGGCATTGCCGACACCGTTCGGGTTCAGCACATCGCGGGCGTCCGCATAGTTGCCGGGATTGCCGTAGAAAACCCCGTTCACGTAGCCGGCGCGGCCGATCGAGGCGGTTACGACCTCCCCGTTGGCATCGAAGACCTGCTTGTCGGTGACCGCCGCCTGCAGGCCAGCCAGGGTGTCAAAATTGCGCTGGCCCGCAACATCGGCCATCTCCACATACTGGTCGGCCACCGAGAAGATATCGGCATAGACGTTTGTGGCGCCAGTCGAGCGCATCACAATGTCGGCCAGCTGGACGCCTTCCATGTTCTCGTTGAAGAACTCGGTCGTCGACACCCGGCCCAGGTAAAAGAAATGGTCGCCATTCTGCAGCTTCATCATCTGCATGGCGAAGACCGCGTCGAAGGTCGAACCGAGCATGCCGCCCTGAACTTCCCGCTCGGCGAGGCCGCCGATCCAGGCATCAATGCGGTTGAAGTCCCGGTTGCCGTTGGTGCCCATCCAGGACGAGTTGCTATAGGCAATCGCGGTCGCGCTCTTGAGCGCGGACATATACTCGTCTTGTTCGCTAACGACGGTAGAGTCACGCAGATCGTACCACTGAGCGAGCGTCTTGCTGGTCGCGAACTTCGTCAGAATATCATCGCTGGCATAGGCCATCATGAAATTCTTGACCGTCGCCGCCTGTTCGAGCGGGTCGCCCTTCAGGTTGTCGCGGAACCCGCTCCAGCTGGTGTAGGGGTTGAGCGACGCCTGCAGCGCGGTCGGCGCCACCGCCTGGATCGAAGCACGCATTTCATTCAGCGTCGGCTGACCGGAATCCCGGCCGCGCATGATGTTCGATGCGCCAAGATCCAGCGGCAGGCCGAGGAGATTGTCGCGGAGGGCATCCGTGAGCTTCTCGTCGATGCGGTTGCCGACCTGGGCGGTGCTGCCATCGGCGATGAGGGCGGGCGTGAAGCCCGGGACGTAGGTGGAGGGAGCCAGGAAGGCGCTGATCAACCCCTTGTTGATCTCGATCTGAACCTTGTCCGTGGTCACGCCCGTTGCGGTTGCGGTGGCAGTCGCGCTCGCGGTGATGGTGAATTTGTCCGCATCGACCCTGGTGATCGAGAAGGTCCCGTTCAGCAGGTCCTTCGAGAGGCCCCCAATATTATTGTCCACGCTGGACAGGGTGATGCTGGCCCCAGTGGCAAGGCTATGGTTCACCATCGTCACGGTGACGACATCGGAACTGGCAACGGTGCTGATCTTTTCCGCACCGCTCACCTTCTTCATGCCCATCGTCTCCGGCAGCATGGAGTGGCCAAAGCGATAAACGTTATTGGCGAATTCGGAGGAGACGGAGGCGTTGATCAGCGGATCCACCCCGGCGAAGCTCGAGACATTGGGGCTCAGCTTCCGAATGTACTGATCGAAGACAAGATGCTGGTAGGTCATCTCATTGAACAGCTTGGCCTGCTGGAACAGTTCCTCGCCGGTGACCTTGGTGGTCACGTTGGTCAGGGGATCCGTCCAGGTCCAGCCACCGGGCGGCTGGTTACCCGTGAAGCCGTACTGCGCCTTCAAATCCGACAAGACGCGGTTGTGCTCATTGAGGAACACTTCCTGCGCGGCGGTCAGGGCGATGTTTTCGTTGAGGCGCCCTTCGCCCGCGATGTAATGCGCGTCCAAGGACGTCTTGAGACTACCAGTGAGGTCGCGCCCACCAGCCCAAGCCGCATCGGTCTTGGCCGGCAGCTGGAATGCGATGTCGCCCAGAAAGGCATGCTGCGTCGTCACCAACACGAGGTCGGAATCGGTCAAGGTGGTGTCGGTGACGTAGACGGTCTCGCCCGTGGTCTTGTTCAGAGCCATCAGCTGCGGCTTGCCGTCGGCGCTGAGGATCAGCTTCCCGTACTGGTCAAAGGCGACCATGGGGGCGGCCTCGATGTCCGCGTCATGCAGGGTGATGCCGACCTTGGCCGCGTTGGCCTTGATCTGTGCCCAATTCGGTATGCCCGATGTGGCCTCGCCATTGACGAGGGCGCCATTGATGGTGGAACCAGCGTTGACCAGGCGGCCGGTCGTCACGTCCCCGATCGTCTGGCCCGGGTTCTGCGAGGGGTCCAGCGTCTGGTATTCGCGCAGGAAGAACCCCTTGGTCAAATCGGAGCCATAGCTCTCGCTGAGATCGATGTAGTTCGAGACCAGATTGAAGCTCTCTGCCCGCGCCGGCACGAGCGAAAAATTGAAGGAACCAGCCGGCACAGTGCCTTCGATCTCAGGGAAAGGCGCGGCAAACGCCACCACGCCCGTTGCCGGCGTCTTGGCGTTGATCTGGGCCAACAGATCCGCCTCGTCGAAGGCCTGAATCTTGATCACCACGTTGTTCAGGACGAGCGTGCCGACATAGGCGTAGGTCCGCCCATCGACCACTGTGCCAGAGTCCGGCGTGGTCAGCGTTGACTTGACGGTCCAGCTTGCCTTGCCCTGGTCCGCGAGGATGCCCAGCTTGGTCAGCAGGGCGTCGGTCGAACCCTCGCCGATCGTCACATTGGTGGTGTTGCTGCGCTGGGCGAAGATCGAGGTCGCCCGGCCGGAGACATATAGTCCATCGCTAGGCAGTAGCTCCACCAACATCCTGCCGTCCTTGCCCTTCGACACGAAATCAAGGCCATGGTCGAAGAGCTGCCCGAACTGGCTCATCCAGTTGCTGTAGGCCAGCGGATTGATGGCGCCCGAGACCGGCGAGATACGCCCCGTCGGATCGTCCTGCAGGCTCAGTTCAAGCTTGAGGGCGTAATTCGGATCCGCCGAGTTGAGGCTCTGGAAGCCTATCGGCGTGGTGCTATCCGCAACCAGGTTGCTGATGTTGCGGGGGTTAAGCGCATCGTAGACTTGGCCGCCGACGGTGGTCGTGTCGCTGATGGTGATAACGCTGCTTGCGCTACGCGTGGTGTTGGCGAAAGGCGCCGAAATGATGTCGTTCTTGGTGGTGGGCTCGAGCAACCTGTTGAAGGTGTCGCGCGTGAACAGGGTATCGCCGGCGCCGTACCAGAAGCCACCCGTGGCGGCATCCAGGGCGTTATTGCCGACGCCCTGCAAATTGCGAATGCCCGTCGGGCCGAAGGCCGCGAGCCCGTTCAGTTCCTGCGGAAGGAACTCCGTCCTGACGCGGGAAAGCAGGAAGCGGATGTCCGAAAGACTGAGCGTGGCCATGGCTTGATATCTCAATTTTATGACGGCGCTACCTTTATTGATAGCCAGCTCACACTTTGCCCAAACCAAGCGAAAAGTCTAATACCGTTTTATTGGCCCTGTGATACCGAAAGACTATCAATGAATTTGCGGCGCTTGGAGTGTTTCGTGGCGGTTGCGGAAGCCGGGAATTTCCGCCGCGCGGCCAAGGCGCTGAGCCTCTCGCAGCCCGGCGTCTCGGTGCACGTGGCGCAGTTGGAGGCTGAACTCGGCGTTACGCTGCTGGAGCGCAATCGACGCGGGCTGGCTCTGACCGCTGCCGGCACTGCGCTGCTCAGCCGGGCGCGCGTCTTGCTGCCCGCGCTGCGCGAGGCGCTGGCCGAGGCGGCGGCCGTGGGTGAGGGCCGGGTCGGGACGGTGCGGATTGGCTTTTGGGGCTCCGCCTCCTACCAGTTCCTGCCCCGCGCCTTGCGCCTGGCGGAGCGGGAATTTCCCGATGCGCGCATCCTGCTGCGGCAAATGAGGACCGAATCGCAAGTGGCGGCCTTGCTGGCACGCGAGTTGGATTTGGCCATTGTGCGCGAGCCAAGCGTGCCGATGGGCGTGGCGGCCACCTTGCTCATCGCAGAGAATTTTATGGTGGCTCTGCCTTCTTCTCATCCTCTGGCAACCGAGCGGCGCATCGGCGCAGAACAGCTGCACGCCCAGCCCATGGTCACGCTCCCAACGGGCAGCGGGCCGCTGCGTGACGCCATGATGGCGGAGTTGGCCGATGCCGGCGCGACGGCGGTGATCGTGGATGAGGTGACGGACATGGCAACCGCCTTGGGCCTTGTCTCCGCGGGGCGAGGTTTGGCGCTGGTGCCCAGTTCGGTCTCCAGGCTGAGGATGCCCGGTATCGCCTTTCGCCCCTTGGCGCAGCCTAGACGCCGGGCAGAGCAGTGGCTCTGGCGGCGGAGCGACGATAACAGGCCTTTGGTGACGGGGCTTTTCGAGCTGCTTGTCCGGTCGGGCAGCAAACCCCCACGGCTTGCCGGCTCTGGCAGCGGCAGGGCTGGTTAAGAGCGATAGGGCTGTGGCCTTTGCGCAGCCTGGAGTGGCCCCCATCAAACCGGACACATGGCTTGTTGGATGGACTGCTGCTGGATGAACTCACGCGGGGAG
>RGVP01000148.1 GCA_010027235.1 bacterium
CACCGCCACCGGATCTTCGCACACCCGCGGATCCCCACCCTGCGCGGCCACAATCTCGCGGAATTTTTCTAAGGCCGCCCCACTCGCCACCACCTCGACCAACCGCGCTCGCGCCGCGTCCGCCTCGGTTTCGACCCCCGCTAGCAAAAGCATCTCCGTCCCGAGCGCGTAAGTAAGCTCCAATAGGTCTTCTAAACCCTCCGTCTCGCCGCGCAGGCACGCGATGCTCTCCGCGACTTCGACGGCGTTACCCACCGCCCGCCCCAACGGTTGGTCCATGCGGGTGAGCAGCGCGCGGGTTGGCTTGGCCATCGCCGCACCGATAGCGCACATCGCCTCCGCCAAGGCCCGAGCCTCGGGCAAGGTCTTCATAAAGGCACCACGGCCAAATTTGACGTCGAGCACCAGCGCGTCGATGCCCTCAGCCATTTTTTTGGACATGATAGAAGCGCAGATGAGCGGGAGGCACTCGACCGTCGCGGTGACATCACGGAGCGCGTAAAGTTTTTTATCCGCCGGCGCTAGGTCCCGAGTCTGCCCGATAAGCGCACAGCCGATCCGGGCGACCTGCGCTCGGTATTCTTCAAGGCTCAGCCCGACGCGAAAACCTGGAATACTCTCCAGTTTATCGAGCGTGCCACCGGTGTGGCCCAGCCCACGCCCCGAGATCATTGGCACCGGCACGCCGCAAGCCGCCACAATCGCTGCGAGCGGCAGGGAAACCTTGTCGCCCACCCCCCGCCACTACCCCCGAATGCATCATCGCCTCGGTTAAGGCCGCCGTCTCCTCCGGCTCCATACCGCGCAGATAAATCGCCATGAGTAGAGCCGATAGCTGGTAATCCGGCCAAGAACCGTCCGTCGCACCCCGCACGAAGGCCCTGATGGCATCGCTCCCCAGCGCGCCACCGTCACGTTTGCAGGCGATGATTCGGGGCGGAGTAAGGGTGGCGTCATCCATGCCGCCACCCTGCCCCAAACACCCCCGCCGCCGCAAGCCCGCCGCCGCCTAAGGCTTTTGTAAAATAGCCTTTCCCCGCGTCCAACGAAACCGTCACACTTCCGTTTCACTCGCCACCTAACATACCACCACGATGAGCGCCCCCAGCCTGAAAATCTTCTCCGGCAACTCCAACCGTCCTCTCGCCGAAGAAATCTGCCGCCACGTGGGCATCCCCCTAGGCCAAGCTACCGTGACCAGCTTCCCAGATGGTGAGTCTTTCGTCCGAATTGAGGAAAATATCCGCGGTCAGGATATCTATCTCGTGCAGTCAACCTGCACCCCGACCAACCATCACCTGATGGAGTTGCTGATCATGATCGATGCCGCCAAACGCGCGTCGGCCCAGCGCATCACCGCCGTGATCCCCTTTTACGGCTACGCCCGCCAAGACCGCAAAGACCAGCCCCGCGTCCCCATCACCGCCAAACTCGTCGCCGACCTGCTGTCAGCCGCCGGGGCCCACCGCGTGCTCACCATGGACCTGCACTCTCAACAGATCCAAGGCTTCTTCAACATTCCCGTCGATCACCTCTTCGCCTCCCCCGTCATCTTCAAATACCTCGAAAGCCATCGCGGGCAAAATCTCGTCGTGTGCTCGCCCGACGTCGGCGGCATGAAGATGGCCGCTGCCTACGCCGGCGCTCTCGGCACCGGCCTCGGCATGGTCTGGAAAAAACGCACCTCCGCCACCACCGTCGAGTCAGTCAACATCGTCGGCGATGTCGCCGGCAAGGACGTGCTGATCGTAGATGATATCACCGAGACTGCCGGCACCCTTGTGAACGCGGCCAAGCTGCTGCGCGATAACGGCGCCCGCTCCGTGCGCGCCGCCGTCTCCCACGCCCTCCTCTCGCCCATGGCCTACGAACGCCTCCGCTCGGGGCAGATCGACGAGCTCATCACCACCAACTCTATCCCCGTCGAGCCCCGCGACCTCCCCATCAAGGTCCTCAGTGTCGCCGATCTGCTCGCCCAGGCCATCATCCGGATCAACAATAACGAATCCGTAACCAGCTTGTTCAAGGTCAAGGGGTTCTGATCTGGTTAGCGGCCCATCACATCCATCCCAAAGTCAGCCCAAGATCGAAGTCCGGGAACCTTCACCCGGCTAGTCCGGTCCACGAGATCCCTTCTCTTTTTCAACACCATGAAAACTCGTCTCCTGGCTTCCACCGGTCTCGCGCTCATCGGCCTCGCCCTGCTCCCCGCCTGCCGCGCCGAAGATCCCAAAGCCAAACTCGCCCTGAAAATCGATGGCTCCGCCCTCGCCGACACGGCCGGCTCCGGCCGGGCCTCGTCCTACGCCGATGTGATCCAGCCCATCCAGAAGGCCGTCGTATCCGTCTACTCCAGCAAAATAGTCCGAGAACGCGTCCAAGTCCCCGACTTTTTCCGTCAGCTCTACGGCCAGCTACCCGAGCGTGAGTCCCGCCAAGAAGGCCTCGGCTCCGGCGTAGTCGTCTCCCAAAACGGCTACATCCTGACCAATAACCACGTCGTCGACGAGGCCGACGAATTGAAGGTCTCTCTGAACGACGGCCGCGAGTTTACCGCCAAGCTGATCGGCGCCGACCCCAAGACGGACGTCGCCGTGATCAAAATCGAAGCCGATGACCTGCCCATCGCCACCCTAGCTGATAGCGACAAGCTGCGCGTGGGTGATCTCGTGTTCGCCGTCGGCAATCCGCTCGGCGTAGGCCAGACCGTCACCATGGGCATCATCTCCGCCACCGGTCGCGATAATCTCGGCCTGCTCGCCGACCGCGGCGGTTATGAGAATTTTATCCAGACCGATGCCGCTATCAACCAAGGCAACTCCGGCGGCGCCCTCGTAGATGCGCAAGGCCGCCTCGTCGGCATCAATACCGCCATCCTCTCCGGCCGAGGCGGCTCAGGCAACATCGGCATCGGCTTCGCCATCCCCGTGAACCAAGCCTCCACCGTGCTCACCAGCCTAGTCGAGACCGGGACAGTGCAGCGCGGCTACCTCGGGGTGAATATCGACGAGCTAAAGCCAGACGTCGCCGAGGCCCTCGGCCTGAAGAAGGAACAACGCGGCGTGATCATCACCAACCTCCCCAAGGACAGCCCCGCCGCCAAGGCCGGCCTCGAACGCAGCGACGTGATCGTGGGCATCGAGGGCCACGAGGTCAGCACGCCCCAGGACCTGCGCAACCGTGTCGCCGCCCGTGCCCCCGGCTCCGAGGTCGAACTGCGCGTCCTACGGGACGGTAAAGAGAAGACGATCAAGGCCAAGCTCGGCGCCCTTTCCGCCGCCCAAGCCGCCACCGAGTTCCTGCCCGGCGTCACCGCCAAGACCCTCGACGATGAAGCCCGCCGCCAGCTCGGCGCGGCCAAGGACCTCGAAGGCGTGGTTATCACTGAAGTCGCATCGGGCTCCGCCTTCGCCGAACGCCTCGCCCCAGGCATGGTGGTGGTCGAGGTGAACCGCGAGCCCGTCGCCGACCTCGAGTCCGCCCAGCGCCTGCTCAAACCCGGTCGCAACCTGCTCATCGTCTACGTGCGCGGCCTGTTCACCCCCATCGCGATCAACTTGAAATAAACCAAAGGCACCCCAGCCCGCGACCCGCCCGACGAGAATATCGTCCGGCGGGTTTTCTTTTGCGCCCCGACGAGCTTCTTGCGGCCATCACGCCCGCCCATGCCCAACTCCCTTGCCCTCGCTAAGTCTCCCTACCTGCGCCAGCACGCCAACAATCCGGTCGGCTGGCTGGAGTGGGGCGAGGCCGCCTTCGCCCGAGCCCGCGCTGAGGATAAACCCATCCTGCTCTCCATCGGCTACTCCACCTGCCACTGGTGCCACGTGATGGCCCGCGAGTCGTTCGAGAACGCTGCCATCGCCGCACAGCTGAATCACGATTTCATCCCGGTTAAACTGGACCGCGAGGAGCGCCCCGACGTGGACCGCGTCTACATGACCTACGTCCAGGCTCGCACCGGCTCCGGCGGTTGGCCACTCAACGTCTTCCTCACCCCAGACCTGAAGCCCTTCTTCGGCGGCACCTACTTCCCGCCCGAGGACCGCCAAGGCCGCCGCGGTTTCCCCAGCCTGCTCGCCGCCATCGCCGGCGCTTGGCACGATAAACGCGCCGATCTCGTAGCCGAGGCCGACCGCGTGCTCGCTTCTTTGCGTGATCATTACAGGAACCGCGCCGCCTCCGTCGCCGACTCCGGCGGACCCGGATCCACTCCAGCCTCCTCCACCAGCCCAAGCTCCGCCGCGCCAATCCCCCTCCACGAGGCCGCCGGCGACGCCTTCGAGCGCGGCTTTGCCCACCTCTACGAGAGCTTCGACGCCACCCACGGGGGCTTCGGCGGCGCACCGAAGTTCCCTCGCTCCGGCAACATCGACTTCCTGCTCCGCGTCGCCGCCCTCCAAGGCGGCGGCGCCACCGAGACCGGTCGCGAAGCCCTCCGCCTAATTGCCGAAACCCTGCGCAACATGATTCAAGGTGGCCTCCACGACCACCTCGGCGGCGGTTTCCACCGCTACTCCGTCGATGCCGGCTGGTTTGTGCCCCACTTCGAGAAGATGCTCTACGATCAGGCCCTGATCGCCCGCAACCTGCTCGACACCGCCCGCGCCACTGGGGATGAACGCCTCGCTTGGGCCGCCCGCGGCGTGTTCGATTATCTGCTGCGCGACCTAGCCCACCCCCGTGGCGCCTTTTTCTCCGCCGAGGACGCCGACAGCGACCGCACTCCCGCCGAGGGTGGTGGACACGCCGAGGGCGCTTTCTACGTCTGGACTCGCACCGAGCTCGACCGCGTGCTCCCGCCAGTCGACACCGCTCTGGTGTGCGCCCATTTCGGAATTGAAGACGCGGGCAACGTCCCCGCCGAACTCGACCCGCACTGCGAGTTTACCGGGCGCAACATCCTGCGCCAGTCCCGCCCGCTGGCCGAGACCGCAGTCGGCCTCGGACTAGACCCCATTGCCGCCGCCGACCGCCTCGCTGCCTCGCTGGAACGCCTCCGTGCCATCCGCGCCTCCCGGCCTAGACCCCACCTCGACGATAAGGTTCTCGCCGCTTGGAACGGCCTCGCCCTGTCCGCCCTCGCCCGCGCCGCCGTCCACCCTGCCGCCTGCCTCGCCGATAAACGCCCCTTCTACCTCGAGGCCGCCCTGCGCTGCGCCCGCTTTATCGAGAGCGAACTCTGGGTCCCCGCGCGCCGCGTGCTGCTCCGCTCCTGGCGTGACGGCCCCGCCGCAATCGACGGCTTCGCCGAGGACTACGCCTGCGTCGTCGCCGGCCTGCTAGACTTGCATCAGGCCACCCTAGACCCGCATTGGTTGCGCTTCGCTGAAAAACTCCAAGCCGCGCTCGACGCCCGCTTTTGGGACGAGGCGGAGGGCGGCTATTTCTCCGCGCCGGCCGACACCGAACTCGTCCTGCGCCTTAAGGACGATTACGACGGCGCCGAGCCGGCCGCGTCTTCCTTCGCCCTGTCTAACTTGGTCCGTCTGTCCATCCTTCAAGGTGAACCCGCCTCCAACGAAACCGCGCCCGCTCTCGCACCGCACCGCGCGCGCGCGGCCCGCGTCGCCGAGGCCTTCCGCTCTCAGTGGTCAGGCGCCCCGCACGCTTTGCCTGTGCTCCTTTGCGGGCTCGCCGACCTCCTCGCCGAACCCGCCCACGTGATCC
>RGVP01000149.1 GCA_010027235.1 bacterium
GGTTCGACGGTGAAGATCAACTCCACAACCCCGGGCAGCACGCCAAACGACACCGTGACCCTCGGCACGATCGTTGTGAAAGGCACGGCTGAGACCACCGCCGTGACCATCACCGCGAGTGCGAAGGCAACCGCCTCCAGCACGGTGATCGGTATCAATAACAACACGATCGGGATCACCGATGTCAACGGTGCCACCGACAAGGCCGGCACCATCACCGATGTGAGCGTCAGCAACGTCACCGCGCTGACCATCACCGACAATGCGCTGACCAAGCTGAGCGTCACCGGTGGTTCGGGCAACATCATCATCGACAATTCCGGCCTGACCACGCCGACCAACAAGACCCTGGGCCTGACCATCAATGGCCAGACCGGCGGCACCCTCGATGATGCCGATATCTACACCACGCTGAACATCACCACGACGGGGGCGAATTCCACCCTGGCGAACAACACCTTCGGCGCCGTGACCGCGCTGAATGTGGATGGCAGCAAGGTGCTGACCTATACCTCCACTGCGGGCCTGACTAAGTTGGCGACTGTCACGGTCTCCGGTTCGGCCGGCCTCAAGGCCGACCTCTCCGGCGCCACCGTCACCGGTGTTGACGCCTCGGCCACCTCCGGCACCATGACCGTCACAATCGACGCCACCAAGGCAACCTATAAGGGTGGCGCGGGCGCGGATACGGTGACCGTTTCGGGCAACGTCTCCAAGGCCCTCTCCCTGGGCGCGGGCAATGACGCCTTCGTTCTTGGCAACAAGACCGTGACCGCGGCCGTGACCGGTGGTGACGGCACGGACACGCTGTCGATCGAAGCAGGCACCGCCGCCACCGCCAGTGCCGACAGCAAATTTGCCGGCCTGGTGTCGGGCTTCGAATCCCTGGTCCTGTTGAGCCTCACCAACCAGACCGTCGACCTTGCGGTGCTGGGCAACTACACCAATGTCTACGCCTCTGGTGGCAATGGCGCGACGCTGGCCAACTTCGTCTCCGGCGGCACTCTCAACCTCACCGGTGCCGGCACGGCCTATACGCTGTCGAACACCGCCTTTACCGGCGGCGCGAATGATGTGGTGAACATCACCCTCACCGATGGCAGCGGCGCTGGCGTGAGCTTCGCCGCCAACGGCATCACCGCATCGGGTGTTGAGACCATCAACATCACCACCGTCGATAGCCAGGCCGTTCCGACGAACCCGGTCGACTCGCTGACCTTGGTTGGCGACTCGGCCAAGACCATCACCGTCAGCGGCAATGCCGGCCTGAACCTGACGGCGACGGACACCGCCCTGACCTCGCTCGATGCAACCGGCATCACCAAGGGTGGCTTCACCTTCACCTCCGGTATTCTGACGGCTGCCGCCACCATCAAGGGCAGCCTCTTGGGTGGTGACACCATCGACGCGGCGGCCGCGACGAAAGCCGTGACCATCACGGCTTATGCCGGCACCAACACCATCACCGGTTCTTCGACCGTGGGCAGCACCCTCACCGGTGGTACCGGCATCGACACCATCACGGGTGGCGCGGCCAAGGATGTCATCATCGGCGGCGGTGGCAAGGATGTGATCACGGGCGGCGGTGGCGCGGACAGCATCACCATCTCCGGTTCGGGCGCGACCTTCAAGAACGCCGCGCTCAATGACTCGGGCACCAACACCTCCACGAGCGTGCAGGTCAACGAATTGACCAGCACCTTCGATATCGTCACCGGCGTTGTGGCGGGCAGTAAGTTCCAGCTCTTCACCAATACCGCGACTGTGAACCTCACGGCCTCCAACCTGGCCGGCACGAATGATGTCGTGAACTTCGCCCGCGGCAGCTACGACGCCGGCGCTGGCATCTTCTCCTTCGCCGCCAATGGTGCGGACACTGCGCTCACCTACGATACGACGGTGGGTGGTGTCGGGGCTTACGAGACCGTCATCCTGGTGGGCTATGTTGCCGCCAGCACGACAGCTATCGACGGCAGTGGCTTGATCACCTTCGCCTGAGCCTTTTCAGGATGGGTGCAATGGGGCGGGGGGAGCAATCTCCCCGCCCTTTTTACGTTCTGCACCTGACAACATGATGCAACGCAAGCTGACAGGATTCCGCCAGTGCGATATCCATGGATGATATTGTTCTCGAGAAAGAGTTTTTATGTCAGCAGCAATCGCCCAGCAGCTCGCACTGGTTTACATGGGCCGCAACCTCGATAGCCAATGGGCCAGCGCCACAGCCAATCTGCTCAACGGCGCCCAGCCCTCCGAGGCGCTGCAAATCGCCTTCTACAATGCCTCGGTCAAGCAAGGCCTATTCGAGGCCAATGGCAGCAATTCAGCCCTGGTGAACGAGATTTTTCTCAATATCTTCGGCTTCGGCGCCTCAACCTTCGAGCAGACCGCCTGGGGTGACCTGATCACCAATGGCACGCTCACCCGCGAAACCGTCGGCTGGACCATCTTCACAAGCTACCTCGGCGCCACCGATGTGCCCGATGCCTACAAGATTATCGCCCAGTCCAAGCTGGTGGCGATGGACGCCTTTAGCGAACAGCTCTTCAAGGATGCCAGCGCGAACCTGGCCCTCGCCGGCGGCGGCCCGAACGCCACGATGAATGCGATATACTATGTCGATAGCGTCACCGACCAAGCGACAGCGGCCATCGCCATCGCCGATGTGGAGGCGGCGGTGCACTCGCTCACCATCCTGCCAGGCCAGAATTACTACCTGTCTCCCGGTATCGACACTGTCATCGGCACCAATAATAACGACGCCATCCTCGGCTTGAGCAACACCTTGACACTGCTGGATACAATCGATGGCAATTCCGGCTTCGATACGCTCACCATAACCTCGAGCGCCGCCATAACCTCCAATATGGTCACGGTGAAAAACGTCGAGGCCGCTATTCTGACCACCGCCAGTGATATCAATGTCGATACCACCACATGGACAGGGCTTCAGGCGCTGAGCGTGACCTCTGCCGCCGTCAACAATCCCGTCCACATCGCCGCCGCCGCCACCACCGTGGTGAATGTGACCAACAATTCGAACCAGGCCCTGCAGATCGATGGTGGCGGTGGCGCCATGTCCGTCACCAACGGCAATGGCAACGTGACGATTGGTGTGAACGTCATCGGCAACAATCTCACTTTAGCAACCATCACCGGTGGCGGTTCCATCGACATTCGTGACCGCTCGGGCGAAGCCGCGACATACGGCAAGAGCCTGACCTCCGTGTCCATCGATGGTCCGAGCAACAGCGCCTATCTGACCGGTGATGCGATCAGCACGGTCGATATCGCAAACACCAACCAAAACCTCACCATCACCGCCGCTGCGGGCACACGAAGCCTCAGCCTTGGTCTCGACAATGTCTATGGTGGCGCTATCAACGACGCAACGGCCACCACGGTGACAATGACCGCCACCGGGGCCGCCAGCAGCGGAATCACGGCCTCATTTGCCACCGCCGAGGCGCTGACGCTGTCCGGCAACCAGGCCATGACCATCACATCCCTCAACCTGCCTGCAGCCACCGCCCTGACGGTGAATGACAGCGCCTTGGTGACGATCAACGGCTATAGCACGGCCAATATATTGACCGGGGTGACCATCACCGGTTCGGGCGGCTTCACCTCCGACCTATCCGGCCAGGGCGCGCAATTGACCAAGATCGACGCCTCGGCCTCCTCTGGCACCAATACCGTGACCATCAACACCACCGGGGCCTATCTCGGCGGTTCGGGTCTGGATATCGTGACGGCCAAAGCCGCGCCCACCACAACAGTGGATGGTGGTGCCGGTGCGAATGACATCTTCGTCCTCGACGCTCCGGCCTTCTCCCTGGCCAATGTGGCCAATTTTGAGACACTGAGACTGGGGGAGAATGCCACAGGCACTTACAGCGCCAATGGTTTCTCCCACCTGATCGAAGGCAAACTCGCCGGCAACGTCATCTGGAATAACGTGGCCGCGGGCACCGATCTGACATTTGTCGCCGATGTTGGCATGGCCACCTTCTACAACCTGGCCACCGACACGAGCGCCGATTTGCTCGACATCACCCTTAAATCCTCCACTGGCGTCAATGCAGGCCCGGTCCTCACATCACCGATCGAGACCATCAACATCGCGCTGGTCGACACCAACACAACCAAGCAAGTCAATACGATTGCCATTGGTGATTCGGCGCTGAAGAGCATGACCATCACCGGCAATGCCGGCCTGACGCTGATCAACCCCTTTTCCACCGTGATCTCCTCCTTGGATGCCTCGGCAGTGACCAATACGGAAGGCACCGCGGCAAGCGGCCTGTCCTGGACAACCGGGGCTCTCACCGTTGCCTCGGTGACCAAGGGCACCTCCACGGGCGGCGATGTGATCAACGCGGCGGCGGCGTTGGCCCCCGTCTCCATCACCGTATATGCCGGCACCAATACCATCACCGGTTCTTCGACCATCGCCAGCACCCTCACCGGTGGCAGCGGCAATGACATCATCACCGGCGGCGCGGGCAGGGACACCATCATCGGCGGCGACGGTAGCGATGTGATCACCGCCGGCGCCGGCGCTGACAGCATCACCCTCTCCGGCTCCTCCAGCAAGATCGTGCAGAATGCCGGTCACTCCGGCGCCAATACGACCGCGAGCGGGGTGTTCTCCGAACTCACCGGCACGTTTGATATCATCCATGGCATTGCGGCGGGTGATACCCTCAAGGTGACCGGTGCCACCGCCTTGCGGGATTTGACGCTGACAGCTTCGAACCTGGCAGGGCGGGATGATTACGCCAGCTTTGCCCGCGGCACTTACGACGCCGTGGCCGGCACCTTTACCTATGCCGCCAATGGTGCAGATACGGCGCTCACCTATGATACGTCGAACGTCACTGCCCTCTACGAAACCATCATTCTGGTGGACTATGTCACCGCCAGCACCACGACCATCGCCATTATCGGCTCTGATAGTGTGATCACCTTCGCCTGAGACAAAAACAAGCGCAGAGGTCAAAGCTCTTTTGCCTCTGCCATCAGCATTCTTCAGCAGCCGGGTAAGGCGGCGCATCCTGCGGGAGTTCTCACAAGCCCCTCACCGCCACCCGGCCGCTCAGCGCCCCACAAAGCCCGGCAAAACCGCCAGATGCGCGGCCTCATGCCGTCATCTTTGTCGCAGCGCTGCCCAAATGATGGAAGGCAAGAAGGCAAAAAACCGAGGGTTTGCCATGGTTCGGGGATGGGCGCCCGAAGTGCAGTAACCATCTGATGTCAAGGAAAACTCTGGTAGTGGTGGGCGGACTTGAACCGCCGACCCCGGCATTATGAGTGCCGTGCTCTAACCAACTGAGCTACACCACCGCAGAGGCCGGGAGATAGGCTGCGGGAGCCTCGCTGTCAACGCGCGGCCGGGCCCTGATGAAGCCAGCCCCCAAGACACGCCCCTGCTCATACACCACACAGGCCTGGCCAGGTGCCGCCACCGCAGGGGTATCGGGGCGGACATGCAGCACATCGCCCTCCAGCCACAGGCTGGCAGGGTGGGGCGCCTCGCGCGCCCTTAGCTTGATGTCGGCGCGGAATTCACCGCGGGCCG
>RGVP01000150.1 GCA_010027235.1 bacterium
CGACCTGCTCGAAGGCGGTGAAATCGAGGTCGGCGAAAGTCTTGTCGGGCGTGATGGTGGCGCCGGGCTGGTTGCCGCCGGCGCCGTTGAGCAGGGCGTCCACGCGGCCCCACTTGGCGAGGATGGCGTCGCGGGCCCGCTCGAGGGCGGGGCGATCGGAGACGTCGGCGGCGAGGGCCATGACCTCGGCGGCGGGGTGGGCGGCGCGGACCTTGGCGAGGGCGGCGTCGAGTTTGGCGACGGTGCGGCCGAGGTAGGCGACGCGGGCGCCCTGACCGGCGAGGTAGTCGGCGGCGGAGCCGGTGAGGGTGCCGGTGGCGCCGGTCACGACGATAACTTTGCCAGTCAGATTAAAGAGGGAGGTGGTCATGGGATTAGGGTTTTGCACAACAGGCTTCAGGGATTCCCGGCCGCGGGCAAGCGCACCGAAGCGGAGAGAGGCAGGCCGAGTCGATGGATTTCTGCAGCGGCAAGGGTCGCGACGCGGCGGGCACCGAGTTCGGAGTAATGGGTGTCGTCTTGGATGCCGTTGGGGATGGCGGGGTGTTCGCCGGGGGCGAACCAGAGGTGAAAAGCCTTTGATCCTTCGATGCCGGCCTCCTCCTCCATCCGGGCGGTCAGTTGGTTCAGTTCGAGTAAGGGCACTTGTTCGGAAGCGGCGAGTTCGCGGACGACGACGGGGTAGTCGCCGTGGGTATCAACCAAGTGGCCGGAGGTGTCCCAACGGCGGCGGGCCACTGAGGTGGCGAGGACGGGCTGGGCGCCGTGGGCGCGGGTATCGCGGATAAAGCGGAGGAGGTTGTCGCGGTAGGCGCCGCGGGCCTCGGCGCCGACGGCGGGCTTGTCGAGCTTCTCATCGTTGTGACCGAACTGGATGATCACCCAGTCGCTGGGTTGGAGTTTTTCGATCACGGCGTCCCAGCGTTTTTCGTTGATGAAGGACTTGGTGCTACGGCCGTTTTGGGCGCGGTTATCCAGCCGGGCGGGAGGCAGGATCAGTTCGGCGAAGAGTTGGCCCCAGCCGCGCTCGGGGTGTTCAGGTTTGGATTTATTGGCGGCGGTGGAGTCGCCGATGAGATAGATGACCGGCGCGGGGGCGGCCGGTGAGTCGACGGCGATTAGGGCAACCGGTGCGAGCAGGCTGAAAACAAGGGCGGCGAGGAGGCGGGGTAGGGGCATGGGTAGTTTACTTTGAGAAACGGACCTCGATCTGGTTCCTGCCTGGGTGAATGGCGAGGCGGAGATAATGCTCGTCTTCGCCGACAGGGTGGAGCGTCGGATCGTCGATGGTGATTTTCATTTCAGGGCGTTTGGGAATGCCCAACACGCCGGCGCAGTCGGGCGGGCTGGTGATCTCGGCGGTGAAGCGGTCGGCGGTCTGCGCGAGAGACACCGTGATTTCGCCGCGAACGGTGGGCACGACGGCGTGAATGCGGTCGAGCGATTCCATCTGCGGCAACACCGCGTAGGCGGCGTAGCCGGGCGCGGTGGGGGCGACGCCGGCAGCGTATTGTGAAAGGAGGGTGAGGGGACCGCCGCTCCAAGCGTGGTTATAGGTGCCGCCGCCGAAGCCTTTTTCGCCAATGCCCCAGCCTTCCCAGAGGGTGGTGAGTGGGCTGTCGAGTTGTTCGCGGTAGCGCTCCTTCATGCGGGTCATCGCGAGGGCGGGTTCATGCAGCTGGAAGAGCGCCTCCAGCACGTATTTTTCCATGTAGGGGCTGGCGTTGCGATGTTTGGTCAACACCTCGACTAGCGCGGGGTGTTGCGCGGGAGTGGCGAGGCCGGCCACGACGGCGAGCCCGTTGGCGCGGTCGTCGGTGTCGCCCTTGTAACCGGGAGAGCGGTAGGCGGCGCCGTTCCAGAGCACACGGTTGAAGTTCTCGGCGATGCGCGTGCGGCGTTCTTGCCACTCGTCGAGATCGGCGGTGTCGCCGGTAAGGCGGGCCATGTTGAGGGCGGCCTCCATGCACAGGTAATACCAGGCATTATCGATTACGCGGGCATCGATATTCTCGCCCCAATCGGACCAATCCCAACCGCCGCGGCGGTGGGCGATTAATCCGTCCGCATCGAAATGCCAGAGGTTCAGGTAACGCTTCACGGCGGGGTAGGCGTGGCGGATGGTCGCGGCGTCCCCGCTGTGAAGGTAGTAGGTCCAGAAACCGTATTTGCTTAAGCAGGCGAGCATCTGGACGGGGAGTTCGGCCGCCCAAGTGCCGTCGCGCACGTCGCCCCGGCCCTTCGCGGGAATGCCGGCGGGAATGGGTGAATAGAGGGTGCCGTCGTCGCGCTGCCAGTTTACGAGTTCATGGATAGCTTTGCGGCTCAGTTGAGAGCCGCGCGGATCGAAGGTGTAGAAAACCTCGCCGAGTTCGTTGACTACGTCGCCCCACCACTGGGCGCGCTCGCGGTCGGGGCAGTCCATGTAGGTGTCCCGCATGGTAATGTAGAGGGTGCGGGCGGCTTTTTTCCAAAGGAGGTCCAGGTCGGGGTCGCTGGAGGCGAAGGAACCCGCGAATTCGGAGTTGTAGCCGGTTTCGCGATATTTAAGGCCGAGCACTTTTACGCCGGCTGGAATGGTGTAGAGCACCTCGTGACCGTTCATCCAGCCGAGGGCCTCGAACTCTTGGTCGCCGTCGCGGGTGAGGTATTTCGCGTGGATGTTGGGCGCGCTACCGCCCCGAAAGTTATCGGTGCGGAGGTCGATTTCGAGACCGGCGCGGGCCTCGACCCGTAGCCAAGGGGTGATCTGGGCGTTGTAAGGCAGTTTAAGGCGAAGGACCGAGCCATCGCCCTCAATGGGCAGGGCGGGCGGGGTGACGTAGTCGCGCAAGCCATAGTCCTTCCACTGCGGGATAGGGCGATCGACGAGCTGGCCCCACGGGGCACAGGGGGGCTGGCCGAAGACGATGGGCGTCGCCCAAGCGGTGGCGGGGTAAGCTGGCTGGAGCCACTCGGGCTCGTCGGCGCGGGCGTCGAAACGGAGGCTGGATTCGGGCAGGCGGCCGTTTGGCGGGGTGTCTGGCGAGGTGGAGATGGCCGGATGCGGCGAGAGTTTCCAAGTGTCGTCGCTCACGACAGTGCGCCCTTCAAGATCGAGGCTGAACCACAGACCGGACCGGCCGCTATTTTGGTGGGAGAACCCGTGTTTGCCGAAGTGCCAGACGAGCACGGCCAAGGTGTTTTCGCCGGCCCGCAAATAGGGAGCAAGGTCAACCCGGTCGTAATAGGAATCGGCGGGGGTCGGGCCGCGTTTCAGTCCGCCTTCGCGCACGACCAGCACGCCGTTCAGCCAGAGCCAGTATTTGGTGTCCGCAGCGATGCGGGCCTCGGCGGAAGTCGGGAGGGTTGCGATGGTAAACGTCTTAAAATAGCGGGTCCATTGGTTAACCTCGGTGGTGGCGGGGCCGATCCAACTCGCGGCCGGTGCGGCCGAGGCGGGGACTGGGAGCATTATGGCGAGGAGGGAGGGCAGGAGGAGCAGCGGCTTCAGCATTTTAGCGGAGAAGCGGGTCAGGGTTCGCATGAGGTGGAGGGGAGGGCGAGACGGATCTCTCGCTGAGGCCAAGTTACCATTCGATGGTCAGCAGGGAAACGGCCTGGCGGGGCAAATCGAAGTTCACCGCGGCGCGACCTACGGCCACCGCTATAGTCTCGACTGGGCCAAGGGCGGCGAGGGCGCCGGAGGCTTGCAGTCGGGCATACTGTTTTTCGTTTGGTTCAGAAGGAGAACCCATGCGGAGCCATTCGGCGTAGGCGTTGGAATGAAATTCATCGATCCGATAGTGGGTCAGGCGAGCGGCGGAGAGTTCGGGTGGCAGGCCGGCGAAGTCTAGGGCCACGCGGGCGGGTGGCCCGGGTAGGTCTTCGTCGTGATAGTGCCAGACCAGAATAGAAAGACGGCGGGGCTCCAGGCCGGTCAGGGCCGCGACGTCGGGAGTGGCGCGCACTCCGTCGCGTAGGATGTCGTCGAGTGGGATCTCGGCGGAGCTGCGGACGGCGACGCGTTGGCCGTTCATCTTTTGAAACAGGCGGAAGACGTTTAGCACGGGCAGGGCGACGCCGTTGCTGGCGAGCACGCGCTGGCCGGCGAAATACTTCTGGTCTTCAAATTCGAAGGCCCAGGTGACGGCTCCCTCCAAGTTCACGCCGTGCCGGTCCGCGAGCTGGTGTTTGCGGGCGAAACTGGCGGCGGTGTAGCTCGAATACATCGTGCCGGCGCGGTAGCCTAGCTGTGGACCTTGGCAGGCGGCGCACCCATCGGGGTCGGATTCGCCGAGGATGATGGGTTTGGACTTCAGTCCGGGGATAGCGGCGATTTTGCGGAAACCGTTATCAATGGCCTGAAGCTGGGCGGCGATGCCCAGGCGGACATGGCCGTTAACGAAACTGGGCGAGCCCTTGGCGTGAAATGCCAGGAAATCGGTGGGCGTGCCGACTCCGCCGGTCGCCTCGTTTTTGCCGCTTTCAATGTGCTTCAGGAAATCGTCCATAAAGGCCCCACCGCTCCCGGCAACGTGGGGGCCGCCGACGCGGGCGGTGGGCAGGGCGCGGCGAATGCCGTCGATGGCGTAGTCGTGGAGCTTGAACCAGTCTTCGCGCGTCCCTTTCCAGTAATGACCGTTGGGCTCGTTCCAGACTTCCCAATACCACTGCTCCACCTCGGCGCGACCGTAGCGTTCGACGCAGTGTTTGGCCCACTGGTAGGCGAGTTCGCGCCAGCGGTCGTAGTCTTTCGGCGGGTAGGCCCAACCGGTGATGATTTTTTCGTAAGGGAGGCCGGGGCGCCACTCGTGTTGGTAGGGCGTTGGTTGGGTGGACAGCGCTTCGGGCATGAAACCGAGCTGGGCAAAGGGACGCACACCGCGCGCGAGGTAGGTGTCGAAGATGCGATCCACTACCGTCCAGTCATAGAGCGGCCGACCGGCTGCGTCCTCAGTGTAAATATTGGTGCTACCCCATTTCAGCGCTGGGGTGCCGTCGCCGGAGCTGAGTAGGTTGTGGGCGCGAAAATAGATTTCTTGCGGGGCGAGTTTGCCCAGGTCGGCGAGCAGGGTGCGACCGTCCTTCATGGTGGCGTAGTTCGGTTCGTCGGCGCCGAAAAAGCGCCAGATCGGGCGCAGTTCGCCCACGGGGCGGGAGGCGTCCACTTCGATGGTCACAGGGAAGGGTTCGGGCGGGGCGGAGGGCACAGCCGGAGCCAAGGTCAAACTGCCGATGCCGAGCAGGGCGGTGGATACGAAGCGGGGGAGGTTACGCATGGGGTTAAGTTTAGATGTATTAAAAACGGCTGGCGGCTGAGCTCGCAGTGCGTGGCGGCCGGTGCGCTGGTTTAGGTGGCGTTTTCCGGGGCGAGCCGGAGCAGATGCCAGGAGAGGGGAGGGAGGGTGAGGGCTAGGGTGTTGTCCGCGGCGAAGCTTGGCGTCGGCGCGCAGCGCGGGGCGACGGTTTCGGCTTGGTCCGGGCCGTTGCAGGCGTGCGGATCGGGCGCGGCGAGGAGCTGGTGCTCGATCACGCGCCAGCGGGTGGAGCCTTCGACTTCGAGGATGAAGGCGGCGGGGGTGGCTTGGCCGC
>RGVP01000016.1 GCA_010027235.1 bacterium
CCCCGCCCTGCACCCGGCATCCACCCGAGCGCAGTAGTCGCGCCCGATGCCATCATCGATCCCGCCGCCACCGTGGGGCCCTTGTGCGTCGTGGAGTCCGGCGCCCAAATCGGCCCCTTCAGCGTCTTACAAGCCCAAGTATTTATCGGCCGCCAGGCCCGCGTTGGCGCAGGTTGCTGGTTCATGTCTGGCGTCCACGTCGCCACCGAGTGCGTAGTCGGCGACCGCGTGCGCCTCCACGCCGGCGTCGTCATCGGCGCCGACGGCTTCGGTTACGAATCATCCACTGGGCGCCACTTGAAAATCCCCCAGATCGGCCAAGTTGTAATTGATGATGACGTTGAGATCGGGGCCAACACCACCATCGACCGCGCCCGCTTCAGCCGCACCCACATCGGCGCCGGCACCAAAATCGACAATCTCGTGATGATCGGCCACAACGTGAACGTCGGCCGCCACTGCATCCTCTGCGCCCAAGTTGGTATCTCCGGCAGTTCCACGCTTGAGGATTACGTCGTCCTCGGCGGCCAAGCAGGCGTCGCCGGCCATCTGACCATTGGCAAGGGAGCCAAAACCGACGGCCAGACCGGCATCAACACCGACCTGGCCCCTGGCACCTTCTGGAAAGGCTCGCCCTGCCTGCCTTACCAAATAGAACAACGCATCAACGTCCTCCGTCAGCGTTTGCCCGATCTATTCCGCAAGGTTGATAACCTCGCCGACGAACTTGCAGAGCTAAAAAAAAACCACCCGGCCCACGTCATTAAATAAAACGCTAGTTTTGCACCTCGGCTGGCCGCGCCTTACCTGACGCTTCCCCCATGCCTGAACTCGCCGAAGTTGAATTCATCCGCAAACGCTGGAACCCCGGGCTCGGG
Organism: bacterium; assembly: GCA_010027235.1. Lineage (GTDB taxonomy): Bacteria > Verrucomicrobiota > Verrucomicrobiia > Opitutales > Opitutaceae > IMCC26134_A. Next base: position 879 of record RGVP01000016.1, read on the forward strand.
CACGTGGTGACCAGCGTCCGCCTCCACCCCCGCGCTGGGGTCTTCAAGACCTGTGACCCTGCCGAACTCGCCCGCCGCCTGCTCGGCGCGCGACTCACTTCGTCCGCGGCTGCCGCCAAGCAAATGCTTTTCCGCCTCTCCGGCGCCGACGCGGACGGCACTACGCTATGGCTCGGCCTCCACCTCGGCATGACCGGCGAACTCTCAACCCGCCCCGCCGGCCTGCCCGACGCCCGCGCCGAACACCTCATCCTCGACCAGGCCGCGGCCGCCCACTCACTCGTATTTGCCGATTTTCGTATGTTCGGCCGCGTCCAGTTCCACGCCGGCCCCGACGCCCCCGCTTGGTGGGCGGACATCGCTCCCGCTGTGATTTCGCCAGCCTTCACCCTCACCGCCGTGACCGATTTTTTCCGGCGCCGTGCCCGCACCCCACTGAAAGCCGCCTTGCTGATGCAGGAACGCTTCCCAGGCATCGGTAACTGGATGGCCGATGAGATACTCTGGCGCGCCGCCCTCCACCCCGCCCGCCGCTGCGGCGATCTCGACCCCGCCGAGATTAAAAAGCTTCACCGCGAAACCGTCTGGGTCGCCTCCCAAGCTCTCGCCATCACCGGCGCGACTTTTGAGGACCCACCCACCTCCTGGCTTTTCCAACACCGCTGGAAGGACGGCGGCATCTGCCCTCGCACCAAAAAACCTCTCGAACGCGCCACCATCGGCGGTCGCACGACCTGCTGGTCTCCCGCTCGGCAAAAGCTCGCCTGAGCCGCACGCCCAGATTCACCTCCCACCATGCTCATCGCGCCTGCATCCAAATTCATCTTCATCGGAGACTCGATAACCGACGCCGGTCGTGACCCCGCCGGAGAGGCCACCCCGTGGAATCCACGCGCCGGCACGGGCCACGGCTACGTATCACTGATCGAGGCCTGGCTCGGTGCCACCCGCCCCGCCGACCAAATCCGCGTCATCAACCGCGGCACCTCTGGTCACACCGTTCGCGACCTCGCCGCACGCTGGGAAACCGACGTCCTCGCCCCAGCCCCCGACTGGGTCTCAATCATGATCGGCGTCAACGACGTGTGGCGCCAATTCGATACCCCCCTCCGCACCGACCTCCAAGTCCACCTGCCCGAATACCGCACAACTCTAGAAAACCTGGTGGCCCGCACCAGGCCTCGCCTGAAGGGCCTCGTGCTCGCCACCCCGTTCTTTATCGAGCCCCACCGCGCTGATCCGATGCGCGCGATGATGGACGCCTACGGCGCGGTCGTGCGGGAACTTGCCGCCACCCACGACGCCGTGTTTGTCGACACACAGGCCGCTATTGACGCCGTCACCACCCACACCCACCCGATGACCCTCGCCTGGGATCGTATCCACCCCAACCCTACCGGTCATCTGATTCTCGCCCGAGCCTTCCTCGCCGCTCTCGGCGCGCTTTGATGTTTTAGCCATGCCTACCCTTTTCGAACGCATCATCGCCCGCGAGATACCCGCGAAAATCGAGCACGAGGACGAGCACTGCATCGTTATCCATGACATCGCCCCAGCCGCACCCGTCCACCTGCTACTGATTCCAAAGATCGCAATACGCCGCGTAGGCGAGGCCACCCCCGCGCATCAGGCTGCACTGGGCCATCTCCTGCTCACCGCCGGCCTAGTCGCAGAAAAAATTGGCCTGGAACGCGGCTTCCGCCTCGTGATCAACCACGGACCCGACGCCTGCGAAACCGTCCCCCACCTGCACGTCCACCTCCTCGCCCGCCGCCAACTAAATTGGCCCCCAGGCTGAGCGTTCCCATGCCCCAACACCCGCGTTCCGATTCCGCCGCCAACCCGCCGATCGAGCCGCCTCCGCCCTTTCCGGCCTCGCCGCAGGAAGCCGCGCGCGGCTTGGCCCCAGACGCCCTTGCCCGCCTCGACGCCTACGGCCGTGAGCTGGCCACCGGCGGCGTCATCCGCGGCCTCATCGGCCCACGCGAAGTCGCCCGCCTCTGGGATCGCCACCTCCTTAACTGCGCCGCACTCGCTGAACTGATCCAGCCCGGTGAACTCGTGGCCGATATCGGCACCGGTGCAGGCCTACCCGGCCTCGTGCTCGCCCTCGTTAGGCCCGACTTGCGCGTGATACTCGTGGAGCCCCTCCAACGACGCTGCGATTTCCTCGCCGAAATGATCAAACGCTTTGAACTCGGCAAACGCGTCTCCATCCGGCGCGGCAAAGCCCACGTCGTGCTTCCCTGTCAGGCCGATGTAGTCACCTCGCGAGCCGTCGCCGCACTCGACGAACTCGCCGCTTGGAGCCTACCTCACGCCCGCGTCGGCGGCCGCCTGCTCGCACTCAAGGGCCAGCGCGCCGCCGAGGAACTCGCCGCCGCCCTCCCTGTGCTCGACCGCTGGGGCGCCGAGGCGGACGCCGGCGTCGAGCTCTGCGGCGCAACCTGGCTGGAAACCCCAGTGCTGGTGGTCCGCGCCACCCGGCGGCGTTGAGCCCGCGGACTCAACGCGCCTCGTAGGCCCCGTCCACACGCTTCGCTAGTAGCCGTTTCAACTCCAGCATCATCAAGGTCGCCGCCAGCGCCGGACTCGCTAAACCGGTGAGCCCTACCAACGCATCAACCGAGAGAATGGCACCCCCCGCGAAACAGCTCAGCACCTGCACCTCGTCTGCTCCGAGACCCGACACCGCCGGCGACGCGACCACCTTAGCCGGGATCGGTGCCACCCCCGCTGGACCAAATCCCTCAAGATAGTTCAATTCGCTCAACACGTCGTCCACGGAGGTTAATAAGGTCGCCCCATCACGGATGAGTTGATGGCACCCCGCACTGCTTGGTTGGTCGATACGCCCAGGCACCGCAAAAACCAACCGGCCCTGCTCGCCGGCGAACTTCGCGGTGATCATCGAACCGCCGCTAACGTCACTCTCTACCACGATAACCGCCCGACTCATCCCCGCCACAATTCGGTTACGCATCGCGAACGACTGCTTATCCGCCCGCCGTCCGAAGGGAAACTCCGTGAGCACTGCGCCGCGTTCCTCAATGCGCCGGAAGAGCCCGAGGTTCTCGGGCGGGTAAACGATATCTATACCGTTGCCCAAGACCGCTGCCGTGAGCCCACCCGCTTCCAGCGCGCCCTCATGAGCGTGACTGTCGATCCCGCGCGCCAGCCCGCTCACCACGCAAAAACCCAGCTTGGCCAGATCATATCCCAATTTACGCGCCGTAGCCTGACCATAGAGTGTAGTTCGCCGCGAACCTACAATAGCGACGCAGGGCGCATTAAAAGTGTAATCACCACGTCGATACAAACCGAGTGGCGCATCCGGCAGTTCCCGCAGCAGGGGCGGATAGCCTGGGTCGCGCATACTCACAAAAGTCGCCCCTGCTTTCGCCATCCGTTCCTCTTCTTTCGCCAAGTCGACCAAGGCCCGCCAACCGCGTAGATTCGCGCTAATTCGGGGGCCCACACCTTTAACCGCTTCCAGCTGCGCCAATGGCGCCTCGAAGAGCCGACGCGGATCATCACCAAACTCCGCCAGCAGGCGATTAGTAGTAACCGGCCCAATATCGGGTAGCGCATTCAAAACCAAAAACGCCTGCGTTACGGTCATTTCCCCCATTTGCGCCAAAGTGCCGGGTCCCCGCTACAGGAGGCAATTCCGGAAACGCCGCCGTTCCCGCGGTCTACGCCAACGCTTTCTCTAACCTCATCTGCAAAAATGTCTTATCTCTATTGCGCCGCTGTCACTTGCCAGCCTAAAACCCGCGCACTAGTGCCGCGACTGCCATGGCGGTCGTCTCGGTATGGCTGAGGGTCAACAACACGCCGACCGCACCCCGGGCCGCCAGTAATACCTCACCCTGCGCGTCGAGCTTTACCCTAGGCGCGCCATGCTCGTCGTGAATCACCTCGATGGATTTCCAGCCCAGCTCGGCGCCAATCCCAGTCCCAAAAGCCTTCGCCACCGCCTCCTTGGCCGCAAATCGTGCCGCGAGGAAAGGCGCTGGATCACGCATGCGGAGACAGTAGGCGCGTTCCCCTTCGGTGAAAGTATACCCGAGAAACCGCTCGCCCTGCCGCTCCCAAACCCCGCGCAGGCGCTCGACTTCACAGAGATCACAACCGAGACCGAGAAAGTATCCGGCAATCATCACGCAAGCCTTAGCCAGCCGGGTTCATACGCGTCTTCATCTCCCGCACCGCCTCCTCGATCCCCGTGGAGAGTGCGCGGGCGATGATGCTGTGGCCGATATTCAGCTCGTGGACGCCGGGCAGGGTCCGGATCTCGGCAACGTTGACGTAGTTGATGCCGTGGCCGGCATTTACCACAAGACCAGCGGCATGGGCCTGGCGGGCCCCTGCGACTAGGCGGGCGAATTCCTCCGCGCGCCGCGCGCCGTGCCAAGCGTTGGCCCAGGCGCCGGTGTGCAACTCAATCCACGGGGCACGCACCTCCGTCGCCGCGTCGATCTGGACCGGATCGGCGTCGATAAAGAGACTCACGAAGATGCCGGCCGCACGCATCGCCTCGCACACCGCGCGCACCCGGTCGCGTTGCCCGGCGACGTCGAGCCCGCCCTCAGTGGAAATCTCCTCACGACTCTCGGGCACCAAACAAACCGACTCGGGCCGCACTTTCAGCGCAAATTCGGTCATGGCCGGGGTGCAGGCCATCTCTAGGTTGATACGCGTGCGGGCAACCTCGCGGAGGCGCCATACATCGCGCTCCTGAATGTGCCGACGGTCCTCGCGAAGGTGAATGGTGATGCCGTCTGCACCCGCCCGCTCGGCGAGTGTGGCCAGTTCAACTGGATCCGGCTCCACTGGGCCACCAACCGTCGCGGCGTAGCCGCGATAGCGCGCCTGCCGCACAGTCGCAGCGTGGTCGATGTTAACGCCAAGGAGTATCATGGAATGCAACCTTAACAGGCGGACCGCGTCCGGAAAGAAAGGATTTCGCTTTCGCCTTGTCGCTCGCCCCCTTTGCTTAAGCCCGATGTCGTCCGCCGCCCCCAAACAGGAAAACCTGCTGCTCAACCTGGCCTTCAATTTAGCGATCCCTTGGGCCGCGCTATCCTACCTGAGTAAACCGGAACGCTTGGGGCCGACCTGGGCGCTGGTCGTTGCGGTAGCTCTGCCCGTAGCCTACGGGATCTGGGATTTTCTGGCCCGTAGGAAAATGAATTTCATGTCGATCCTTGGCCTTGTAAGCGTCACCGCCTCCGGCGGTTTAGGCCTGCTCAAGGCCGATGGTATTTGGTTCGCAGTTAAAAGCGGGATCGTGCCGGCCCTAATCGGCCTTGCGGTGCTTATCTCCGCCCGCACGAAACGCCCACTGGTGAATGAATTGCTGTATAACGAGCAGATGATCGATGTCGCGCGCATCGACGCGAAATTGGCTGAAACCGGAGGCCGGCCCGCGTTCGAGCGACTACTCAGCCAGTCCAGCCTCCTCCTCACTGCCAGCTTTCTCGGAAGCGGTGCACTTAATTTTCTCGTGGCCTACTTGGTTATCAAAAGCCCGACCGGCTCGGAAGACTTCAACAAAGAGATGGCCCGTCTGCACGTCCTCGATCTGTTTTTCGTTACCGTGCCGAGCATGGGAATGATGATGTTCGCACTCTGGAGACTTTTAAAGGGTATCCAGCGGCTAACCGGTCTCGAAATCGAGGACATGTTTCACCCCAAACCGGACAAAGCCTCCTCCCCCTCAAAAACCTGAGGGTTCCCTGATGTTTTCCGGCACCGAGCTCATTCGCTACCAGCGCCATCTTGGTCTAGCCGGTTTCGGTCCCGAGGCCCAATCGAAGCTAAGTGCCAGCTCCGTGCTGGTGGTTGGCGCGGGGGGACTCGGCTGCCCCGCCCTGCTTTACCTCGCCGCCGCCGGCGTCGGACGCTTGGTGGTGATCGACCCCGATCGCGTGGAGTTGTCCAATCTGCAACGTCAGGTGCTTTTCACCACGGAAGACATAGGTCAGCCCAAAGCCGAGGCCGCCGCCCGCCGTCTCCGCATGTTGAACCCAGAAATCGCGATCGATGCCATCATCGCCCGGCTCGATCAGGCCAACGCCCTAGCCCTCGTGCGTGCGGCCGACCTGGTTGTGGACGGATCGGATAACTTCGCCACGCGCTACCTCGTGAATGATGCCTGCGTGCTTACCGATCGGCCCTTCGTGCACGCCGCCGTCGAAGGATTTGAGGGACAAGCGAGCGTCTTTAACTGGCGCGGCGGTCCCACCTACCGCTGTCTTTTTCCAGCCCCGCCTCCACCGGGCGCCGCACCGAGCTGCACCGACGCCGGCGTGCTGGGCGTGTTACCCGGGCTGCTTGGGACCATCCAAGCCACGGAGGCGATCAAGCTACTCACCGGCATCGGCGAACCGCTGGCCGGCCGCGTGCTACTCTGGGACGCGCGGAGTCTTGCCGTCCGCACCATCACCCTCGTGGCCGATCCGCGCTCGCGGGCGATCACCGAATTACCCCTGAACCCGGTCGGCAAAAGCTGCGACGAGGAGGATGAAATTTACGTTGCCGCCCTGCGCACGCGGCTTGGCGACGTCCAGCTGATTGACGTGCGCGAGGCCCCGGAAAGAGCGCTCGGTGCGATCGAAGGGTCGGTGCACGTCCCGCTCGCCCAACTCGCGACTACCGATTTGACCGCGCTAGGTCTCGACCCGGGCCTATTCACGGTGGTGTATTGCGGCGCCGGCCTGCGCAGCCAACACGCGGTGCCAACTATGCGAGAACTGCACGGGTTTAGTGAGGTGCGCAGTCTGCAGGGTGGTTACCGGGCTTGGACCGAGCGACCAGCGGCGGACCAACACGATCAGCGCGCTCAACCGCGCTGATTGGCAGGGACAAATTCGCGCAAGGGCGCGCCCACGTAAACCTGACGCGGGCGGTAGATTTTGAGTTTCGGATTAGCTGCGACTTCGCGCCACTGAGCGATCCAGCCGGGCATGCGTCCGAGAGCAAACATCACGGTAAACATGTTCTCGGGTATACCAAGGGCGCGCATGATCAGGCCGGAATAGAAATCAACGTTGGGGTAGAGCTTCCGCTGAACGAAATAATCATCGTTCAACGCGCACTCTTCGAGCTTCATGGCAATGTTAAGCAGCGGGTCGTCCTTGATGCCGAGGGAACCGAGTGCCTTGTAGAAGGAGGCCTTGATAATCTTGGCTCGGGGGTCGTAGTTTTTGTAAACGCGATGACCAAAGCCCATCAGGCGGTCGCCCTTGCCGGACTTGGCGGCGGCGATGAAACGGGTGCCGTCGTCGCCGTCGGCGTGAATGTTTTTAAGCATCTCGATGACAGCCATGTTGGCGCCGCCGTGGAGCGGACCCCAGAGGGCGTTCACGCCAGCGGAGACGGAGGCGAAGACATTCGCTCCAGCCGAAGCTACCATGCGCACGGTCGAGGTGGAGCAGTTTTGCTCGTGGTCAGCATGGAGCAGAAGAAACAGGTTCAGCGCCGACGCGACTTCAGGGGTCGGGGTGTAGGTGGCGTAGGGCTCCGAAAACATCAGGTGGAGGAAATTTTCGCAGTATCCGAGCTGTGGATTCGGGTGATTGATTGGCAGACCGCGGGACGCCCGATAAGAACAAGCCGCAATGGTGCGAACCTTCGAAATCGCAATGGCCGCCGCTTCGTCAAAATGCTGAAGATCGGCTTGGTGGTTATTGCTCGCCAAGTGCGGATGATAGGCGCCCAGCGAGTTCATCGTGGCGGAGAGGATCGCCATCGGATGGGCGCCGGTGGGAAACCCCTCAATGAACCGAATCAGGTCCTGGCGCAACGGGGCGTGCTTGGCAAGAAGGGCAGAAAAAGACGAGTGCTGCGCGGGCGTGGGCAGTTCGCCGTTCATGACCAGCAGAGAGGTCTCAATGAAGTTGGATTTCTCGGCGAGTTGCTCGATGGGATAGCCACGGTAGCGCAGGATGCCGACCTCACCGTCGATAAAAGTGATCTTGCTTAGACACGAACCGGTGTTGCCGAAACCATCGTCGTAAGTGATACACCCCGTGTCGCCACGCAGCTTGCCAATATCGATGGCCTTCTCGCCTTCGGAACCCGTGATAATCGGGAGAGAAAGTTCCTTGCCGTCGATATTCAGGGTAGCGTTGTGGGCCATGTTGAAGCGAAGAGAGCAAATAGGGTGGGCCTTGCAAAGCAAAGTCGCCCAGATACAGGGAATTGACTGGGAGCCATTAGACAGGGCGCATCCAAGGGTAAGCTAAAGTTACACTCGACGGCTTACGCCTGAGCCGGAGCGGCAACCGAGACGAAGTTGCGGTAGATCCCCAAACCCTTGGCCTGACTTTTTTCGGGGTGAAACTGGGTTGCGAAACACCGACCGCGCGCAATCGCGGCGGTGAAGACACCACCGTAGTCACATTCGGCTAAAACGAGGCTCCGGTCGTTTGGCACGCAATGATAGCTGTGCACAAAGTAGAAAGCCTCACCCTCCTCCGCCAAGCCCGCCCGGAGCGGTGAATCCAGTTGGGTAAAACGCACGGTGTTCCAGCCCATGTGGGGAATTTTATAATCGGGAGGACGCACAAAACGGATCACCCGCCCAGGTAAAATCCCAAGCCCGCCAGTGCCCTCCAACCCACCCTCTTCAGAGTGATCAAAAAGCGCCTGTAAACCCAGACAGACCCCAAGAAATGGCCGATCAGCCGCTATCCATTCCCGCAACGTGCGATCCAGACCAGTGGCGCGCAGCGACGCTACACAATCGCGAAGCGCCCCCACTCCGGGCAAAACGAGACCGTCGGCGCGGGCGTCCGCCACTTCACTTGGCGTGCGCACGATCCGCAAGTCCGCACCCACCGCCTCAAGGGCCTTGGTGACGGAGCGAAGATTACAGATACCGTTGTCTATGACCGCGATCATGACAGCGAATCAGATCACGCCCTTTGTGCTGGGGATTTGATCCGCACTGCGGGGATCCATGCGCACGGCGGCATCAATAGCTCGGGCCATACATTTAAAAATGGCTTCCGCGACATGATGCGGTTCCTCGCCGTAATCGAGTTTCACGTGAAGATTACAGGCTAGCGCATTGCTGAATCCACGGCAAAATTCTTTGACTAATATGAGGTTAAAGTCGCGCACATACATGGTCGGAGCGGTAACATCATACACCAGCGCGGCACGCCCGGAGAGATCGATGACTACGCGCGCCAGCGCCTCGTCCATGGGAACAAGGAAAAAACCGTAGCGGACAATGCCCTTCTTATCGCCGAGCGCTTTTTTAAAGGCCTCCCCAAGGACTAAGCCCACATCCTCAACGGTGTGGTGGTAATCCACCGCAACATCGCCCACACAGGTGAGCTCGAGGTCAAAGTGACCATGCTTGGCAAACAAGGTCAGCATGTGGTCGAAGAAAGGCACTCCAGAGGCGATGCTGGAACGGCCGCAGCCATCAACATTGAGGGCGAGTTGAATATCGGTCTCAGCAGTCTTGCGGGCGATGGAGGCAGTGCGGGAGGCAGGCATACGGAAAGGCTAAAAGAGAGAAGGAGAAAAAGTCGAAGATCGAAAGTGTAGACAGAAGTCTGCCGCAAAATCGCCCGAGGCAGTGGGACGAGCCCCAACTTTCACCCGTCAGGCTGTGAGGGCGCTACCCAAGGGGGTTGCCCCCACCCGTTTATCCTTTATCTTTGCAAAATGATGCGCTCGACGCTCTGCCGTAATTTGCCCAAGCATCTGGTCATCTTGTCTGAAAAAAATTCACAAAAACTAACGGTGATATCGTTGGAACCTTAAACATGTTTACAAGAACCTCACCCTCTGAACGAGTTTGACTGAGCTGCTTTAAGATTTTTCGCCCAAAATGAATGAGCGCCCCAGCACGGCGTCCAATCCCGTGCGGCGAAACTGCACCCACTTCACGGTCAACCCCGAAGTCGATCCCCCGCTCGGCGATCCGCGTGCCTTAGGGTGAAGTGTGACTGCCTAGCGCGCCTCTTTCAATATACATAACCCGAAAAATCAGCGCGCGGACAACTCCCGACTCTCGCCCACCGGACACAAAAAAGCCCGCGAACGCCTTTCGGTATCCGCGGGCTCCCTGTCGCTCAGAATGGTGGAGGTGGCGGGAGTTGAACCCGCGTGCCCCTGGCCTTCGCATATGGCGTCTACCCTTATAGTGTCGTTTTAATTTCGCCGGCGTCTCGCGACTGCACGCGCAAGGACGCAAACTAACCCCCGGATCGAAGATACGGCGCCCACACCGCGGGTGGCTCTGGGCGCTATGTCCACTGTCGTCGATCACGTCAGCTAGTGGACGTCACTGGGCGATCGTCACAGCACTTAGGCTGCGAGGGGCATTTCTTCGAAGGTGCCGTTTATTTTTGTGTGCAGGAGTTTATAACGCGAGACCTACACTCGCGAAGGGCAGCCAAACACTCCAACCAAGGGTCGAATCCAGAACACCCCCGAAAGTGTTGGCCTTCGGTGATCTTCCGGGATCGAGCCTAGGCCCGATCATGCCGGTAATCTGAAAGAACGAAAGAATACCCTCGCCCCGCACCGCCCCAATTGCAAGCGCCGCACTAAAAAGCGTTCGCGTTTACCCGCCCGCTCGGGCCAAAGCCACCCACTCGGCTACGATGGGCCCGTCCGCCGCCGGCATCTCCAACTCGCCAATCTCCGCCCGCGTCACCCAGCGCAAGGCCTCATGCTCGCTCGCCACCGGCTCCGCCCCCGGCGCTAGCCGCGCCAAAAACGGCGTCAGCCGCACCGTCACCGTCGCATAGGCGTGCGTGACCGCCCTGAGCCGCGCACCCGGCAGCGCCTCGCAACCCAGCTCCTCGCGGATCTCGCGAACCAGCGCCCCCGCCGCATCCTCGCCCGCCTCCACCTTGCCACCGGGGAACTCCCACAACCCACCGAGGTGCTTGTGCGCCGGTCGGCGCGCGACCAGCAAGCGGCCCGCGTCATCCTCAATTAACGCACATACCACCTCGACCACGGGTCTTGATTCCATACGGCTACTCAACTAGCAATTTACCCGCCGACAAGGCCCGACCCGCCCATCCCTAACCGCGGTCACTTGCCTGCCGGCGTTTTCGCCCCGTCCTCCATGCCCCGCCATCGCAAAACTTCCCGCCGCCCATCGTCCGCGACTTTGCTGCGGCCTTGGCTGGTTGTCGCCGGGACAGGCTTAGTCCTGGGCGCACTCCTCCTCCTCCTTGATTCCAGCGAATCCACCCACCCTTTCATCGACTTCGGAGCGCGCGCAACCTTGGCAGAGGCCGAATCCTTCCGCCCGACCGAGGCGATGATCACGCGTGCCGAGACCGAGTTTCAGGACGCGTTCACTGACCCCGCCTCGGTTCCGCGCCTCACCCTCCCGCCAATTTCCGCCACAGTAAAAACACCAGAATCTGCGCGCTAAACAAGCGCAGCAGCATCAAACCGCTGCATACGCCACCGCCCGGACGTCGCTCCGAGTGGTCTGCTGGGCAAAGGTCAGCGCCAGCGCCGGCAGATCAATGTTCGAAACAGCCAGCAGTCCGCACAGCTCAGCGTAGTTGAGTTTTGCCGATGCGCGCGCGACTAGCCCCACCAAAATCGACGGCCCCGCCGTCACCACCCCGCCGCGCCAAAACCGCGAGATAAGCACTCCCGAGGAAGGCAAACGCGGGCTGTCCGCAATGCGGCGCACAGCCAGATTCGTATTGAGCACCTCGAAATTCCGCGCAACCAGCGGCGGCACCGAAGGCTTGAACGTCACCTCCGCCGCCCGCACCTCCGCCGCGACATCCGAACCTGAAAACCGTGCGGATAAGCACCATCGCCAAGATGATGCCCAGCACGGCACAGGAATAGACCACCGCGTAGACAAGCCCTCGGCTCAATACCGCGTCCGTTTGCGCCCCAACCTGCTGGAGCGCCGTGCCCACCGCGCCCGCGAAGGCCAACCGGATCACCGTTCGGGCAACCGATTCGTTGGATAACAAATTTATCAACCAGCCCATGCGCCGACTCTAGCACCTCGCCACGCCCGTAGCCTCTTTATAATTTGGGTAAGTTGCCTCCCTTCGCGACCAAACCCGCTTTGAAAAAGCCGATGCAGGCCACGCCCGACGCGCATTTAGCCTTCTCCCCGCCGCACTAGGCGCCAGCCTACGAGCGTGTCCGAGACTCTTCGCATCCTTATCGTCGGCGGCGGTGCTGCCGGTTTTTTCGCCGCTATCCACGCCGCCGAAACGGCCCCCGGCGCGCGCATTTGCCTTTACGAGGCCACCGCCCATCCCCTCGCCAAAGTCCGCGTATCCGGCGGTGGACGCTGTAACGTTACCCACGCCTGCCCAGAACCCCGCGAGCTAATAAAACGCTACCCGCGCGGCGGCCGTGAACTGCTCGGCCCCTTCACTCGCTTCGGCCCGCGCGACACCATCGCTTGGTTCGAGACTCGTGGCGTCACCCTGAAGACTGAGGCCGACGGGCGCATGTTTCCCGACACCGACGATTCCGCCACCATCATCGCCACCCTCCGCAGTGCTGCCGACCAAGCCGGCGTGCGGCTCTTTACCAGCATGGGCGTGCGCAGCCTCACACGCACTCCCGGCGGCGTCGGCTTCGACGTTACCTTCACCGACGATTCCGCTGCGACCTTTGATCGCGTCCTGCTCGCCACCGGCGGCAACAAGGGCTCCGCCGGTCTCGCCATCGCCGCCGCCCTCGGCCACGCGATCGAGCCGCCCGTCCCCTCTCTGTTCACCTTTCATATCGCTGATCCGCGCCTCGTGGGGCTGGAAGGCGTCTCCGTGCAAGATGCCGCCGTGTCCGTCACCGGCGCAAAACTCGCCGAGCGTGGCCCCCTACTGGTTACCCACTGGGGCCTGAGCGGCCCAGCCATCCTGAAACTCTCTGCTTGGGGCGCCCGGGTCCTTGCCGCCCGCGACTACCGTTTCCCCCTGGTCGTTTCCTGGACCGGCGAAACTCTCGCGAAAACCACCGAGACCCTCGCTGCTTGGCGCCTCGCCAACCCCCGTAAGCAAATCACCACCCTCAACCCCTTCGCGCTCCCGTCCCGCCTGTGGGAACGACTCGTGGCCGCCGTGCCCGGCCTGGCCCCCGAAGCCCAATGGGCCGGCGTCTCCAAGGAAAACCTCCAACGTCTAGCCGCCAGCATCGCCGCGTCGGAATTCACGGTCGAAGGCAAAAGTCTCAACAAGGAGGAGTTCGTGACCTGCGGCGGCGTCCGCCTGCGCGAGGTGGACTTTAAGACCATGGAAAGCCGCCTCGTCCCCGGCCTCCACTTCGCTGGAGAGATGCTCGACATCGACGGTGTCACCGGTGGCTTCAATTTTCAGGCCGCCTGGACCACCGGTTGGACCGCCGGTCGCGCCCTGGCCGGAGCGAGCAGCCAAGCCAGCTAAACACCCGCGCTCGCCTCGACGACCTTTCCAGCTTCCATCGTTGCCGTGAATGTCCTCCGTCCGCTCGCCCTCGCCGCCGTAGCCCTGCTCGCCGCGTGCGCTCCGCGCCAAGTTTCAGACATTGCTGCCTCGCCTTCCGCCCGCGTGGTGGTTTTCGCGGTGGAGAACGGCTACGTGCCCTTCAACTTTATCCGCACGGATACCCGCACGGCCGAAGGCTGGGACTACGAGATGGGGGCTGAACTCGGCCGCCGTCTCGGCTTCACACCGTCCTTTCGCGAAATCGCTTGGGACTCCATGGTTCAGGGCGTCGCTACCGGCCAGTTCGACCTCGCCGGCAACGGCATCACCATCACCGCGGAACGCGCCCGCGTGGTCGATTTTTCCAACCCCTATATGCGCCTGAATCAACGCCTGCTAGTCCGCCGCGACGAGGCACGCTTCGAAACCCTCGCCGCGTTCGCCGCCACCCCTGCCGCCCGCATCGGTGCGCAAAAGGGCAACACCAACTACACCAAGGCGGAAACGCTTGTCGGCCCCGCTCGCGTCGTGGCGTTCGACGGTTTCAGTGAACTCATTCAGGCTCTGCTCAACTCGGATTTGGACGCCGTCCTGATCGACGACGTCGGCGGTCAGGGCTACGTGGGCGTCCACCGCGAGAAGTTAAAACTGCTCAATGGCGGCCTCGATGGTCAGGACCTAGGCTTCATCTTCCCTAAAAACTCCCCGCTGCGCGCCGAGGTGGATCGCGCCCTTACCGAGATGCACGCCGACGGCACCCTAGCCCGCATCAACGGTAAATGGTTCGCGCCCGACTTCGTCCCCGCCGGTGCCCCAGCCTATTGATTTCGCGCCCATGATAGGCCCCGACAGCGAACTCGCCCCCGACCAGCCCTCGCTGCTGGCCCGCGCACCCTGGTGGTTGCTCGCCCTCGCACTGGTGAGTGTGCTGCTCGGCTGGCGCATCGCAACTAACGAGCTTTGGCGCGACATCGCTGCCCGCCTCGCCTCCGGCCTGGGCATCACCCTGCTTGTCACCGCTGTCGCCTTCCCCCTCGCCCTCGCCCTTGGCCTAGCCTCCGCACTGGCCTTGGTATCTCCGCATCCGCTCAGGCGCCAAGTCGCCACGCTCTACGTCCAAGTCGTGCGCGGCCTTCCGGTTTTAGTGCAGATTTTCCTCGTGGCGTTTGTCCTGGTCCCGCTCGGGGTCGAGGCCGTGCGCGCCCTCGGCTCCCTACTCGCTCCGCTGCTTGGAGTGGAAAAAACCCTTGCCGGCCTGCGCGCCACCGACGTGCCCATGGTTGCCCGGGTGGTCGCCGCCCTAGCCTTCGCCTACGGCGCCTTCGAAGCCGAGACCCTGCGCGGTGGCCTGACCTCGCTCGCCCGCGGCCAGGCCGAGGCCGCTCGCGCTCTTGGCCTTTCGCGCAGTCAAAGCCTCCGCCACGTGCTTTTGCCTCAAACCTTTCGCCGCGTGCTGCCCACCCTCGGTAACGACTTGATCTGCCTGCTCAAGGACTCCGCTCTCGTGTCCGTGCTCGGCGTGCGCGACATCACCCAGGAAGCCCGCCTCTACCAAAGTGCTACCTTCCGCTACGCCGAGAGTCTCGTGCTGCTGGCGTTTTTCTACCTCGCCCTAACCCTGCTCGTAGCCCTCGCCGTGCGCGTCCTAGAAAATCGTCTCCGCCGCCATGCCGCTTGAGTCCGCCCCCGTCCTCGAGGCCCGCGCCTTAGTCAAACGTTACGGCGCCCTCGCGGCGCTCGACAGCGTCTCACTCGCCATTCACCCCGGTCGCGTTGCCGTCATCCTCGGCCCCAGCGGCTCGGGTAAATCAACCCTGCTGCGCTGCCTGAATTTCCTCGTGCGCCCAGAGAGCGGCGAGGTCCTACTGGACGGCGTCTTATCCGATCTCGACCAGGCTCGCGCCCTCGACGCCCACCGCGCACGGGTCGGCATGGTTTTCCAGCAATTTAACCTCTTCCCGCATCTACGCGTCTGGGAAAACGTCGCCCTAGCCCCCCGCGTGGTCCGCCGCCTCGCTCCCGCCGCCGCGCGCGCCTTGGCCGAACGCCACCTCAACCGCGTCGGACTGGCCGCCAAGGTCGAAGCCTTTCCCGGCGAGCTCTCCGGCGGACAACAACAACGCGCCGCCATCGCCCGCGCACTCGCGATGGAGCCAGCCGTGCTGCTTTGTGATGAACCCACCAGCGCGCTCGATCCCGAGCTGACCGGCGAGGTGCTGGCCGTGCTCCGCCAACTCGCCGCTGAGCACGTGACGATGGTCGTGGTCACCCACGACGTCGCCTTCGCCCGTGCCGCCGCGCACGAGGTGGTGTTCATGGACGCAGGCCGCATCGTGGAGCAGGGTCCGCCAGAGCGTGTGATCGACGCTCCCGTCACCGAGCGCGCCCGGCGTTTTTTTAGTCGCGAAGCCGCGGATTGATTCCAGGGCAAAACGCGTCTCCCCTCCGCCCGTGCCCGCGACCCGCAGCCCTTGGCCAGACCCCCACGCGCTCGCCCGACAACGCGCCGAGGAGGGCGCCCGCTTGGTCCTGCGCGGGGTATTCGCCAACCTCGCCCTCGCAGCAGCAAAGTTTACCGGAGGGATTCTCGGCCACACCTACGCGCTCATCGCCGACGGGATCGAGTCGTTGCTGGACGTCTGCTCGTCCATCCTAGTGTGGGCCGGCTTTCGCTACGCCGCACGCCCGCCGGACGACGAACATCCCTACGGACACGGCAAGGCCGAACCCCTTGCCTCGATCGCAGTCGCACTGGTCATCTTTGTCGCCGCCGGTTGGATCGCCATTCACTCCGTCCACGAAATCCTGACCCCACACCACGCGCCGCATTGGGGCACCCTTCCCCTGCTCGCGACGGTTGTCGTGATCAAGTGGGCGCTTTCCCGACGGCTCGCCCGCGCGGGTGCAACGAGCGGCGGCGTCGCCCTCGGAGCCGAGGCCTGGCACCATGCCACCGATGCGCTGACCTCAGCTGCCGCCTTTATCGGCATCACCGTGGCCGTGGTCGGCGGGCCGAAATACGTCGCGGCTGATGATTGGGCCGCGCTGGCTGCGTGCGTGGTGATCGCTTTTAACGGCCTCGTTATTTTGCGCCGCGCGCTCGGTGAAGTGATGGATACCGCCGCATCGGAGCAGATCCATGTCGAAGTTCGCCGCCTCGCCGCAGTCGTGCCCGGTGTTCGCGGCATCGATAAGTGCCGCGTCCGCCGCAGCGGGCTCGCGCTGCTGGTAGAAATCCAGATCGAGGTGGACCCCGCCATCAGCGTGCGCGAGGGCCATGACCTCGCACACGCCGTGCAGGACGCTTTAGTGGACGCCGGCCTCGCCATCAGCCACGTCGCCGTGCACGTCGAGCCCGCCTGCTAAGCCGCAGCACCCGCGGCCAAAGAAACTGTAAGGGTTTGATATTTACCCGCTGGTAGCGCGGTCATACTATGTAAGCGATGACTGTAATCCGTGACCCCGGTGCCCCGCTCACTGTAAATCGTCCCCTGCTCCGCTGGATCGAGAAAACCGCCGCACTTACACAGCCCGCTGCCATACACTGGGTCGACGGCAGCCAAGCCGAATACGACTCCCTGTGTGCCGGACTCGTCGCTGGAGGAACCTTCACGAAGTTAAACGAAGAAGCCTGGCCGGGCTGTTTCCTCGCCCGCTCCGCCCCCTCCGATGTCGCCCGGGTGGAAGACCGCACCTTTATTTGCTCACTCTCCAAGGACGCCGCCGGCCCCACCAACCACTGGGTTGAGCCCTTCGAGATGCGCAAAAAACTCAAGGGCCTCTTCGCCGGTTGCATGCGCGGCCGCACGATGTATATTCTGCCTTTCTCCATGGGCCCGGTCGGCTCGCCCCTGTCGCAAATCGGCATCCAGTTAACCGACTCGGCCTACGTCGTGGTAAACATGCGCATCATGGCCCGCATCGGACTCCCAGTGCTGGCCGAGATCGACAAAGCTAAAAAGCGCGTGGTCCCCTGCCTGCACTCGGTTGGCCTCCCCCTCGCCGACGGCGCCAAGGACGTCCCTTGGCCCTGTAACCCCGACAAATACATCGTTCACTTCCCCGAGACCCGCGAGATCTGGTCCTACGGCTCTGGTTACGGCGGCAACGCACTTCTAGGTAAAAAATGCTTCGCCCTGCGCATCGCCTCCGCCATGGCCCGCGACGAGGGCTGGATGGCCGAACACATGCTGATCCTCGGGCTGCAAAACCCCGAGGGAGAAAAAACCTACGTCGCCGCCGCCTTTCCCTCGGCTTGCGGTAAAACCAACTTCGCCATGCTGGTGCCCCCGGCCCCCTTCGCCGCCGCGGGTTGGAAAATCACCACCGTGGGAGACGACATCGCCTGGCTCCGTGCTGACGCCACCGGCCACCTGCGCGCTATCAACCCCGAGGCCGGCTTCTTCGGTGTCGCCCCCGGCACCTCCCTCAAAACCAACCCCAATGCGATGGCCGCGCTGGCGAAAAACACCATCTTCACCAATTGCGCCCTTACCCCCGAAGGCGGCGTATGGTGGGAGGGCATGACCGACACGCCTCCCGCAGTCTGCACTGATTGGCAGGGCCAAACTTGGACCCCGGAGATCGCCAAGGCAACCGGGGCCAAGGCCGCGCAACCAAACGCCCGCTTCACGGCCCCCGCTTCACAGTGCCCGACCATCGATCCCGAGTGGGAAAATCCCGAAGGCGTCCCGATCGCCGCCATCATCTTCGGCGGTCGCCGCGCCACCACCACTCCCCTTGTCTACCAGACCTTCAACTGGTCCGGCGGCGTCTACGCCGGCGCCACCATGGGCTCCGAAACCACGGCCGCGGCCGTCGGCGCCACCGGTCAGGTCCGCCGCGATCCCATGGCCATGCTGCCCTTCTGCGGCTATCATATGGCCGATTACTTCCGCCACTGGATCAAGATGCAGCGAGATCTGGTCGAGACCCCGCGCATCTTCCACGTCAACTGGTTCCGCAAAGACGCGAACGGTCGTTTCCTTTGGCCAGGCTACAGCGAAAACGTCCGGGTGCTGCGCTGGATCGTCGATCGCTGCCAAGGCCGCGCCCGCGCCCATGAAACCGCCCTAGGCTGGATGCCCAGCCACGAAGATATCGATTGGACCGGCCTCGCCTTCCCCCGCGAAACCTTTGAACAACTCACCGCCGTCGATCGGAAAGCTTGGCGCACAGAACTGATAAACCACGAGGAACTCTTCCTCGACCTGCATTCCCACCTGCCAAAAGAAATGATTTTCGAACGCGAATTGCTGATCTGCCGTCTGTAAAAAAGCGGGCACTCCACGCTTTTAATCGCGGCAGCTAAAGTTCGGCTGACGTCGAAAGCGGATTCAATCTTTGACCGCTTACTACGTAGTCTAGTCATGGCTTATTTTAGGTAAGCCAACTGCATGTGCTTGCGGATGTTGGAAGTTATTATTAATGTTTTGCCATAAAGACGTGAAAAGTATCCCTGAGGCTAATTTAGCCGCTTACCGTCGGCACTCCCGCGCGATGTCACGGTTGGTCTCTGCCATCCTCACCCTGAACGCCGCACTACCTGCCCAAACTACATTTTCGGAAAGCTTCACCGGCACGTCCGCCCCAGGTTGGGTCTTTGGCTCCAATACAGGAGATAACAAACCCTTCTTCACCGCCGCGACCGGCTCCGGAGGCTACAATGGGGCCGGCGACGCAATCGGGGCCGCGATCGACCCTTCTGGTAATGGGTGGCTACGCATGAACTCGAACACGGGAAACCAGTCTACCTACGCGCTGCTGGACACCGAGATTTTCTCCGTCAATGCCCGCATGGAAATCGAGATGGAGTATGCCTTCTGGAACGGCACGGGCGCCGATGGCATCACTTTTTTCCTCGTCGATGGCTCCAGAGACTCATCGACCTTCACGCCCGGTGCCTACGGCGGCTCCATGGGTTATGCTCAACGCAGCGGAGAAGTCGGCATGCCCAGCGGCTATCTAGGCTTCGCCCTAGATAACTACGGCAACTATTCAAATGGCAACGAAGGCCGCGTCGGCGGAATCACCAACGACGGCACTCTCTACCCTAACCGCATCTCCGTGCGCGGCCCAGAGTCCAGCAACTACACCTACATTGCCTCTAACTCCACCCCCCTCCCCGGGCAGATGGACTTCCCCAGCACCACGAGCCGCCCCGATCAAACCGGCGCCGACTACCGGGCTTTAAAAATCATTTTCGACGCCAACAACCAGCTCACCGTCCAGATGAAATTCGGCGCCGGGAGCGCCTTCACCACCGCGTTCACCACTGACCTGTCTGCCTACGAACGCCCCGATACATTCAAGATAGGCTTCACCGGAGCTACCGGTGGCTCGACCGAACTGCACGAAATCCGTAACCTGACCCTCACCTCCACCCCGTGGTCCACCGGCTCCGGTGCCTACGAGTGGGATAACGGCGCCGGCACCACCACTTGGGGCACACTCGCGGGGGGTGAAGCCAACTCCAACTGGTATTCCACGGAGGCCGCCGCAGACAATAAGACTCCCCTGCGCGACTCCGACGTCCTGTTCGGGAACCGACCGACCAACAACGGAACAAATAACACCCAGCAAGTCGCCTTGGGTAACAACTTTGAGGTCCGCAACATGACCTTCGATACCGGCATAAACTACAGCATCGGCACCGTCGGCGACGGCCGATTGATCACCTTCGGAGATACCGCACTCACCGGCCTCCCTTCAATCAACGTCAATGATTACAACGGCGTATACGGCCGACATAAAATCAACTCAGACCTCTCCATCGTCGAGAATATCGCGGTCCGGAACTACTCCTACTCTACCCTCTGCATCAACGGCGCCATCGGCCTCGGCGCCCATACGCTCACCACCTCGGGCTACGGCGCGACTAATCTAAACGGAGTGATCACCGGCTCCGGTCCCATCGTCATCAACGGAGCCACCTTTGATCCATCCATCGGCGCCGGCATCGTCACTATCGCCGGCGACAACGCCGCCACTTATACCGGCACGATCACAGTCAACAACGGCCAACTCGTCGTGCTCGCCAACAACGCTCTCGGCAACACCGGCTCAACCACCAGCGTGAACGACGGCGGCACTCTGTCCTTTCGCGGAGGCGTAACCTCACCCGAAAACGTCACCATCGCCGGCGTCGGCACCACTCTCGGCCGCGGCGAATACGCCGGCGCCCTCTAAAATGACGGCGGCGATAGCACCCTGTCCGGCAACATCACCCTCAGCGAAAACACCGCGGTCGGCTCCCGCTCCGGCAATCTTACCCTTTCCGGCACCAACACCTACTCCGGAGCCACCATTCTTTCTGGCGGTGCTCTCCGCTTGATCACCGGAGCCGCACTGTCCGCGAACAGCAATCTCCAGCTTAGTGGCGGTGTCCTAGAAATCGCGGGCGATCTCAATGGCGGCACCTCCGGGGACTTTTCCCATAACCGAGGCACCGGTGCCGGTGCCATCCAATGGATCGGCGATGGAGGCTTCTCCGCCTCGGGCGCCAACCGCACCGTGCGCCTAAACAACGGCACCAGCAACGTCACCTGGGCCTCTTCTACTAATTTCGTTGGTGATGGCTACGCCCTGCTTTTGGGATCCGACTACGCCGACGCAACCCTCACCTTCGCCAACGCTCTATCCCTGAACGATGCACAACGCGAGATCCGCGTGTCCAACGGCTCAGCCGCCGTCGACGGCAATCTTTCCGGTCGAATCCGCGGAGGTAACAACGGCACCGGCACCGGCGGACTTATCAAAACAGGTGCCGGCACCTTAGAGCTGTCCTATAGTGGCGCCGGTGCAAACGACTACTCAGGAGACACGGAAATCCGAGACGGCGCCCTACGCGTGACTACCGTAGACAGCCTATCCACAAATTCAAATTTTCAGCTCAATGGAGGCGTCCTCGAAATCGGAACCGACCTGAACGGCGGCACCGGTGGCGACTACTCTCCTAACCTCGGCACCGCCGCCGGTAACCTGCAATGGACCGGCTCCGGCGGCTTCTCTGCCGCCTCAGCCACCCGCACCATCACTCTTAACGGCGGCGCCGCCCTCATCTGGGGCACTACCAGTAATTTCGTGAGCTCAAGCAGCTCCCTGATTTTTGGCGCCACCGGATCGGACAATACTGTCACCCTGTCCAACGCCCTATCTCTTGGCGCCAGCGGCACCCGCACCATTCAAACCGTTCAGGGCACCAACTCCGCCGTTTCCTCCGCTACACTTTCCGGCGTGGTTTCAGGCACCGCCAGTCTGGCCGTTGAAGGCAACGGCCACCTCGACCTCACCGGCAACAACACCCTGACCGGCGACGTCACCATCGAGGGGGCCGAACTCCGCTTGTTGGGCGCCTCGGGCGACCTCGCTCAGGCCTCTGGCTTCAGCGTTCGTCTTGGCGGAACTATAACCTTGGACAATACCAGCGGCTTCGCAGACCGCATCGGCGCCGTCGGCGTCACCCTCGCCGGCTCGACTCTGAATTTCTTGGGCCAGACCGGTAACATCGACACTTCCGAAACCATCGGCGTTCTCACCTTGGCTGGATCCTCCGCCACCGGCGGCACCACCGGCAGCGCTAATACCATCAACATCGCCCGCGGCGACGCCACGGGCTCCGCCACCCTGACCGCCGCCGCCCTCACCCGCAACAACGGCACCACCGCTAATTTCACCAACCCCGCGGGCACCCTAGGCACAATCGGCGACAATCCCCGCCTAGTCTTCACTTCCGCCCCCACTCTCGACGACGGCATCCTTGCCTACGCCACCATCAATGGCACCGACTTCGCCACCTACACGACCGTCAACAGCGTGACCCCAGATGGCCTCAGCGCCTACACCGGCTACCTCACCGGCGCCCAGACAGGCTGGACCATAACAAGCGACAACGCCGCCCCTGCCGCCGACCAGACGCTAACCGGCGTCCGCACCATCAATTCCCTCAAACTTGCTTCGGGTATCGACGTCGCCCAAGCCGGCTTTGCCCTTACCCTCCAGTCCGGCGGCATACTCTCCACCGGCGGCATCGCCACGACCATCTCCGGCGGCATTCTCACGACTGGAACCGCTACCGATATCGTCATCCACACCTATAACACAGCGGATACCGTCGTCTCCTCCATCCTGACTGGCTCCAACGGCTTGGTGAAATCCGGTAGCGGCACCCTGACCCTCTCCGGCGCCTCAGCCAACACCTACACCGGCATCACCCGGGTGAACGAAGGCACCCTCGTCCTAGGCAAGTCCGCCGGCGGCGTCGCCATTGCCGGCGACGGGAGTCCCTCTAGCACCGACCTTTTCGTCGGCGACGGCCGCGGCATTGACACCCTCCGCCTCGACGCCAACGAGCAAATCGCCAACGACGTAAACGTCGTGCTCCAGGGCGGCGCGGTCGGTAACGACGCCAACAAGGCGGTGCTGGACCTAAACGGCACCAGCGTCATCAACGGCGCCGCCCGCGCGGAATCCTTTCACTCCCTAAGGATCGAAGGTAACTCCGTTGTCGACTTTACTGGGGGCACCGTCTGCGCACCCACCTTCCTCTACCTCGATACCCTCGACGTTGCGAGCAATGCCCTTCTAACCGTGGGCAACTGGATCGAATTTACGGACTTCCTACTGGTCAATAAACTCAGCTTCGACTCGACCGAGATGCCTCGTATTGTCTTCGATGGTTACGGGGGCAGCGCTAACTGGAAGGTATACGACAGCTCCTTTTACCAAATCACACCCTACGCCCCCGTGCCCGAACCCTCCACCTACGGCGCCCTCGCCGTGGGTGGGCTCACCGCGTTCGGCGCCTACCGCCGCCGCCAAAAACGACACGCGGCCTGAACTACCCGCACGCTCCGGCCGCAAAAATCAGCGGGTTGTTATCGGCGCGCCCGAACCACCAAGATTCTTCTCGATCTGATAAAAAATCTGCCGAGATAACGCCTTATCCCCCGCCGCATTAACCCGGATGGTCAGCTCGCTCTGGCGACTGTTAATCTCCTTAATCCTTATCGTAACCTTGGCGTCCTTCGGCGTCCGCCCCACCAGCAAGGCGTCATAATTGCGCAACTGGTTTTGGATTTCAAAATAACCCAGCTGACGGAAAGCCTCACTGGTCGCCTTAGACGTGGCGCGGGCATCCGCATTCATTAACATCTGGAACTGGCCCGAGATATAAACCGCCTGCATCTCCCCAGTTTCATCCAGCGGCACAGTGCTGCACCCGTTGAAAAAAACGGCGGTCAAGCAGACCCCTGAGACAATCGCGAATCGTGAAAAAAAAGTGGCGTCCATGATACCAAAATCTGTGCGCCTGCACCTCCCGCCCGTCAACGTCACAGCAACCACGTTTTCATTTTCTCACCCATCCGACGGTTTTGTGCTTTTTGCACCGTGCTCTCCCGTCCCATAATACCACCCTTATGTCGCAACCGCTCGTCGGCCTCATCATGGGCAGCACCTCCGACTGGGAAACTCTGCAACACGCCGCCGCCACCCTTGAGCGCCTCGGCGTGCCCTACGAAAAAGACGTCGTCAGCGCCCACCGCACGCCCGATAAAATGGCGGATTACGCCCGCGCCGCCGAAGGCCGCGGACTGCGGGTGATCATCGCCGGGGCCGGCGGCGCCGCCCACCTCCCAGGAATGACCGCCGCCTTCACCCCCCTGCCCGTCCTCGGCGTGCCGGTCGAAAGCCACAGCCTGAAAGGGCAGGACAGCCTGCTCTCCATCGTTCAAATGCCCGGCGGAGTGCCCGTCGCCACCTTCGCCATCGGCAAACCAGGCGCAATCAACGCCGCCCTCTTCGCCGCCGCCATCCTCGCCGCCGATTACCCCCCTATCCGCGCCGCCTGGCACGCCTTCCGCGCCGAACAAACCGCCGCCGTGCTCGCCGCCAAGCTCCCCTGACCCGCGCCCGTCTCCGATTTCAACTTTTCCGTTTTCCGCTTTCCGTTTTTCCCGATGATCCCTCCCGGCAAAACCCTCGGCGTCCTGGGCGGTGGCCAGCTCGGCCGCATGTTTGCCCACGCCGCCGAACGGCTAGGCTACCACATCCATATCTACGAACCTTCGCTCGAATCGCCCGCAGCGGAGGTCAGCGCGCACGCCGTCCACGCGCCCTACACCGACCTCGCCGCGCTTGAGGCCTTTGTCCGCGGTTGCGCCGCCGTGACCTACGAGTTCGAAAATATCCCCGTAGAACCCCTGCAGCGTATAGAAAATACCGGCGTTTTCCGGCCGAAATGGCAGATTCTCGAAATCACCCAAAATCGACTCCGAGAGAAGACCTGGCTGCGTAAAAACGAATTTCCCCACGTGCCCTTCGCCGAGTGCGAGGCCAACGCCGACCTCGCCGCCACCATCCGCCAGATCGGCATACCCTGCGTGGTAAAAACCGCCGACTTCGGCTACGACGGCAAGGGTCAGCAAAAAATCTCCGACGAGGCCTCCCTCGCTCACGCCGTAACTAGCTTTCAAGGACAACGCGCCGTCGTCGAGCGCTGGGTCGATTTTAAATGCGAGTTATCTGTGCTCGTCGCTCGGTCCACCCAAGGCGAGACCCGCAGCTTCCCCGTGGCGGAAAATATCCATACCAAGCATATCCTCGATTTCTCACTCGTGCCCGCCCGCGTGTCCGCGGCGGTCCAGGAACGCGCCCGCGCCCTGGCGGAGGCCATCGCCACCCGGCTTGACCTCGTCGGCCTTCTGGCAGTTGAACTTTTCCTCACCAATCGGGAAGAAATTCTGGTCAATGAACTCGCCCCCAGACCCCACAACAGCGGGCACTGGACACTCGACGCCTGTGTGACCTCACAGTTCGAACAGCACGTGCGCGCCGTGGCCGGTCTACCCCTCGGCGACGTCTCCACGACCGCTCCCGCCACCGTGATGGTGAATATCCTCGGTGACGCTTGGAAATGGTCCGACGGACAATGCACAGGCGCACCGGATTGGTCGGCCCTTCTTCACGAGCCTCGCGTCCACCTCCACCTCTACGGCAAAAATGAACCGCGCCTTGGCCGGAAAATGGGCCACTTCACCGTCATCGGCAACGACCCCGAAGACGCCTTAGAACGGGCCCGCCGCCTCAAGACCGCCTTGTAATGTCCCGCTCGACACCGAGCGTGCAGCGCTACTTGCCTAGCAATTTATTGAAAATTCCCTTGGTCGCTCCCGTAACGCCGTCCGCCGCCCCGCCCAAAACGCCAAGCCCTAATTTTTTGAGCTCATCCGCCGCCGCCGGGATCATCTGGGCCAAAACCCGCTTCAAAACTTTGCTGGCTAGCTGATCAGCGGTAATACCGCCCTCCGCCACCCCGAGATCCGTGATCGTGAGCGGGGGCAAGGGCACGGGCAGCGCCTGACCCGCCACCATCAGAGTCATCTTCGCGTTCTGCAGACGAAAGGATTTCACCGAGAACTTAATCGGTTTGGCGGGCGCTCCCGATTCGGCGGAACCGGGCGGGCGTGTGCCGCCGCCCGTGTTTTCCTCGATCTGCCTGAGCAAAGTTTCGATATTACTGCCCCCGGTCAGGCTTTTCTCAAAAACGAATTCCGGACTGTCGATAAAGACCTCGGTCACCTCGATGCAGTCATTCAGTAGCGACAGGGGGCGCACGCTCGCTCGCAACTCGCCAACGTAAATTGCCTTGTCGCCGGCCCAACCCTTGGGGTTGCCCACGAAAAAACCAGCCAGCGTGCCTCCGCCCGATAGCGGCAGGATTTTGGCGGAGTCCAGCGTCACCGCCGTGCCCGTCACTCGCGGACCAATGGTATCAACCGCCTTCACGATGATGGGGCCGATCCAAAATCCCGCCGCGACTACCGCAATCACCGCAAGCAATGCCAGCACCAGCACGATTTTCAGAAGGGATTTCATGCTCCCGAACAAAATACTGAGCTAGTCCAGCGCAACACATTTACCCTCGCCTCCCTGCGCCCGCACGGGCCTTTTTCTAAAAATATGATCGAGGGCGAATGGCACATCCTAGCGGTGGACTTCGGCGGTGAAACCGTGCCCGCTCGCACCGGTTCACTCCAAATCCTCGGATCACGTTTCTCCCTCCAAGTCAGCGGCGCCCCGCGCGAGGTTGGCTCGATCGAGCATAATTTCGCCGCGAGCCCAGCCGCCCTTGACCTGGTGTGGCACCATCCGGACGGAAGGGAAATACGACGCCTCCGCGCCATCCTCCGCCGACGCGGGGACTTGCTACAGCTTTGCTATTTCCCAAACGAAAATACCGGACGTCCCTCCCTTTTCGAATCCCGCGCTACCGACGCCACCCCACCCGCCATCCTCGTCCGCTGCCGCCTCGCGTCCCCACT
>RGVP01000151.1 GCA_010027235.1 bacterium
GCGGCGGGGGACACCGGAGCGACGGGCGTGGCGGAGGTGCTGGCGACTGGGGCGGTGCTGGCGTTGATATCGTTGTTGCTCATCGGGGCGACCGGTGTGGCCTCAATGGCTTCGCCGTGGCTGGCGGTGGGGCCGGCGGCGAGGGTGTCTTCCGGTTTGGGCTTGGGCTTACCGGTGGATCGGCAACCGGGAGTGCACATCAGGATGGTGAGAACGGCGACGTGGGCGCCAACAACGATACCGAATACTTTTTGTAGTTTCATAAGTGAAATATTTTTGCAGGGCTAGGTGGTTAAAAGGTGGCGCGAAGGCGGCGTTGCTCAGGCCTTGCCGGCGCCTCCTGAGAGGGCTTGGACAAGGGTGGTGAATTGGTCACCGCGATCGGCGTAGCCTCGGAATTGGTCGAGGCTGGCGAAGCCGGGGCTGAGCAGGGCGTGGTCACCAGGGCGGGCGACGGCCGCGAGGGTCTGCACGGCCTCGGTGAGATTCCGGCAAAGCGTATGGGCGAGACCGGACTCGACGCAAGCCGCTGCGAGGATTTCGCGTGTCTCGCCGATCAGGGCGGCGTGGCGGACGCGGGGAGTTATGCGGTGGATAAAACCGGCGGGATCTCCGCCCTTGGATTTACCTCCGGCGATCAGCAGGACCGGGCTTTGGAAACGGGCGAGGGCGGCTTCGGTGGCGTGGAAGTTGGTCGCCTTTGAGTCATTCCACCAATTCACGCCGATGTGGATGCCGAGGCTCTCCAAGCGATGACGCGAAGCGGTGAAGGTGCGGGCGGCGGCGTAGAGCACGGATTCACGGAGGCCGGCGGCGCGCCACCAAGCGGAAACCAAAAGGAAGTTTTCGCGTTGGGGGTAGTCGGCGAAAATCGTGTTTTGCAGCAGGATGTCGCCGGGCTCGTTTTCCGAAGCTACGCACGCCTCGGCAGGCAGGGACTGGCCGAATTGGGCGGCGTAGAGCTGGACGCTCGCTCCGACGTGCACGTGGCCGCCGACGCAGCGTTCCAGCAAGTGCCATTTAGCTTCGAAATAGGCGGCGAGGCCCGAATGGCGTTCGAGGTGATCCTCGGCGAAATTAGTCCAGATGACGCTGTCGGCGCGGAAGTGGCGGAAGGTCTCGGCTTGGAAAGAGCTGACTTCGCAGACGGCGGTGCAATCGGGGCTGCCGCCGGCGCGATCGACTACGAGCTGGGCGAGGGGGAACCCGATATTACCAGTGGCGACGGCGTCTCTTCCGGCGGCGGTGAGGGCGTGGGTAAGGAATTCGGTGGTGGAGGTTTTCCCGTTGGTTCCGGTGATGGCGACCAGTTCGCCGCGCCAAAAGAGAGAGGCGAAATCCAATTCGCCGAGGCAGAGCGCGCCGCAGGTCCGGGCGAGTGAAAGCCAGGGGTGGGTGGGGGCAAAACCGGGGGAGAAGAGCACCAGCCCGCAGGTTTGGGCGTCGGTCGCGGAGAAGGTCGAAGTAGCGGTTAGCGGTTGCCCGCTGGTTTCTAGGGGAGAAGTGACTGCTGGGGTGGCGTCGAAGAGTCGGGGCTCGGCGCCCAGGGCACGCACGAGATTGGCCAGCGCGCGGCCGCTCACACCGGCGCCGAGGATGGCAACGGGGCGGGTGAGCAGCAGGCGGAGGAACTCAGGCGGGCGGAGCATGGGTTTCGGAAGCAATCAGGGATCAGGAGTCGGATTTCAGTAGGGGTTAGGCGGTGACTGGGCGGGCGCGGGTTAGCGAAGCTTCAGGGTGGCGAGACCGGCGAGGGAGCACATGAGCGAGATCACCCAAAAGCGCAGCACGACCTTGGTCTCGGGCCAGCCGAGTTTTTGGAAATGGTGATGGATCGGGGCCATCTTGAAGAATCGTTTGCCTTCGCCGGTGGCACTATGGCGTTTGGTGTATTTGAAGTAGCCCACTTGGATCATCACCGATAAGGCTTCGACCACGAATACGCCACCGACGAGCACCAGCGTGAAGGGTTGTTGCACCATGAAGGCGACGACGCCGATCAGGCCCCCGAGGGCCAGCGAGCCGGTGTCGCCCATGAAGACCTCGGCTGGATGTGAGTTATACCATAGGAAGGCCATGCCGGCTCCGACGAGGGCGGCGCATACCACGGCGAGTTCGCCGGTGCCGGGCACGAAGGAAATAAGCAGGTAACTGGCGATTTTTGCATTACCGGCGGCGTAGGCCATAATGCCGTAGACGAGGGCGACGGTGATCGTGCAGCCGATGGCGAGACCGTCGAGGCCGTCGGTCAGGTTAATGGCGTTGGAAAAGCCGACGATCCAGAAAAACATCAACACGAAGAGTCCGATTAATCCAATGCCGGCGCCGAAGATGAATACGGGCTCCTTGAGAAAGGGCACCCACAGTTCGCGGATCTTTTCGTGGCTAGTGGGATGCAGAACGAGCGCTACCAGTGCGATCACGGTCACAAGGGTTTGGTAGATGATTTTCTCGCGCGAGCTGATGCCGTCTTTATTTTTTCGCAGGACTTTCAGGTAATCGTCGCGAAAACCGACGGCGGTGAGCGCCGCGTAGACAAACAGGGCGACGAGCACCCAGATGTTGGGTTCGGCCCAGAGCAGGGCGCTGATAAAGACGGACCCGAAAATCAGCAGGCCGCCCATGGTGGGGGTGTTGCGTTTATCGAATCGGGTGGCGAGGTCGCCGACGCGTGGGTCGTGGTTTTCGCCGAACTTTAGCCGCCGCAGGCGGGTCATGAGCCAAGGGCCGATCACGAAACCGATGATGGTCGCGGTGAGAGCGGCGAGGAGGGCGCGGAATGTGATGAAGCGCAGGAGGCGGAGGGGGCCCCAGAGGTGTTCGTAATCGGCGAGAAAAGAGAGCACGGTGGTAGAGGAAAGAAGGGTTTACCGCGTAGTGTCGTGGGCGTGCGCTACGGTGACCTTGGGTAAAAGCAGGGATTCAAGCTGATAGCGGCGGGAGCCCTTGATGAAGACGGCGCCGCGGTGGGATTCGAGGCGGATGCGGAGGGAGGCTAGATCACTGGCGGCGGTTACGCTGGGATGGTCGGCGCCGTTTACGACGGCTTCGGCGGCGGCTTGGCCAGCGAGCACGAGGGCGGAGTCTCTAGTGCGAAGCGTGCGGGCCAGCGCGACGCCGAGCTCGCGGTGGTAGGCGAGGGATTCTTCGCCCAGTTCCTCCATGCCGCCGATGATGAAGAGACGAGGCTGGTCGGCGGGGGCCATGCCGGCGAACGCGGCGAGGGCGTCGTGCATCGAGGCAGGGTTAGCGTTGTAGCAATCCACGTAGAGCCACCGCCCAGCATGATCGCGGCAGATTTCGCCGCGCAGGGCGGCGGGCTCCCAGTCCAGTAGACGGCGTTGGGCGTCGCCGGGGGAGACGCCGAGTTGTAGCGCCGCGGCGACGGCGAGGGCGACATTCCGGGCCATGCCCTCGGACACGCGGCGGCAGGTAAAAAGAATCGGTTCGGCTGCAGCGGGATTAAGGTGCGACGGGGTGAAGCGGATGGTGGTGATTTCTGCGTCTTGCCAGATCGTCGGGTCCAGGGCGGTCGCGGGCGCGGAGAGGTTACGGAAGGCGGCGAAATCCAGGCAGGACCGGGGAAAGAATTTTGCAGAACCAGGGCGGGCGCGGGCCAGCAGAATGGCTTTTTCGCGGGCCACGTTTTCCAGCGAGCCGAGCGCCTCGAGGTGGGCTGGGCCGACGTGGGTGACGAGGGCGAGATCGGGTTCGATCATCCGCGCGAGGACGTCCATCTCACCCGGGCCGCCGATGCCGGCCTCGACCACGGCGTAGGATGCCGGCCTCGACCACGGCGTAGCGGTGGACGGTGAGGTTGAGCTTGGTCAGAGTCAGGGGGACGCCGAGGTGGTTGTTTAAGTTACCCGAGGTGGCGAGCACCTCGCCTGGAGTGGAGGAGAGAAGGCGGGCGAGCAGTTCCTTGGTGGAGGTTTTACCGACACTGCCGGTGACGCCGATTACGATCCCGCGGAAATCCCGGCGGTGGGCGGCGGCGAGCGCCTGCAACGCAGCGAGGGGGTCTGCGACCACCAGTTGCGGTAAGTCGACGCTTGGGTTGGGGCGCGCGACGATAGCCGCGCTGGCCCCGGCGGCTTTTGCTACGGCCAGATAGTCGTGGCCGTCGCGGTGAGCTGTTTTTAGTGCGACGAAGCAGTGCCCAGGGGTGAAATCGCGTGTATCGATACCGAAGCCGAGGACCCGGGCGTCGGCGGCGGGATCCTGCGTCCATCGTCCTCCGGCGGCGGAGGCCATGTAAATAGGGGTAAACTCCGGGGTCATGGCTGGGGGCGGAGGCGTTTCAGGCGGATGAGTTCACGCAAGATCTGGCGATCGTCGAAGGGAGTGATGGTGTCAGCGAACTCCTGATACGTCTCATGGCCCTTCCCAGCGACGAGTAGACAGTCGCCCGGGCGGCAGAGGTCGAGGGCCAGACTGAGGGCGCGTCGGCGATCCTCGATCCAGGTAAACTTCTCCGGGCAGGTGACGCCGGTGCGCATATCCTCGAAGATCGCGGACACGGTCTCGCCGCGTGGGTTATCGGCAGTGGCGAGGGCGAGGTCGGCATTTTCTTCGACGGCGCGGGTCATCAGCGGTCGCTTAGCGCGGTCGCGGTTGCCGCCGCAGCCAAAGACGCAGATGACGCGTCCGGGGGTGATGGGGCGGAGCATGCCGAGGGCGTTGCGCAGGGCGTCATCGGTGTGGGCGTAATCGACGAGCACGTTGAAGGCTTGCTCCTCCTCGACTCGCTCCATGCGTCCGGGCACGCCTGGGAATACGGCGAGGCGAGCGAGGAACGCGTGGGGGGTGCGACCGAGACCGTAGGCGGCGGCGGCGGCGGCGAGCACGTTGGCAACGTTGTAGCGGCCGAGCAGTGGGGAGCGCACGCGGGCGCGGCCCTCGGGCCAGACGAGGGTGAAGGTGGTTTCTTTGAAACCGAGTTCGATCGCTTCGGCGCGAAAATCGGCATCGGGCGACTCGCCAAAGGTGATCACGCGGGAGGCGCCGGGGGGGACTAGGCTGGCGAGCCTGCGACCGTGGGCATCGTCGGCGTTGATCACGGCTATGGGCGGAACGGGGCCGACTGCGCCGGTAAAGAGGCGGGATTTGACCTCAAAATAGGCCTCGAGGGTCCCGTGGTAATCGAGGTGGTCCTGAGTGAGGTTGGTGAAGATCGCGGCGGCGAAGCCCAGGCCGAGAACGCGGCGCTGGTCGATGCCGTGTGAGCTCACTTCCATCACGGCTTCGCGGCAACCCGCGTCGCGCATTTGGGCGAGCATACCGAAGATATCGGGCGCCTCTGGAGTGGTTTTGAAGGAGGGCACTACGCGTGCGCCGAGATCGTAGGTGATGGTGCCGAGCAGGCCGACGCGAGTTTCCTCCTCGAGGAAGAGTTTGGTCAGGTGCGTTACGGTGGTTTTGCCGTTCGTTCCGGTGACGCCGACCACGCTAAGCGCCGAGTCGGGTTCCCGGTGGAGGCGGCGGGCGGCGCGGGCGAGAGCGGCGCGGGGATCGGCTACCTGGATAAAGGTCACCTTGGCGGGGGCGGCGGCGGGCTCG
>RGVP01000152.1 GCA_010027235.1 bacterium
GACCATCTCGAAATGGGTCCCCGCGAGCGCCAACACCACCACCCTGCTCAGCCTCACCGGCACCTCGTCCAACAACGGCACCAAATCCACCCCCAACCTCAGCGGCGACCTGCTCGGCGATTGGCGCGAGGAGGTGCTGATGCGCGCCTCGGATAACACCGCCCTTCGCCTCTACACGACCACCATCGCCGCCACCAACCGCCTCACCACCCTGATGCACGACCCGCAGTATCGGGAGGCCATCGCCTGGCAGAACACCGGTTACAACCAGCCCCCGCACCCCGGCTTTTTCCTCGGCCAAGACATGGCCGCCCCGCCCCGCGCCCCCATCTGGCGCGGCAACCTCGTGTGGAAGGGCGCCGCGGGCGCCAACACCTGGGACAACGCCAGCAGCGCCCGCTGGCTGCGTGGCGCCGCCGCAAGCACGTTTAACGGCACCGATACCGTGTTGCTCGACTACACCGGCAACACCTCGTCCGCCCTCACCCTCACCGGCACGCTCACCCCCGGTGAAGTCGTGGTGCACAACGCCGTCGGCAAGGATTACATCTTCGCCGGCACCGGTTCACTCGCCGGCCCCATGACCCTCACCAAGGCCGGCCTCGGCGCGCTCACCCTCCAGTCCGCCCAAGCCTACGCCGGCGACACCCGCGTCCAGCAGGGCGACTTCATCGTCAACGGCACCCTGTCCGCCAGCCGCGTGGTCGTCGAGGGCCTCGGCCGCATCGCCGGCTCCGGCTCCCTCGGTGGCGGCCTGCTGGTTAAGTCCCGCGGCCGTGTCTCCCCCGGCACGACCGGCACCGCCGCCACCCTCGCCGTCGGCACCCGTATGGACCTCACCGGGGCCGTCCTGCAATTCGACCTCGGCGCCACCCCCGCCGCCGCCTCCGACCGCCTCGCCGTATCCGGTGACCTCGCTCTGTCCGGGGTTTCCCGGATAGACCTGAGCCGCCTCTCCGGGCCGCCCGCCGCCGGCACGTATCCTTTAATCACTTACACCGGCACCCTGACCGGCTCCACCGCCAACGTCTCCGTGACCGGCCTGGCCGGTGCGCCCGCCACCCTCGCCCTGTCCGGCGGCGCCCTCGTGCTGAACATCGCCTCCACCCGCACGCCCGACGCCCTCGTCTGGCGCGGGAACGCCGCCGTCTGGGACGTTGCCACCAGCCTGAACTGGCTCCTCGCCAGCACGCCCGACGCCTTTATCCCGGGCGATGCGGTGCGCTTCGACGCCACCGGCGCGGCCGCCGCGTCCATATCCCTCGCGACCGAGGTGTTCCCCGCCTCCGTAACCGTCGATGCCGCCACAAACTACACCTTCACCGGCGCCGGTGCCATCGGCGGAACCGGCGGCCTGACCAAGACCAACACCGGCACCCTGACCATCCAGACGACCAACACCTACACCGGCCCGACCACCCTAAACGGCGGCGTGCTCTCCATCGCGAGCGTCAGCCCCGCCGACACCCCCGGCCCGCTCGGCGCGGCCGGCGCCTCCGCCACCAATCTGGTCTTCGGCGGCGGCACCCTACGCTACACCGGCGCGCTGAACTACTCCACCAACCGCGCCGCCACCCTCGCGACCAACGGCGGCACCTTCGAGGTATCCACCTCCTCCGCCAGCCTCGTCTGGGCGGGCGATCTCACCGGAGCTGGCGTGCTCACCAAGACTGGCGCGGGGACTCTGAACCTCGCCGTTCCCAATACCCGCTCCGGCGGCACCGTGATCAAGGCTGGCACCGTGCTACTCGGCTCCTTCGAGGCCAACGAGGACGGCCTCGGCACCGGGCCGGTCACGCTGGACGGCGGCACGCTTTCCATGACCGACCTGCAGTCGAATAACTCCTGCACCTGGAACCTCGTCGTCCCCGCCGGCTCGTCCGGCCGCCTTAACGCCGACGGCCGCTGCACCCTTTCCGGCACCCTCATCGGCGCGGGCACCTTCACGTTTTACACCCCTTTCAACCGCACCGCCCTGAGCGGCAACTGGTCCGCCTTCACCGGCCAGATTAACGTGATCACCGACGCCGACGGCGGGGATTTCCGCATCAATAATGGCTCCGGCTACGCGAATGCCGCACTGAATTTAGCCGACCTCGTGAACGCCTACTCCCTGACCGGCTCCGCCAGTCTCGGCGCCCTCTCCGGCTCCGCCGGGTCCGTCCTCTCCAGCACTGCGTGGACCATCGGTGCGAAAAACACCGACTCGACCTTCACTGGCACCATCACCGGAAACAGCCTGACCAAGGTCGGCTCCGGCGTGCTCACCCTCGCCCCCGCTGGCACTACCAGCCTCGCCACATCCACCACGTCGGGCAGCACGAGCGTCACCCTGACCAGCACCACCGGCCTGCTCGCCCAGATGCCCGTGGCCGGCACCGGCATCCCCGCCGGCACCCGGATCGCGTCGGTCAATAGCACGACCTCCCTGACTCTCACCCAACCCGCCACCGCCACCGGCAACCCCACCCTCGTCTACACGGACGTAAACAACTACACCGGCGCCACCACCGTGTCGGCCGGCGCCCTCGTCTCGAACGGCGTGCTCTCCGCTTCCGCCGTCACCGTCGCCTCTGGCGCCGCCCTCGGCGGCTCCGGCGTCTTCGCCGGCCCCGTGACCTTCCAGTCGGGCGCGAAACTCCGCGCGACCGGCGCCGCCGGCCCGGTTTTCGCCGGGGCGCTGAGCTTCGCCGGCCCCGTCGCCATCGACCCGATCGGCACCCTCGGCGCCGGCACCTATCCACTTTTCACCTACACCGGCTCACTGACCGGTTCGCCGACCTTCACGTGGACCGACCCCGCCTTCACCGCCACCTTCAACACCGCCACGCCAGGCACCGTCACCGTGACGCTTGTCTCGAACACCACCCGCGCCCCCGCCGATCTGGTGTGGACCGGCGCCGCGTCCGCCGCGTGGGATACCAACGCCAGCAACTGGAAATTCGCCGACTCCGGCCTCGCGACCACCTTCCTCGCCCAGGACCGCGTGCGCTTCGACGACACCCGCACCGGCAATACCAACATCGCCGCCACCGGCCCCCTCAACCCCGCCTCCGTGACGGTCGAGGCGGCCGGCAACTACACCGTCACCGCCACCGCTGGCGGCCTCGCGGGCGGCACCAGTCTCGTCAAAGCCGGCCCCGGCACGCTCAACCTTACCGGCGCCAACACCCTGATCGGCGGCATCACCCTCCAAGCTGGCATACTCAATCTCGCCGACGAAACGGCCAACCTCTCCGGTCTCGGCACCGGCCCTCTCACCCTGCTCGGCGGCACGCTCCAGCAGCTCGATGGCAACGCATCCTACAGTGCCGCCACCTACGACCTCCGCATCCCCGCCGGGGCCAACGCCACTCTGCGCGTTGACTCGCGCATGGACCTCTCCGGCCCGCTTACCGGCGCCGGCACCCTCAACCTCTACGTGCCTTGGCTGCGCTTCAAAACCCTCGGCGACTGGTCCGCCTTCACCGGTCGCATCAACGCCACCACCGACGCCGACGGCGGCCTCTTCCGCCTCGCGAACACCGCCGGCCTCGCCCAGGCACACACCGACCTCGGCGCGAAAGTCACCCTGCTATCCTACCTCAACCAGAACCAGACCCTTCCGCTCGGCGCGTTGTCCGGCGCGGCCGACGCCGTTCTCGGCGGCATCGTGCCGGATAACAACACCCCCGGCGCCAACCTCTTGACCTGGCAAATCGGCGGCCTCGGCACCGACGCCACCTTCGCCGGCGCAATCGCCAACGGCACCAGCCCCGCCCGCACCGCCCTCACCAAGGTCGGAGGCGGCACCTGGACCTGGAGCGGCACCGGCACCTACACCGGCCCCACCGTCGTATCCGCCGGCACCCTCGCGCTCGCCGGCACTTTGACCAACACCTCGACCGTTGAGGTGCTCTCCGGCGCGACCCTGCGCCTCACCGGCACGCTCACGGTCGCCTCGGTGACCATTCGCGCCGGAGGCACCCTGACCGGCGGCGGCACCATAAACGGCGCTCTCATCAACCAAGGCACGCTGACCGCCGACGGCGCTACGTCCGCGTGGAACCTGAACGGCGCCGTGACCAATTCCGGCGTGATCCGCCTCACCCGTGGCGCCACCCTCGCCGCCCCCGGCGTGTTCACTAACACCGGCACGCTCGACCTCGTGACCGCTGGCTCCGCCCCGCCCGCCGGCCTGACCGGCGCGGGCGTGTTGCTCCTCGCCGGCGACATCCCCACGCCCGCCATCGCCCAAACCGGCGGCGCGATCCAACTCACGCTTCCCTCCCTCGTCGGACACGTTTACCAACTCCAGCGCACCACGGATCTCACCGCCGGCCCGTGGACCAATACCAGCGCCGCCCAAGCCGGCACCGGCGCCACCCTCGTTTTCACCGACAACCCCGCTCCCGCCGAGCCCCGCGTCTTTTACCGCGTGGTCGTCGCGCCCTGAAGCGACTCAGATCAAAACTCACGCAGTTGGGTGGCGGAGCAGTGTTCGGCCCTGAATTTTGCGCTGACGGGCGACACCGGGCTTGCCGCGCACGCGCAGACGGTTCTTCGTAATTCCGCGTAGCCAAGCCTTCCCGCGTAAACCACCCGAGAACACCGCCGACCCACATCTCCCTTTCGCGTAGCTTCGTCTGCCGTCCCCAACGAAACCTGGAAATTTTCGAGGACCAAAGAAGCGCGTTCGATCTGCGCCCCGAGCTGGGGCGCATCGAAAGCGTCTTCTTTTGAGGCTCTTCCAGGTGCCTGTTGGGGAACGCAAGTAAGTGCGTCCCTCTTTTGTGTCCGGATTTTCCCGCGCACCGACACCCGCAAGTGATCGCTTCCCGTTTTCCAGCCTTCCACACCATGCCTCCCCTATCCTCGCCCAGTCTGCGGCGCGCGTTGCGCGCCCTTCGCGGCCCCACCGCCGCCCTTGCCCTCGCCGGCACTACCTTCGCCGCCGACGCTACGCCTGCACCGCCCCAACCTGCCGTCATCCCCGGGGAGATTGGCCGCACCGTGATCGACCACGGCGACCACCGCACCATCATCATCGAGATGGTGCCGGGCGCGCCCGTGCCCCCGCCGCCACCCAGACCGCCTGAGCCGGTCCAGCCGCCGGACGTGCTGAGGGTGGACCTGGCCGACTTGGAAAACAAACCGCGCCGACCAGCGGCCTTGGCGCGCGGTCTCGAACACCGATTTTCGCCTCTTCCGCCAGGTCACATCCTTCGCGACCGCTCGCGCCGCCTACGACTGGTTTCCCGCCATCGCCGACGGCGAGGCCGACGCCCCCGAGCGCCAGACGCTCGCCGCCGCCGGACTAGACGCCGGTCCGGCCGCCTACCGCCTCGACCCCGCCGGCCGGAGCGCCGATGTGATCGACGCCCTCGATTATCTCCACGCCTTTTACGACGCGAACCATGCCGCCTTGCTCGCCGAGACGACACGTATTCAGGCCGAGAACGACCGCCGCGAACGCGAGCTGCGCGAAAACCCGCCGCGCAAGGCCGACAACATCGTGCGCGTCTCCGATCCCAACCTCCTTCGCAACCTCCAGATC
>RGVP01000153.1 GCA_010027235.1 bacterium
TGGCATCTGGAAAAACCGTCTCGTCGCCACCACTACCGACCGCGGCGAGACTTGGAGCGAAAAAGTCTTCGCCGCCAACCTGCCGAACAATGCCTCGAAATACTGGCTGCAACGCACCGCCGACGGACGCTACGCACTCGCCTTAAACCCCACCAACCGCAACCGCTACCCGCTCGCCGTCACGACTAGCGAAGATTGCGCCACGTTCTCCGGTCTCGCCGCCATCCACGGCGAGTTGCCCGACCAGCGTTTCGGCGGCTACCTAAAGAACATGGGGCCGCAATACGTGCGCGGTCTCGAAGCCGGCAATCCCGCAGAGGCCGGGCCCGATTCCAACTCGGCCTTCTGGCTCACCTACTCGGTTAACAAGGAGGATATCTGGGTCGCCCGCGTGCCCGTGCCGGTGACGACCACTGTCTCTGGCGCTATCCACGATAACTTCGAGGCAAACCCCCTGGGCCCCCGTCCGCGTCGTAGCCTCCGAAGGCTCGCGCGCCGTCGAGCTCCGCGACGAGGACCCTTACGACTATGCCCGCATCGTCCGCGTCTTCCCCGCTACCCACGGGGTGAGAATCTCCTTCAAGGTTTTCGCCCGCCAAAACAACGGTCGCCTAGAAATTGACCTGCTCGACGGCAAAGGCGTCCGCCCCGTCCGCCTTGCCTTGCGTGAAGATGGTCATCTGTGGATCTGCCACGAAGCCCAATGGCTCGACACCGGCCTCTACTCCTCCGGTCGTTGGCAAACCTTTGAACTAGAGATCCCGCCCAGCCCTGATGCCGATCGCTGCGCCGTGCTGATTGACGACCAATCTCCCTTGCCCCGCCCCGCCTTCTTCACCGATCCGGTCAAATCCGTGGAACGCATCTCCTTTCGCACCGGCGAATATCGCGAGCGTGGATACGGTGGACATGATCTCCCGCACGCGGACGAGAAGTCAGCGCTCACCTCCTTCCTGATCGACGACGTCGTAATAACGCCTCTGCCATGATTCTCCGTTTTTTCACCCTGCTGCTCGCCGTATCAGCCGCTTACTTACTGCATGGTGAAATCGTCTACTCTCCTAATCCGTCCCCGCGCGTGCGCTACGGAATCGAGAAGCTTAACTCGGTGCTCCCGAAAGACGCGCCGCGCATTGTGGTTGGCACGACTCAAGACGTGTCCCGGCCGGAGGGATTTTCGATCACCACGAGTGCCGATGGGGCCATCACCATCGGCGGTGCGGACGATACCGGCCAACTTTACGGCTGCCTGGAACTGGCGGGCCTAGTTCGTCGCGACGGTGGCATCCCGGCTTTGCCTCTACATATCATTGACGCTCCTGCTATGGTCCTTCGCGGCACCTGCATCGGTATCCAGAAAACCTACTACCTGCCCGGCCGGAAAGTTTACGAATACCCCTACACCCCGAAAGAATTCCCGTTTTTCTATGACAAGGCCTACTGGAACGACTACCTCGACCACTTAGCCGAGCTGAGGATGAACACGCTCTACCTTTGGAATGGCCACCCGTTCGCCTCTCTAGTTCGACTGCCTGACTACCCCGAGGCCGTTGAAGTTTCCCCGGAGGTTTTCGCTCGCAACGTCGAGATGTTTCGCTGGCTCACCGCGGAGTGCGATCGTCGCGGCATCTGGCTAGTTCAGCAATTTTACAGTATCCTAATTTCAAAACCCCTTGCCGAGAGGCACGGCCTCGAATCGCAGCTCCACGCTTGGAACGACCTCGCCGCTGACTACACCCGCCAATCAATCGCCTCCTTTGTGCGCGAGTTCCCCCACGTGGGCCTGATGCCTTGCCTCGGTGAGGCCCTGCAGGATCAAAATACGCAAACCCGATGGATGACTGAAGTGATTCTTCCCGGTGTCAAAGACGGGATGAAAGCCGCCGGCCTGAGCGAAGAGCCACCGGTGGTGCTCCGCACCCACGCCACCGACGCCACCCTGGTGATGCCCGAGGCGCTCAAGGTTTATAAAAACCTCTACACCGAGGCCAAATTCAACGGCGAGTCGCTTACCACTTGGGAGCCACGCGGCGTTCGCCAGCAATTGCACCAGACGATGAGCCGCGTTGGTTCCACCCACATCGCCAACGTCCACATCCTCGCGAACCTCGAACCCTTCCGTTACGGCGCCACCGATTTTATCCAGAAATCCGTCATCGCCATGCGCGACCGCCTCGGCGCCCGCGGCCTGCATCTCTACCCACTGTTCTACTGGGACTGGCCGGTATCGCCCGACATGACTAAAACGCCGCTCAAGCAGTGGGAGCGGGATTGGATCTGGTTCGAAGCCTGGGCGCGCTACGCGTGGAATCCCGACCGCGACGCCGCCGGCGAAAAGGCCTATTGGGTTTCCCGCCTCGCCGCCCACTACGGACCCGCCGCCGCCGAACTCATCCTCACCGCCTATAACGCCTCCGGCGAATGCGCCCCGCGCCTACTCCGCCGCTACGGCATCACCGAGGGCAACCGTCAGACCCTCTCTCTAGGCATGACACTCGATGAACTCGTCCGCCCGGAGAAATACCGCGAGTTCCCCGAGCTCTGGGAATCCCAATCTCCCCCCGGTGAACGCCTGAAGGATTACGCCGCGCGCGAGTGGGGAAAACTTCCGCACGAGGGCGAGACACCCATTTCACTCAACGCCGAGGTGCTCGCATTCTCCGCCCAAGCCGTTGCCGCCATCGATGCCGCCGCCCCGCTTGTTACGCAAAATGCCGAGGAATTCGCCCGACTGCGTAACGACGTCCACGCCATCCGAGCGATGTCGGAAAACTACGTTGCCAAGTCCACCGCCGCGATGGCCGTGCTTCGTTATAACTATAGCCATGATTTTTCTGACATGGAGGCTGCCGAGCTCGCCCTTTCCGCCAGCCTTGAAGCCTATCGCACCCTTACCGCGCTAACGAAGGATGCCTATAAAGCCGCCAACTCCATGCAGACCGCCCAGCGCCGCATTCCCGTCCCCGGCGGCAAAAACGGTCAGGCTGCCAACTATCACTGGACGCAACTACTTCCGATCTACGAACAGGAGCTGACCGACTTCCGCGCCCAACTCGCCGCGTTGAAGGATCCCGCCACCGCCAAAGGCCGCACCCACGCTCCCCTGACTCCCGCTAGCTGGAAACTGCTTACGCCCGGCCTGACGACCTACACCGTGCAGGTCGGTAACACCGCCTTCCCTGATTCCCCGGCCACCTTCACCGCTGTCGCCCCCGAGCTCGCCGCGCTTCAAGGCATCGCTCTGCCACACACCAGCATACCTCCCCCGATCACATTTGAATGCACCGAGCCAGTGCGTGTGCTGATCGGCTACTTCAACGCGACCGGCCCCGAATGGCGCAAACCGCCCACGCTCGAAACCGACGCCACCGCCGCCGAACGCGGGGGCGCTGAACCTTTTATTGTGGATGCCGTTAAGTTCGACACGCTGCCTACGGTCAACGTGCACGCCTTCGACTACCCCACAGGTCGTCACACCTTAGAAGTGCGCGCACCCGGCGCCTACCTGATCCTCGGTGTCGTGAAGCCCTGATGGCCAAGATCAGTCAGGTAATAAAGGCGTTCTTCTAGACCGCTACATCTTCTGGCCATTAAGCCGACCTTCCTACGATAAGTGCAGCACGGGGTTGGTGCTTGCGATCCAGCAACCCACTGCGTAACATCCCCGCTTTAACGGCACCAGCTGAGAGCGCACCGCTGCGCAGTCCTTCGCTCTCATCGACTACACCCGACATCTCAAGTGCACTGTCACCCCCAAAGAAAATCTGACTACTAATTTAGATCGCGGCGTCGGAGTCGGTCATCGCTTCAGGGTTCGGCGTGGGGCGTGGCGTCCTTAAAAAACTTCCATCGGATAGAGACTAATCGAGTCTGATCATCGCGGCGGGTGATTTGAAGTAGACCGCATGCTCCCGAGCGGCACTTGAACATGAAAATCAGCGGAGTTTTGTCGGTTGTGCCGGTGCTTTTAAAGGAGCCAGGCGTCTGCTGATCCCTCAACATTTCATCGTAGTCCTGCTGATTCCGGAACGCGTTCCAGTCAGGATTCGCCAAGATTCGAACATCCACACCGGACACCCCGCTCAACTTAGTAACACCGTTGGCTATTTCGTATTTTACCGTGATTCCCGCAGGGCCAGGATTACTGAACGAACGCTTCGGCAGCGGCACGTCAGGCTCGGTCAGCAACTGATCGGATTCCGGATCAAACAAACCGCTTTCGCCATTGGCACCGAGGAAAAGGATACGTTGACGCTCATCTCCGAAGGAAGCGTTAGATTGAACCCCAGACGGGAGCGGAGGACTCGGCGGCGCCGAAAACATAGGGTGCGAAACCGATCCGGACATGTTGCTGGTCTTCAAGGCCCGGTAAACCAGCCCACCGACCGGCAGCAGGACCAGCAGCACGACCGCTATATCGCGAACCGCTAAGGCCAACACCCCAAACGCGACCATGCTTGCACCGCGCCGGGACGACGTTGCCGGTTGATCAAAAGTAGCGCGAACCTCTGCCCGCATGAGCACCACCAAGGACCAGATGCCGAACAGCACGCCAAGTCCGAAGCCTTGAAAGGTGACGATGGCCAGCACCGACCCTACCACAGCCAACCCGTAGCCCCGTAGTGACCGCATCCGCCACGCCGCGATGAAAGTGAGCAATGCCGAAGGGAAAAGAAACACTACTGAAAGAATAGCGAAGGAAACCCCCCTAATTGGAATCGAAGGCGCGAAGCTGACGTGCGGCCTGAAAAACCCGAACACTACCAACGGCACCAACACGAGAATGCCGACGGCAAGGTTGATTCCGGCCCCGACTAAAAGTCCCGTCGCAGGCGCGGCAACCCGGTTCGTCGGCGTCACCGC
This sequence comes from bacterium, assembly GCA_010027235.1. GTDB lineage: Bacteria > Verrucomicrobiota > Verrucomicrobiia > Opitutales > Opitutaceae > IMCC26134_A. The sequence goes on from RGVP01000153.1 coordinate 4,864, forward strand.
CGGCTTTACCCGCGCCGACGACGAAGGCGCAGATGCCGTGGCCTGCGAGCTCACCGGAGCCGATCCCGCGCTAAACGCAGCCCTCACCTCGGGCTGGCGTAAGACAAAGAAGGCCCAGATGCCGATGCCCAGCTCGGCCAGGCTCCAGAACGCGGTAAATACTCCCGCCGGCGATGCAAAGGCCGTCAACACACCAAAGGCTCCGCTCACGATCAATATCCACGCGCCGACCATTGCCGATCCATGGCGGCTCACCGCCTGCATTCTCCGCCCTGCCAAGATCACATAAATCGCAGCGGCAACATGCAGAAGCAACCATCCAACGACCAATAGAAGAACCACCGCCGCCAACGCTCCGCCAATCGCAACAGGCGCGTTGAAAAAGTTAAAGTTCATGGATCCCGGAAACCCGGCGCCCAAAGCCGAACCCAATGCACCGAAACCGAACGCGGGGACCGCGATTGCCAGCACCACCAATCCTCCGATCAAAAGACCAAGGCTCAAAAGAACGAGTTTGACGATGCCGACCGCCGTCATCGCGGTCCCCACGTTCGGTTTCGGTGCATTGGGTTCGGCTTTGGGCGCCGGGTTTCCGGGATCCATGAACTTTAACTTTTTCAACGCGCCTGTTGC
>RGVP01000154.1 GCA_010027235.1 bacterium
TGCAACCAGCGATTGGATGCCCTATACTTGGTCCATCAACAACGTGGTAATGGGCGAGAACCTCCACACCGCGCTCGGTTTCTGGCAGGCCGGCCGCCCAGACGCCGCCTACATCCTCGCACGCTCCTCCCTCCTCGCCTCGCTCTACATGGGCGTTTGCCCGGGCAACATCGGATCGATGAACTACCTCGACGCCTACCGCGGCGAGTCGCAGCGCGACTTTGGCGACGGCTCCGGCGTCTTCTCCCGCGCCTTGATCGAAGGCCTCTTCGGCTTCTCGCCCGACCTATTTGCCGGCGAGCTTACCCTCACCCCCGGCTTTCCTTCCACATGGGATCGGGCTGCCCTCCACCATCCCGACCTCGATCTCGATTTTAGGCGACGCGAGAAAGTCGATACCTACCGCCTCGTCACCCGTTTCAATCGACCCGTCGCCCTCCGCCTCGCTCTGCCTCGCCGCGCCAACTCCGCCGAAGTAACCGTGAACGGCGTCGGCATCGCCACGTCCCCTGACCCCGCCTGGACGGACGCCCCTCGGCTTCTGGCCATCGCCCCCGCAGCGAACGAGTTCACTATCGTCGTCCACTGGTCCGGCTCCGCCGTAGCACCGACGCCTGCGCCACCCTTTGCCCCGGCCGCGCCAGCCGATATAGCCGCCTTCGTCGCACCTACGCCACCCGCCGCCAATGCTCGCCTAGAACCGCTCGATCTCGGCCCCGTGTTCAACGACTGCGTCAATTCGATCTTCGCCCCCGGCAAATATCGTTCACCACGCTCACCCTTTGTTTCCCTAGCGATCCCTGCCCAAGGCATCGGCGCTTGGGCTGGCCACGTGAATGCCACCGCCGAGATCGACGACTCAGGACTCCGCGCCGTCTCCGCCGCACACGGCGGCCACCTCGTCCTCCCCTCCGGCGTGCCCTTTGCGACTCCCGGCCCCGGCCCCGCGCTCAACGTCGCCTTCACCTCCCAGTGGGACAACTACCCGCGCGAACTCACCGTCCCGCTCGCCGGCCGCGCCCGCCGCGTTCACCTCTTAATGGCCGGCTCCACCAACTGGATGCAAAGCCGCCTCGACAACGGCGAAGTGGTCGCCACCTACACCGATGGCACGACCGACCGCCTGCCATTGCACAACCCGACGACTTGGTGGCCCATCGAGCAGGACTACTTTATCGACGGCCTCGCGTTTAACCGCCCCGAGCCCACGCCGATCCGCATCGACTTAAAGACCGGCCGCATCCGCGCCGGCACACCCGCCGATTTCGCCAAGCGCAACGCGACCATCCCCGGCGGCGCCGCCACCGTGCTCGCACTCCCGCTCGATCCGGGGAAAGAGCTCCGCTCCTTCACCGTCCGCACCCTCGCCAACGAGGTCGTTATCGGCCTGCTATGCGCGACCCTCGAGCGCTGAAAAAGCCCAAGACTCCTGTTACGCAGCACCGCGATAGGTCTTGTCGGCACCAGCCCCAAGTCACACCGTTGTTGTTCAACATCCTCGCCGCCGACTCGGGGCGCGACGATCCGCCCACCGCGATCCCACCACCATGACTTTCCGCGCCCCGCTACTCGAAATCCTCCGCGCGCCCGGCTACCGCCCGGTGAACGACGCCGCCCTCTTCCGCGCTCTCAAGCTGCCCCCGAAGCAGCGCTCCCGTTTCCTCCACGAACTCCGCCTGCTGCTCTCCAAGGGGGAAGTGAGCCAAACCCAAGGCGATCGCTATGCCCTACCCGCCCCCGCGCCCAGCCACCGGGCTAAAACCAACCGGCCACCTGCACCACTCGGCGCCGACGCCGAACTCGTCGGCCGCATCCAATTCCGACAAGGCGGCTCAGCTTGGTTCGTGCCCTCCCTCAGCGAGGATGCCGAACCCGGCGCCCCCCGCCCAGACGACATCCAGATCGGCCCCGGCGACACTCTCAACGCCCTGCCCGGCGATACCGTCGCAGTGGTGGTGGACGCCACCTTGCGCGGCCGCCGTTTCGCCGCTGGCGACGCCCGTAACGACGAAGCCCGCGGCCGTGTCGTCCGCATCGTGAAACGTGCGCGAGAGGAGATCGTCGGCCGCCTCGCCAAGGTCCGCTCGCAATACGTAGTGCTCGCGGACGACCCCCGCTTCCCGCTCGAGGTCTTCGTCGCCGACCCAGCCCTCTCACGCCTCAAACCCACCCCAAAACCCGACGACAAAGTCGTCGCCACTCTCGAACCTTGGGAAGATCCTCGCAAACCCCTCCGTGGCGTCGTCACCGAGGTGCTGGGCAAAACCTTCGAGCCCCGCGCCGAGCTCCTCGGCGTGTATCGCAAATTTAAACTCGACCCCGTCTTCCCCGCCGAAGTCGAACGCGAAGTCGCCGGCCTCGCCGATACCGTCCAGCCCAACCAAATCGCCGGCCGCCTCGACTACCGCGAGAGTCCCGTCTTCACCATCGACCCAGATGACGCCAAGGATTTCGATGACGCCCTGTCGCTCGAACCCCTGCCCGACGGCGGCCTGCGGGTCGGCATCCACATCGCGGACGTCTCCGCCTATGTAAAGCCAGGCACCGCCCTCGATCGCGAAGCTCTGAAGCGAGGCAACTCCACCTACCTCGTCGGCACCGTCGTGCCCATGCTGCCGGAAAAGCTTTCGAATGGCCTGTGCTCGCTCGTCGAGGCCCAAGACCGTCTCTGCAAAGCCGTCTTCCTCGACTTCGATATCAAAGGCCGTCTGCTCGAGAAGGACACCGCTTACGCCGCAACGGTCATCCGCAGCTATAAACGCCTCACCTACAAACAGGCCTACGCGCTTCTATTCACGGACGACCTAACCAAGATCCGCGAACTGCCGCTGCCGCCGAAACACCAGACCGGCTCTACCGGTCGCGCCCTTTCCTCCCTTTCAGACCAAGAGCTCACCGCCCTGCAGAGCTGGATCCGCCAGCTTTGGAAACTCGCCTCCCGTTTACGCCGCGAACGCATGACCGCCGGCTCTCTCGACCTCGACATGCCTGAGACCAAGGTCTTCGTCGATGCCGAGGGCTACGCCGACCGCCTCGAACGCATCGAGCACGACGAAAGCCACCAGTTAATCGAGGAGTTCATGCTCGCCGCCAACGAAGCCCTCGCGCGCCTAACCCGTCGCGAAAAACTTCCCTCCATCTACCGCGTCCACGACGACCCAGACCCGGAGAAGTTGAACGAACTCCGCCAACAACTCGCGACCCACGGCATCCGCGTTAGCGACCTGTCCGAGCGTAAAGAGCTCGTCGCCCTACTCAAGGTCCTAGCCACCCACCCCCAGGGCTACACCCTTCGCACCCAATTGCTGCGCAGCCTGCGCAAGGCCGCCTACCGCTCCGCCCCCGATGGTCACTTTGGGCTACATAAAAACGACTATACCCATTTCACTTCCCCCATCCGTCGCTACAGCGACCTCGTCGTCCACCGCGTGCTCGAAGCCTACCTCGCGCGCCAGGGCTCGCTCGTCGTCGGCCACACCGACGCCACCTTCGACCGCCACCGCACCTCCACCGACTCGCCGCACGCACCCAATCCGAAAGCGAAACTGCCCTACACCGCTGCCCGGGCCGAGGAGATGGGCGAACACCTAAGCCTGACCGAAATCAATTCCGCCGAAGCCGAGCGCGAGAGCGTGAAGATCAAACTGCTAGAGTTCTTTGAACGCGAATTACTGAAGAAAACTCCCACGACCTTTGAGGCCGTGATCACCGACGCCCGCCCAAATGGATTTTTCATCGAGCTCACCGAGTCGATGACCTTCGGCTTCGTGCCGGCCTCGCTGCTGCGCGACGACTACTACCAGATCACTGGCGACGGCGGCGCGTTGGTCGGTGCGAAGACCAAAAAACGCTACGCGGTCGGCGCCCGCCTGCCCGTGCACGTCGCGAAGGTCGACCGTGTGAAGCGCCTGATGGACTTCCGCCCTGCAGAGGCTACCACCGCCACTAAATCCCAAAAAACGCCCTCGCATTAGCCGTGGTCCGCGCCGCCAGCTCAGCCGGCGCGACTCCGAACTCCCGGGCCGCCGCCTCCGCCGTGAAAGCGACAAAGGCTGGCTCGTTCTCCTTGCCCCGATGTGGAACGGGGGCGAGGTAGGGGGCATCGGTCTCGAGCATAAGATTTTCTATTCCTTGAAGCCGCAACGCCGCGCGCACCGGCTCAGCGTTTTTATAGGTGACGACGCCCGTAAAGGAGCCGCGCCCACCCCGCCGCCGCAACTCCGCCATCTCGGCCGGCCCCTCGGTGAAACAATGGAAAACCACCCGCGCCCAATCCACCCCGCTGGCATCGATCATCGCCACCGTCTCGGCAAAGGCCCCGCGCGAGTGGATCTCCAGCGGGCACCCCAGCCGCGCCGCCAGCACAAGCTGCGCCGCGAAGGCCGCCCGCTGCCAGGCGAAGATCCGCTCCGCCCGCACTGGATCATCCTTCGGCAGGTGAAAACGATCCAGCCCGCACTCGCCGAGCGCCACCGGCCGCACGCCAGCGCCGTGCCAGAAATCCTCCAGCCCAGACAGTTGTTCGCTCCAACGCTCATCAACCGAACACGGATGTAAACCCGCCGTGTAATGAACCACCCCCGCGTGCCGCGTCGCGATGTCTCGATAGAGAACCCAGTCATCGTCGCCAGTGCCGATCGTGACCATCGCGCCTACGCCAGCCTCGGCCGCTCGCGCGAGCACGGCGGCGGTCTCACCGCGTTTCTCAAAAACATCCAGATGAGTGTGCGTATCGATCAGGTGCATATTCAGTTGGCCTCACGGTCATAACGTTTTTCTAAATAAGCTAAAAGCGCCCCCGCGCCGAGGTCCAAACCAGTAGCGCGTCGGGTCAGAGCGAAGGCGTCCTCGCGCCGGCCGTGGGCGTGCACCGTCTCGCGTAGCCAGCCAAGTAAGCGCCCGAACTCGCCCCGCGCGAAGTCACCCTCCAGCCCCGGCAAAGCCGCGCACGCCGCGTCCCAGAGCTGGGCCGCAATCATGTTGCCCAGAGTGTAGCTGGGGAAGTAGCCGAAGGCTCCGCTGCTCCAATGCACGTCCTGCAGCACACCCTCGCCGGCGTGCGCCGGACGGCGGCCAAATAATTCTTCGCAAAGATCATCCCAGGCCGCCGGCAGATCGGCGACCGCCAATTCACCCGCGAAGAGACGTTTCTCCAACTCGAAGCGGAGCAAGATATGCAAGTTGTAGTGGATTTCGTCAGCATCGACTCGGATGAGACCGCCCGGCTCGACCTGGTTGACCACCGCGTGCAGAGCATCGGCCGAGACCCCGTCTAGCGGTCCGGAAAAGGCCGCACGATACTCCGGCTCAAGCCAAGACCAGAAGGCCCGCGAGCGCGCCACCTGGTTTTCCCAAAGCCGACTCTGAGACTCGTGCACCGCCATACCCGCCGCCACCCCCAGCGCCGTGCCCGCGTGCCCCGTCGGCAAACCTTGTTCATACATACCATGCCCGGCCTCGTGAATGGAACTGTAGAGCGAGTCCAGCGGG
>RGVP01000155.1 GCA_010027235.1 bacterium
CGGTAACGAGGCGTATTCCGATGCCGCGAATCCGACGATCTCGCTCGATGACGGGTCGGTCAACACCAGCCGCTTCAGCTTCGAGGGTCAGGTCGCCAGCTCGATCGACGAGGAACTCGCGCTGCTGCGCGGCCGCGACGACAGCGTGAGCCCCGGGGTGGTAACCGCTCCCGCATACAACCGCCTCTACTGGAACTACACCGGCGGCATCAACAGCGGCGAGTCGCTCTACGCTACCAACTACAACATCAAGGAGAAATCCGGCAGCAGCACGGCCAACGGCGTGATTGATGAGTCCGACGCGCAGCGGATGTTCCCCCAAGGCCATGGCGATGCCTACGGCCATTTCCTGACGGCGTTGACCGGTTACTATCGCTTGCTGCACAATTCCAACTTCACTTGGACTCCACGAGCCGAGGCAGTCACGGTAATGGGCCAGGCGGTGACGATCGACTATCGTGACGAGCGCAAGTTTGCCGCCACGGCCGCCAGTCTGGCCCGCACCTCGCAGCAGGTTTGCGAGCTGGTTTACCGCAAGGAATATCAGGATGACACTGTCGGCGGCTGGTCGCATTTCACGGGCGACGCTTCCGGCTGGGCGTTGGATGAAACGGTGAGCCGCTCGAGCCAAGGCGCGCTGTTCAACTGGGCGCTGGGCAATGCCTTGCTGCCGGCGGTAGATACCATCCACACCGGCGTTCAGAAGATTGACCGCTCCACGGTGCCCGAATTCGGTGAACTCGAGGCCCTAGCGACGAGTTTCCAGACGACGATGGACAACGCTGACGCGCACCTCAATCCACTGGGGCTGAGTCCCGGCGCGGTCGCTTTCGACATCTCGCCCGACGAGATGAAGGCCGGAAAATCCCACTACGAGCAAGTTTACAGCCGCGCCTTGGCCGCGCTGAAGAATGCCGCGGGCTCCTTCGAACAGGCGGGCCGGATGACGGCTTCCCTCAGGCGCCAGCAGAACACGGTGGATGATTACAGCTCGGCCATCAGCGACCAAGAAACGGCTTATGTGAGCCAACTGATCGAAATCTACGGCGCACCCTACGCGGGCGACATCGGCCCCGGAAAGGTTTACGCCCAAGGCTATGTCGGGCCGGATCTGGTCAATTGGTTCGTGGTGGACCGGCCGTTCGCATCCACTCCGCTGGCGATTACCGATACGGTGAGTCCCGTCACCGTCGCGATCAAGGTGCCGACGCCCACCGCGATCGATGATTACACCGGAAAATCGATACAAGATATCGTGAGTCAAAGCAACGACTCGACACAAGTGACGGTTCAGGAAGTAACCGTGAATCCCAACGAGTTCATCCAATATTCGGATGTTTACCGCACAGGCATGGGAGCGCGGGCCGAGGCCGGCGAGCTCCAGACCGCTTTGATGGAGTCACACCTAGCTTACCTTGATTTGCTCAATGCCATCGGCGGGATCGAAGACTGCAACCGTGATTTCCTGCGCGAGGCGCAGCTACTGCTCGATACTATCGACAATCACGCCAAGCAACTGGCCACTAGCGACAAGATCAACGCCAACCTGTTGCTCAAAGCCAAGGTGATCACGGCGCTCGAAGCGACGGCCGAAGGGACTGAGGCGCTCGGCGAGTTTTACAAAGAAAATGCCGACGCTCTGGCAGAGTGTCTGCCCAAAGTTGCTGGCCTCTCGTTTGACGCCACCTCGGCGGTGCGGGGAGCGATCAAACTGAGCGGCGTGGTGTTGGATAATGCCTTAGTGTTTAGTTCGTTAACCTTTAACAACACCATCCGGGGTCTAACGACGGAAATGCAAAGCCAGCAGATGAATCTCGATTCGTATTTGGTCGAACAGGAATATAAGCTCGAGGCCGTGCAACTGGCCTACGAGGTCGAGCAGAAGTATCGGGAAATGACCGGCATGTTATCATCACTAGCAGGCCCTGCAGCCAAGCTGCAAATGGCCAACGAGCGGGTGCGCAGTGTGCTTGCCAAGGGGATGCGGGTGCTCTCCGAGCGTGAGTCATTCCGAATCCGGGCGTCCGCGATCATCCAAGGCTACCGCACCAAGGATTTGTCCTTCCGCCTGTTCCGTGACGAGTCACTCGAGCAATACCGCAGCCTGTTCGATCTCGCCAGTCGCTATAGCTACCTTGCGGTGAAGAGCTACGACTACGAGACCGGCTTACTGGGCACGAGCTCCGGGCAGAAGATCTTTAATCGCATCGTCGCTTCACGGTCGTTGGGCGATCTAACCGGCGGAGTGCCGCAGGCGACGACCAGCACGCTTGGCGACGCCGGCCTCGCGGGCACCTTGGCCCAAGTGAATGCGGATTTCTCGGTGGCCAAGGGCAGGCTGGGAATCAACAACCCCGACCAATACGGCACGGTCTTCTCACTCCGCTCCGAATTGTTCCGTTTGCTGAACAGTCCCGACACGACGAGCGACGACGATGCGTGGCAGCAAACGCTGGAGCAGCATATGGTGGCCAACGTGGCGGGGGACAGCGATGTGGCCAAGTATTGCCGCAACATCACGAAGCCGGACGGAACGGCGGTGCCCGGGATCATCATTCCTTTCAGCAGCACCATTCAGCACGGCTTGAATTTCTTCGGCTTGGACTATGCGGCGGGAGATCACAACTACACCCCGAGCAACTACGCCACTAAGATATACAGGGTCGGCATCGCCCTGCCGGGTTATGTCGGGATGGACAGTTTTGCCGCCGGCAATCCGGGCTCCGGCGCGGCAAACACCTCCAGTTCCAACGCCTTGGGAGCTACGCCCTATGTCTACCTGATCCCCTGCGGCAACGACAGCATGCTGGCGCCGCCGCTGGGAGACACCAACACGGTCCGTATTTGGACAGTCCAAGACCAAGCCTTGCCGCTGCCATACAACCTCGGCGGCACGGATTTTAACAGCACGCAGTTCTTCAACGCCAACGGCACACTCAGCGAGCAGCCTTGGATCATCCGCAAACACCAGGCCTTCCGTCCCGTGGCGGATGCAACGATGTTCTACGGCAGTGTGCCTGAGGAATTCACCAACACCCGCCTGATCGGCCGCAGCGTGTGGAACAGTCGCTGGAAGATCGTGATTCCGGCCTACACCTTGCTCAAGGACGAGCAGACGGGCCTTAATCGCTTTGCGGCGAGCGTGAAGGATATCCAGCTTTTCCTCCGCACCTACTCGAACTCGGGTAACTAATGACCCTCTTTCGCAAGGTTGCTTTGGGTGGTGTCGTAGCGGTTTTGGTCCTCGGTTGGCTCACCGTGTCCCGGTTGAGCTCCCGCGCCCCCGCTGCCGCACCCGTGAAGCCGAGTGTCATCGCTTGGCGGCAGGAAGCGCCGTCAACGACCGTGACGGATGCAGAAGAGATTTTCAAACGGGCCTTCTGGCGTCGTCCAAGCGAAGAAGACCAAATCCTCCACGCTGAGCGCCATGAGTGGAGCGATCAGGACGGCCTGCAGCGCTGGCAATGGTTCCTGATGGTCAAGGCCTCTCCCAAGCTGATCAAAGACCTAAAGGATGACAACGTCTTCGGTCTGATGCCTGGATCTTCAGATCCATTGAACCGCGAGGCTCCAGTATGGTTTGTCTTCAAGCCGGATGATTTCTCGACGTTCCAGTCTCCTCAAACCGGCCTGCGCCTGATGTTCAGTAAAGTGGATAATACCCTTTACGCCACCGATTCCGGTCGGGGGTTCACCAAGGGGGCTCCGGAGCCAGATAAACCCACAAAGCAAGTATCCGGCCCGGGACGACTCCCTGCCAGAATGCCCCCTTTCGAACAGCCATGATTGCTAGAACCCACTCCGCCCTCCGGATACTTCTTTTGGTCTCTGTCGCAATTTTTGGCCAGATCGTGACGCAGGCCGCAGTGCCTCAGCTTCTCAATCACCAAGGCCGGGTCGTGGTGAATGGGGTGAACTTTGAGGGCATCGGACAATTCAAGTTCGCGTTGGTGAGCGCGACTGGAAACGCCACCTATTGGAGCAATAGTGCCCCCGGTAGCTCAGGAACGGAACCCGGCGCAGCGATCGCGCTATCGGTGAGCAAGGGGCTCTATGCGGTTCTTCTTGGGGATACCTCTATCGCCAACATGGCGAGCCTCCCGTCCAGCTGTCTCGACCAGGGAGATGTCCGCCTCCGTATCTGGTTCAATGACGGTAGCCGTGGGTTTCAACAACTGGCACCCGATCAAAGGCTGGCGGCGGTTCCTTTCGCTCTGCTGGCGGCCAAGTCTGAGACCGCCGCTGGTTTCGAGGGGGCTCTTGCCGGGGATGTGACCGGCCCGCAGGGCAACACGACGATCTCGGCCGCCACGGTAACGGGTAAGCCCCTGACGGGCTATCTTTCGGGTGCGGGAACGATCAGCGCTTCCGATACGATTCTTAGTGCGATCAACAAGCTCAACGGCAACGACGAGCGAAAGGCTGATGTGACCGCGCTGGCTGCAAAAGCGGACGCGGTCGCTCTTGACGCCGCGAAAACCGAGCTCCGGACCGCGCTCGCCACGAAAGCGGACGTGACTGCACTCGATGCAAAAGCGCCGCTGGCGAGCCCGACCTTCACCGGAACCGTGGGTGGCATCACGAAATCAATGGTCGGTCTCGGGAATGTGACCAACACCAGCGATGCGGATAAACCGGTTTCGTCGGCGCATCTGGCGGCCTTGAACGCGAAGGCGGATCTTACGGCGCTGGCGTTGAAAGCAGACGTGACCGCGCTCGCCACGAAAGCGGACGTGACTGCACTCGATGCAAAAGCACCGCTAGCGAGTCCGACCTTCACCGGCACAGTGGGCGGTATCACGGCGTCGATGGTAGGCCTCGGGAATGTGACCAACACCTCGGATGCGAACAAGCCGGTCTCCACGGCGCAGCAAACGGCACTGGATCTCAAAGCGCCGCTGGCCAGTCCGACCTTCACCGGCACGGTGACAGGTTCGTTCAGTGGGCCGCTGAGTGGCAACGCTACAACGGCCACCAGCGCCACGACGGCGACCAGCGCGACGAGCTTTAGCGGCTCGTTAGCGGGAGATGTGACCGGAACGCAGGCGGCGACCGCGATCGCCGCGACGACGGTCACCGGCAAGGCGCTGACGGGTTATGCGTCGGCAGCGGGCACCATTACCACGGCGGACACGATCCTGACCGCGATCAACAAGCTCAACGGTAACGATGCACTGAAGGCGCCACTAGCGAGCCCGACCTTTACGGGAACGGTAAGTGGAATCACCGCGTCGATGGTGGGCCTTGGCAACGTGACCAACACCAGCGATGCGAACAAGCCAGTCTCCACGGCGCAGCAAACGGCCCTGGATCTTAAGGCGCCGCTGGCGAGCCCGACGTTTACCGGCACGGTGACAGGTTCGTTCAGCGGGCCGCTGACTGGCAACGCTACGACGGCGACCAGCGCGACGAGCTTTAGCGGCTCGTTAGCGGGAGATGTGACCGGAACGCAGGCGGCGACCGCGATCGCCGCG
>RGVP01000156.1 GCA_010027235.1 bacterium
GGAACGCAAGTAAGTGCGTCCCCCCCTTTGTGCCCGGATTTCCGCAAGACTGCTTCCCACCTTCCAGCCTTCCACATTCCACCCTCCGTTTCCCGGTCATGCGCCCGCCATCCATTTTCCTCATCCTCGCGAGCCTGCTAGCCGCGTCGCCGCTCCACGCCGCCGACGCCATAGACGGCATCCCGGTGACCGTGCTGGCCCGCAGCACCGTGACCGAGGGCGAGCGCACCATCACCTACGTTCGCATCCGCCCGCCCGCCTTGCCACCCCGGCCCGTCCCCGTGCCCGTCCCTTCCGCCGCCCCCTCCGCCGCCGAACTCGCGGAATGGGCGCGGCTGGAGGCCAAGCCCCGCATCATGCTCGGCGTATCCGCCACCGTGCATCTGCGTCCGCCGGTGGTCACAGAACTGCGCTGGCGCTCCGCCGGCCGCGAGTGGGTGGCCTGGAGCAACGTCGATTTCCGCCTCCTTTCCCAGCTCACGGACTGGGAAACCGAGACCGCCGTCTACAACTGGTTCCCCTTTCTCTTTGAAATCGGCCCGAACCATGAGCAGCGCCCCGCCGATCTCGGCCTCGCGCCCGCCTCCGAGCAAACCCCCGCCGAATACGTCGTCGAAGGCACCGCCGCCGAAGTCGCCGCCGCCGAGGCCGATCTCGCCCCGCTGGATTACCTGCACGCCTACCACGACGTGAACCGAGCGGAATTGATCGCTGCCCAAGCCGCCCGCGAAGCCGCCGCCGCCGAGGCCGCGCGTCAGGCCGCCCTCGCCCCGACCAAACCGAAGGACCAGACGATCTACTTCTGGAAAATCGAAACGCCCGCCGCCACGCCATGAACCGCCACCCGCTCCGACTGCTCTCGTCCACCCTGCTGCTTGCCGCCATCTTCCACGCGCCTCCTCTCCGCGCCCAGGCCGCCGCCGACCTCAATGAAGGTCTGCGCCTTACCGCCAATACCGCCACGCCCGGCACCTACGAAGTGAGTTGGTGGGGACGCGCCGGCCACACCTATTTTCTCCAACGCAGCGAGGACCTCATTGCCCCCTGGGGTTACTTCCCGCTGATCGAAACCGGCCGGGACGCCGCCGTTCGCTACGGTTTCTCCACCCCGAACGACCGAATCTTCGTGCGCCTGCGGCTGCAGGAATCGACCCTCGCAGATCCCTACGGCGCTGATTCCGACGGGGATGGGATACCCGATGGCTGGGAGTTGGAGCACGGTCTCAATCCATTTGATGCAAGCGACGCGACCGTCGTCGTCGCGAATTTGAGCAATCTGGCGCTGTATCAAAATTCCGTCGGTCCGGGAGCCGATCCGACCACGACGACGCCGACCGGGCTCGTCGTCTATTCACCGTGATCGGCTTTGTATATCAACCTTGAACATCGTTCCAATGCCTCCCGCCATACGCCGACTATTCGCCGTTGTCGCCCTGTTGTTCGCCCTGCCCTTCGCGCAGGCGGGCAAAGTGGAAAATATCGTCCTTTTGAACGACTATTCGGATGATAATCCGGAGGATCAGGTCGCGTATACCACGGATCCGAAGATGGGGCACTGGGTTGGCTTTGACGCCTTCACCGGGCATCAGTCCGGCATTTTGTATCAAAGCGGAGTCCTGAACTGGTTTTGGGAAGTGGAATCCGACTCCGTCGATACCGAGTTAGATGTCTCCCGCGAGGGGACCTTTGGCCTCGGCATGGATTTCAACCCGGTCTTCGCGAAAATCGCCGTTCAGGAGAGCCCGCTCTACTCATCCTACAGTTATTATGCACCTCATACGGTTCCGGCGGACATCTCCGCGGCCAAAATCGGTCCGGTGACGCAAGAATGCGAATACACGGGATACACCAAAACCGCGATCACCGAAGCCAATCTGACGACAGAAATTGAGTTCGACGGTCTGGCGAAGTCCGCGCTTCCGACAGACGGCAACGTAGGTCGCCAGCCGGACCTGCTCAATACATCGTATCAAACCAATATCGAACTAAAGACCACGACTTCCAAATTTGGGGGGAAACTTTGCGACGGTGAAGGCTCCGAAGATTATGTGTTCACCCTGGCGGATTACCGCTGGGGACGGCAGACGACAAAATTCCGGGTTAAGGGACGCTGCCCCGGAAAATACCTTCTGAGTTATTCCGTCGGCGCCTACGAACCGATCTATAGCCGTTACGATTACCAAGTTGGCCCGGGGGGTTATTGGACCTGGGGCTCGCAGATCGCGATGGGCGCGCGCAACGGTGCGAGTCTTAAACGCACCCAAATCGAGGTGACCATCGGCGAGGACGGCTGGATGGAAGGTGATGCGATCCCGCTTCCCATTCCGCCGGTTCCGGAAACGGAAACCCACCCGACTGGAGTCGGCTATGAATTGATCACCCGGCCCGAGCAGGCCGAGGCCTACGGCGTCGATCTGCATCGCGACGCCCTCAACAACCCCGACCCCGAGTCCTGGCTGAACCACGCCATGACCCTGGAGCCCGTGGATTGCGGCTGCGGCGGTCCATCTGGCGGCGGCGACCCCGGCTCGGGCGGGCCCACCTTGGGTTCCGTGCATCTGGATTTGAACCTGGGGCTGCTGACCGGTGGCGGCTCGGCGGGCCGCATCGTGCTGCGCTCGCCCGGCGTGACGTCCGATCTATTGACTCCCGCCGCTTTAAAATTGATCGGCAGCACCGCGAGCGACTGGTCATCGGAGGTCAGCGCCATCGAAGTGTCGGGGGGCCTGCGCCAGATTCGCGCCCCGCAGACCTTCGTGGATATCGTCCCTACTTCGGCCACGTCCTACGCGATTCGTTTTTATCCGGAGGATGCGGCCGGGTCCTTCGATCCGGCCCATCCGGTGGCCACTCCGGCCGGCACCCCGCACACGGTCTGGACCGTGGGACCGGGGACCGTGTCCGGTTCGGTGGCGATCACCCGCGCGGGTTCCGGGGCGGCCGGGTGGGAATTTCGCACCTTGGCCGACGGGAGCATCGAGTTGGTGCGTAACGGCGTGTCCGAATCGCACCGGCGCTATTCCAGCGGTGGAACCATCGTGGAGGAAGGCAAAACCAGCGATCCCGTCTACGGCCTGGTTTCCCGTTACCGCCGGGTCTGGGGGATGGTGGATGGGGCTTTGAAAGAGAAGGAGAACGTGCAGCTCGGCGCGGCGGGGGATATTCTTCGCGGACTGGTCACCGATCCGGTTAGCGGCGGACAAATCTACCGCGTGGGGACGCATGAACTCTATTCGCGAACCGACACCTACTCGGGTGGCTTCACGTCCCAATTCACGAGTTATCAGGACTGGAGTTCCGATTACCGCTCCAGCGTCGGCGAAGAGCTGGGCGACCTCGACGGGGACCAGAAATACGAAAAGCTGACCAGCACGACGAACATTTCCTCGCCCGACCGACGGACCGGCTACACCCACGTCATCGCCTACAGCGCCGCCTTCGCCCATGCCGGTGCGAACTACAAAAAAGAGGAGACCCGTCAGGCGATCACACCCTACTCCATCTACTGGGATTCACCGGACAAACGGACCACCACCCGATGGACCTTCGCGGACGGCGCCCACGCCGGCCAGACCGCCTGGGAATTTTTCCCCGACGGCTCCGCCACGCGCTGGACCTACGGCACGGACGCGGAAGGCCACACTGTGACCATCCAAGAAATCGGCACGCCCGACGCGGGCACCACCGCCATCCTTCACGGCACCCGCTCCACCCGGACCGAAGACGCCCAAGGGCGCCTCGTCGCCTCCGAAGAGCGAGACATCGCCACCAACCTCGTTTTTGCCAGCGAAGAGATCCTGGAGCGCGACCCCGTCCACGGGACGCCCACCCTGACCGTGCGCAACGGCAAGGAGGAAACCCGCACCTATTCAACCTGCTGCGGACGCTTGGAAACCATCACCTTTGACGGCTTGGTCCGCACCATCCTTTACGACGGTCTCGACCGCGAGGCCGGCGAGGAAATCCGCTCCGTCTCCGGCACCTTCGTTTCCGGCGAACGCAACGAGCTCGATGCACTCGGCCGTGTCCGGAAAACCTATCAACGTCTAGGTGGCACCAACGAACGCCTCGTCGCCACCGCCGACTATGACCTCGCGGGTAATCTCACCGCCACCTGGCGCCTGGGCGGCGGCGCCGTCACCTACTCCGAAACCGTCAACAGCAGCGGGCAGTGGGTTAAAACCACCAACCGGGCGGAGTCCGCCTCGGGAGCCGACGACGCGCTGGAGGAAGTTTCTATCACGTCGGGCAACGGCGTGCCCCTGGAGTTCCGGCGCAATGGCGTGCTCATCACCAAATGGACCTACGATTCGGCCGATGTCGGCCGGGCCGTCACCGAGATCAAAGTCGGGGAAAACGACTCCGAGAGCGAAACCGTGACCTCCGTTTACTCGATGCTCGGCGAGCTCGTCAGCGTCGAATACCCCTATCCGGAGGGTGCGCATTCCGAAACCGAATACGAAGTCGCCGGGCGTCCGAAGCGCCAAACCGATGCCGACGGCGTGCAAACCCTCTTCGCCTACACGCGGGACGCGGACGGCGAGCACGTTGTCACCGCCCTCGACCTGAACCGGGACGGGCAAATCAACTATGGTGCGAGCGGAACCACCGCCGACCGCATCACTCGCACCACGACCACCTACGGAACGCGCGACGGCCTGACCGTGGCCAAGACCCTGGCCGAACAGTGGATCGAGGACGGCGACACCCCGCGCACCGTCTCCGTGGACGAAAGGGCGGTGGACGGTTCCCGGATCTGGCGAACCGTGCTCGGCACCCAGACCACGCAAATCGTCATCGCCCAAGACCCCCAGAGCGGCGTGCGCACCGAGACGACCACGCTGCCCGACCAAACCCGGACCATCCGCACCCGCTTGGGCGACCAGGTGACGAGCGAGGTCCGCCAAGACGCCTCGGGCGGCACCGTCGTTTCCGTCACCAACCAGTATGACGGCTACGGCCGCCTGTGGAAAGTGACCGACGCCCGCGGCACCACCACGCTCGCCTACGACGCGGCCGACCAACTTTACACCGTCACCACGCCCGATCCCGGCGACGGACCGCAGGTAACGACGTATGGCCATAACGACCGGGGCGCAGTCACCTCCGTAACCCATCCCAACACCACCACGACCCACACCCGGTATTGGGCGGACGGTTCCGTGAAACGGGTTTGGGGTTCGCGCGCCTACCCGGAGTATCGCACCTACGACCGCCAGGGGCGGCTCAAAACCCTGACCACCTGGCAGGACTACAACCCCGCCAGCCACACCGGCGCCGGCGCGGCCGTGACCACCTGGGACTACCACAGCCAGCGCGGCTGGTTGGAAAACAAACGCTACCAGAACAACCAAGGCCCGTCCTACACCTACACCGCCGCCGG
>RGVP01000157.1 GCA_010027235.1 bacterium
CCCGCCCGCAAACCGCGCGCGACCTTCTCCGCGACGCCACTACCCTCGGTGTCACCGCGATCCACTTCGTCGCCACCGAACGTGCCGATCCCAACTACGCCGCCGCTACCCTCTGGACCTCTGGCGAGTGGCGCCGCTACCTTCTCGCCGGCGCCGCCCAAGCCTGCGATACTCGATTACCCGCCATCCACTGGTCGGAAAATCTCGAAGCGGCCCTCGCTAATTTGCCCTCCACCAGCCGCCGGCTCGCGTTGGACAATTATGAGGCCACCGCTTCCATGACCCATGCGTTGATCGCCCTGCCCGGCTCGGCGACGACTCTGGCCTTCGGTCCGGAACGAGGTTGGGGTGCACTCGACCGCGCCGCGCTCCGCGGAGCTGGTTTTACCCTTTGCTCGCTGGGCGGACGCGTGCTGCGGCTGGAGACCGCCGTGACCGGCGCCCTCGTATTGACCCACGGCCTTGCTACCGGCATGGCCTAGGCTCGGGCGCGATCAGTTACCGGCTTCAGGCTTGGTGCCCGGCAACGGCGCGTTGGTCTTGCCGCTGGTGGTGATCGTCGTGCGCACCTGCGCGGTCACCCGGGGCGTTTCCGCCTTAGGAGCGGGCGGCGCCGGAGACTTCCGTGCCGGGGCAGCGAGCATCGGGGCGGCCGTGCCGGCTGGACCCTGGGCGCGGGCACCCTTGGCCAGCATCGCGAGCATATTTTCGAAAACCTGCACGTTCGACGCACTGCGGAACAGACCGGTGCAAATCTGCAACCGCACGTTTTGCATCAACTCCTCGAAATACTTATAGGCCTCGGTCTTGTATTCGACCAGTGGATCCTTCTGGCCGTAGCTACGCAGGCCGACCGATTGACGCAGGCTCTCCATCTCGGTCAAGTGCTCCTGCCAGTGATGGTCGATCGCGTTAATGACCACGTAACGCTCGATCGAGCCAAGCGCCTCGGCAATCTCAACGGACTCCTTCACCGCATAGGCCTCCCGGACCTTCCCAACCACCAGTGCGGAAACCGCCTCGAGCGATTTACCGGTAATGTCCTCGATCTTCAGTCCGACCGGGAAATGGGTATTGGCCCAGCCCACGAAGCCCTCGGCCGCCGCCGCCGTCACTGCCGAGGCCCCGCCGCCGTAGCCGGCCGTCTCGAGGCGGGCCGCGACCTCCTCCTCGACCTGCTCAAAGATGATGTCTTTCGGCCGGTCGGCGTGGATGGCTCCATTGCGGATGCCGTAGATCACCTCACGTTGCTGATTAAGGACGTCGTCGTATTGGAGCAGGCGCTTACGTTGCGAAAAATTCTGCTGCTCGACCTTCTTCTGAGCGCTCTCAATCGAGCGGTTTAACCATGGGTGCTCCAGCTCCTCGCCCTCTTTCATCGAGCCCTCCATCATACGGGAAGCCAGATTACCCTGGAGAAAGAGACGCATCAACTCGTCTTCGAGAGAAAGGAAAAACTTGGTCATACCCGGGTCGCCCTGACGCGAACAACGGCCGCGCAACTGGCGATCAACGCGACGGCTCTGGTGGCGCTCGGTGCCGATCACGAGGAGGCCGCCCAGCTCACGCACACCCTCCCCCAGCTTGATGTCAGTGCCGCGGCCGGCCATGTTAGTGGCGATGGTAACGGCGCCGCGCTGACCCGCGCGGGCCACGATCTCGGCCTCCTGCTGGTGCATCTTGGCGTTCAGGACCGTGTGCACGATACCGCTCCGCTTGAGCATACGGGAGAGCACCTCGGACTGCTCGACCGAGACGGTGCCGACCAGCACCGGCTGGCCCTTCTTATTGGCCCCCTCGATCTCCTTGAGGACCGCGTTGTATTTGTCCCGGCGCGTCTTGAAAATGGAATCGTTCTTGTCGATGCGGATGCAGGGTCGATTAGTCGGGACGACTTGGACGGTCAGCTTGTAGATGTCGTGAAATTCGGTCGCCTCGGTCTCAGCCGTGCCGGTCATGCCCGCGAGTTTTTCATACATGCGGAAGTAGTTCTGAATTGTGACCGTCGCGTAGGTGCGCGTCTCGCGCTCGATGGTGACGTTTTCCTTGGCCTCGACTGCCTGATGTAGGCCGTCCGACCAGCGGCGACCGGGCATAACGCGGCCGGTGTTCTCGTCGACGATCATGACCTTGCCCTCGGCCACGACGTATTGCACGTCACGCTCGTAGAGTGAGTAAGCACGGAGCAGCTGGGAGATGGCGTGGATCTCTTCCGAGATCTGGGCAAATTCCTCCTGCATGGCAGCGCGGCGCGCTTCCTTTTGCTCGGGCGTCGGCCCCTGCTCGCGCTCAAGATCGCTAAAAGCGGTCGCAAGGTCGGGGAGGGTGAAGGCGTCGGGGTGATCGGGACGGAGCAGCTTGCGGCCGATCTCGCTGAGGTCGGCTTGGTGCTGGCGCTCGTCGATCGCGTAATAGAGCTCTTCTTTGAGCTGAAAGAGTTCAGTTTTCTGGAAGTCGGAATTGTATTCCACCTCAGTCTTATCGAGTAATTTACGCCACTCGGGCGTCTCCATGAGCCCACGCAGGAGCTTGTTTTGAGGATTACCGATCTTCACCTGCAGCATACGAAGCGCGGCTTGGGCGCGGTCTTCGGGGCTAAGTGGCTCTTTTTTGAGCAAGGTCTGGGCCTCGCCAATAAAGCGGTTACACAGTCGGGTCTGCTCCTGCACCAAGCGCGCCACCTGAGGCTGAAGACGGGTATAGGGCTGCTCGCGCTCAATCGGCGCAGGGCCGGAGATGATCAGCGGGGTGCGGGCCTCGTCCACGAGGATGGAATCGATCTCGTCCACGATACAGAACCAATGGTCGCGCTGCACCTGATCCTCGCGGCGTGTAGCCATGCCGTTGTCGCGGAGATAGTCGAAGCCGAACTCGGAAGCGGTGCCATAGGTGATGTCGCAGCCATACATCTGGCGCCGCACGTCGGGCGACATCTGCTGCTGGATACAGCCAACCGAGAGCCCGAGAAAACGATAAAGGTAACCCATCCACTCGGAGTCGCGGCGGGCAAGGTAGTCATTAACCGTAACAAGCTGGGAATTCCGGCCGGTAAGGGCGTTGAGATACATCGCCGTGGTGGCGACGAGCGTCTTGCCCTCGCCGGTCGCCATCTCGGCGATGCGGCCTTGGTGGAGCGCTATGCCGCCGATGAGCTGCACGTCGAAGTGAACCATGTTCCACTCCAGCTCCTGCCCGCAAACCTGCCCCTTCATGCCGACTAGACGGCGGGCAGCGTTCTTCACCGCCGCGAAGGCCTCCGGAAGGATGGCATCGAGCGCGACATTCTTGTCCGGAGCGGCAGCCACGCGGGCCTTGAACTCCGCCGTCTTGGCCCGCAGTTGGTCGTTGGTCAGCGCCTTGTAGGCCTCGTCGAACTCGTTGATTTTGGCGACGAGAGGTTTGGCGCGCTCAATGAACTTGCGGTAATGACGACCGGCAAAACGCTTGAAGAAAAACGACAACATGGAACCGCAAATCGTAGAGCGGCGCCCCCCCTTGGCAAACGGCAAATCAGTCAGGGTCGCCAAGACCGCCGCACCCACCACCCAGCCGTTTTCTCCCTTGTTCCACTCAACGACGGGCCGTATACCAAACACTGCCCGGGTGGCAATTCCATGAAAGTCCTTCCCCCTGACGTGCCCCGTCTAGACCCCGTCCCCTTCGTTATCGCCGACATCGTGCTGGTGGGCTTTGCCGCCTTTATCGGATGGCAGGCCGAAGCACCGCTGGGGGTCGCCCCCCTCGCCGCCCTCGCCGCCTGCGTGGGCCTGGGCGCCATCGCGGGGCTCTATCCCTTCGTCATCAACCACGCCCGCCGCCAAGAAGAAGCTCTTCAAGAGCACACCGACCAGATCGAAGCCCTCGCGCGCACTATCGCC
Source organism: bacterium (assembly GCA_010027235.1). Taxonomy (GTDB): domain Bacteria; phylum Verrucomicrobiota; class Verrucomicrobiia; order Opitutales; family Opitutaceae; genus IMCC26134_A. The sequence goes on from RGVP01000157.1 coordinate 3,879, forward strand.
GCCTCCGCCGAGCAGATCAGCATCGTCGCCACTAGCCTCCCAGCCATCGCGGAAAACGCCAACCGCCAGATCAAGGCCTTGGAAGCGCTCCCCACCGCCCTGCAAACCGAGTTACAGGCGCTCCAGCTCCAAGTCGCCACCACCACAAACGAGGAAAACTCCGCTCTGCGCCTGCAACTTGAGACCCTGCGCTCCACCGAGGCCGAGAAACTCACCCCCATACTCGAAAAGCTGACCCGCACCACCCAGGATATAACCCGTCTGGAAAGCCTCTCGTCCAGCTGTAGCGGAACCCTCGACGAGACCCTCGCCCGGTTGCCCCGTATAGCCGAAACCATCGCCGAGCAGGCCGCCAGCACCCTGCGCCGCGAAACCGCTCAGGCGGTCTCCACTCTCGAGGCCGCCACCGAGTCGGCTCGCACCAAAATCGAAGCCTCCGCCCAAGCGAGCCAAGCAACCCTCGGCGCCGCCGCGGAAGCAGCCCGCACCACCCTAGAACGCGCCGCTACAGATACCATCAGCGCCTTGTCCGCCGCCCGCCTCCCTGCACCACTAGCTGCCTTAGCCGCACCCTCCAGCCTAGGTTTTACCGCACCGGAACCAGCCATACCCGTCCCGTCAACTGGGCTCATCGACGACAACGGCCTCGACGAACCCGCTGCGACTGCCTTGGTTGAAGTCACCCTAGAGTCGGAACCCGCCCCGACTACTCCGACCCGTGCTCCTGCAACGGAGCCTCAAGCGGAGCCCCAAGAAACCACTGCGGAGCTCCCGCCCCCCCCGACGGCGATTGAGGAAGAATCCCAGTCGGAAGCTGAACAGGCCCACGCGGAACCCGCCTTATCGAACGACGGCTTCACCCGTCTCATCGCCACCGCCTACATTGGTATCGGCAACAAACTCTTTATCCGCGGCGACGGCCCCGGCCTGAGACGCGACAAAGGTGTTCCGCTCCAGTTCATTTCCATCGGCAAGTGGCGCTGGGAAAGTGCCGAGCTGCTTTTTCCAGCTAGGGTGCGCCTTTATAAAAATGACCAGACCGAGTGCACCGCGCTAGGCGAATTCGCCTTGGAGCCGGGTTACCACCATGAGGTCAGTGCCTCCTTCTGAGACCCGCCCTCGCGCAACGATTACAAAAGCCCGCTTGACGCCCGCATTCCCGCGAGCCTTAACTTATCAACTGTGATCTTCGCCTCCTCCGCTTCCGTGAAAGCCTCCGCCCACATCGTATCCGTGGTCGTAGCCATTTCCGTGTCCGTAACGGGCACACCGCGAGGCTAAAGAAAGCAACCACTTTCCGCCCCCTCCGGTGACCACCGGAGGGGGTTTTTTGTTTTAACAAAACCCCGGCCTCCGGGAAAAACCGCAGGGGGTGGTGAACCTCTCCAAATCACCACCCATGACCGACCAAGACCCGACCCTCCCGCCACTCGCCCTCGCGCTCGGCCGCCTCCGCCAGCCC
>RGVP01000158.1 GCA_010027235.1 bacterium
GTGGATAAAGGTCGCGGGCAAGCGCAAGGTCGGGACTTAGATACGGCCATGAAAAAGCCGCGTCCGAAAGGAGCGCGGCTTTTTCATGGCAAGAGGGGCCAAGGAGAGGATTACCAGGTATCCAGAACTGACCCCAGAATTTCTTGGGCGAAGGGTTGAGCGAGCTGAGGCAGGAGAGCGTATTCAGCCTGAAGTTGCTGAATGGGCTGAAGGTCGGCCGAGCCGTTATCCGTGAATAGCTGGCGTTCCACGGCTACGGCGCGGTTGGTGAACCAAGTTTTTTTACCCGCGGGATCTTGGAGGGTGGTGGTGGCGGACAGGGTGAGGCCCATTTTCCGGGCTAGGCCAGAGTCTGAGGTGAGCGAGGTGAGTTTGGCTCGCTGCAGGCTGGATAGTTTTACTGAAAGCACGGCGTCGGCTTCGTCGGGGGTATTGACGACGCGGACTCGACCATCGCGGATGAAGGTTTCGCGAATTTGCGTGGTCAGCACGGCGGCGGCCTGAGGGTAGGCCGCGTTGGTTTGAACGGGGGCGATGAAGATGCTCTGAAAATCACGCTCGACGCCAGTGCCCAGACGGTAGTGGGAGCAGGCACTGGTGAAGAGCAGAAGGCAGCCGGCGAAGAGGGCGGAGAGGAGGCGGGCCATGGGGCGTGGGGGCGCGTGAACTTTCTAGAAAATCCAGAAACGCTTGGCGCGGGGGCTGCTGCGAATACCGCCTTCGGTGTCGGCTGCACCGGACTCGATCTTCTCGATCGCGGCGAGGTAGCGGCGGGCTCGCTCGGCGGTCGGGGAATCGGGGTAGGTGGTTATGGCTTCGTTGTAGAAGACTTTTGCAGCTTTGTAGTTGGAGCGTTTTTTGTAATAGAAGTCGCCCATGGTCATCTTGCTTTCGGCGAGTAGGGCACGGGCGCTATTGAAGCCTTTATTTGCGAGGGCTACATCGGCTTCGCCGGGGTAGAGGATGGTGTAATCTTGAAAGTAGGTCAGGGCGAGCTGGGTGGAGGCTTGGTCGTAAGGGGGGCCTTGGGTGATGGAGGCCTGCGCGGCGGCAAGTTTGAGGTAAGCGTCGGGGGTAAGAAAGCTGTCGGGGTAGTTGTTGATCATCCGGTCGAGGGCATCGATGGCCGCGTCGCGATCGCCCGAACGGGTGTAGCCACTGGCGGCGTTCATCAGCGAGATACCGGCGTATTCGCTGTAGGGAGCGTTAGATACGATCTGTTCGAGAAACTCGAGGCCCTTGTCGCGTTGTTTGAAGCCGGGGATGATGCCCCAGTAGAGTGGGCGGGCGCCTTTAACCAGTTTGTCGGCGATCCGGTATTCGGAGCCAAGGACCTCGGTGAAGGCGGGGTAGGCCGGGTGTTCGGCGATAACGCGCTGCAGGTTCCGGAAAGCTTTGGTGTATTGGCGACGGTTCTCGTAGATCCGGCCAGAACGGTAAAGCGCTTCAGGGGCGAAGAGGGAAGTGGGATACTTCTTGTAGACCCGCTTGTAGCCGGAGAGGGCGGTGCCGGCGTGGCCGGCGTCCTCGGCATGGCGGGCATTGTCCATCAGGGACTTTGCGGTATGGCCGGCGGGAGTGTCTAGGAAGGGGGCGAGCGCGCCGCCTTCGACGCGCCAACCGGTGCGGGGATCCCAGACCAGGTCGGCCCGCACGGAGGGGGCGATACCTAGGGCCCAGATTAAAAGCAGGGTCAGAACAAAACCAATACGGCGCGGCGCGATGGGCATGATGTGAATTACCAGCGAACCAGCGCGCCTCCGTAGGTCAAGCCCGCCCCGAAAGCCACAAGCAGGATGAGGTCGCCCCTTTGCAGACGGCCGGCGCGGCGGGCTTCGTCAAGGGCGAGGGGGATGGAGGCGGCAGACGTGTTGCCATAGCGGTCGACGTTGGCAAAAAAGCGATCGTGCGGCAGCTCCAGATATTCGGCGATGGCGTGGATGATGCGCAAGTTGGCCTGGTGGGGAACAACGAGGGCGACGTCGAGGGGGGTGAGGCCGAGGGGGCTGAGTAGATCGCGGCAAACTTCGTCCATGGCGCGGACAGCGAATTTAAACACTTCCTTGCCCTTCATCTGGATGTGGCGCGGGGCGTCGGGGGCAAGGGGCGAGCTGCCGCCGCCGGGGATGAGCAGTAACTCGCTCGTGCCGGGTATCGCTCCGAGTTTGGTCGCGACGATACTGGAGCCAGCGGGGGCGGGCCCGAGGACCGCGGCTCCGGCGCCATCACCGAATAGCACGCAGGTGGTGCGGTCGTTCCAGTCGATCGCCGAAGACATTTTTTCTGCTCCTATGATCAGGGCGTGGCGGTAGCGTCCGCTGGCCAAGAGGGCCCAAGCGGTGTCTAGGGCGTAGACGAAGCCGGTGCAGGCGGCGTTGAGGTCGAAGCAGGCGGTGGTGGCGGGCAGACCTAATGCGGTTTGCACGAGGCAGGCGGTCGCCGGCATGGGCAGGTCCGGGGTGCAAGTGGCCACAATTAGTAAATCGATGGCCGAGGCTTCGATCTTGGCGTCGGCGAGGGCGGCGCGGGCGGCCCCTAGGGCTAGGCTGGTGGTGGTTTCGCCGGGGCCGGCCAAGCGGCGTTCGCGGATGCCGGTGCGGGTCTGGATCCACTCGTCGGACGTATTCACCAGTTGGGCAAGGTCGTCATTGGTGACGATACGCTCGGGCACATGGGAGCCGGTGCCGAGGATGGCGATGGCGTGGGACTGAGGTGAAGACACGGCGGAAACGAGGTGGCGTCAGCCGGCCGGAGCGGCCTCGCCTGGGTTGGCTGTCGCGGGGGCGCTGGCGCAGGCTTCGATCACGGCGTTAAGCGGCGCGGTATCGCGGGAAACCTGAGCCAAGAAATCAGCCCGAATCACTTTATCGGCAGCGATGATGGCGGCGTGGAGGGCGTGGCGGTTACTGGAACCGTGGGCTTTGAGGACATTGCCGCGGAGGCCTAGGAGGGGCGCGCCACCGTAGACGTCGGGGTTCATGCGGGCCTTGAGGGCCTTGAATGCGCCGCGTGAGAGGGCGGCTCCGGCGAGGCGGAGGGGGTTGGCCTTCAGTTCTGAGGTGAGGGTGGCTTTGAAGAATTTAGCGAGGGATTCCCAACTCTTCAGGAGTAGGTTCCCGACGAAGCCATCGCACACCGCGACGTCGCAGTGGTCTGTGAAGGCTTGGAAGCCCTCGGTGGGGCCAACGTAATTGATGATACCTTCCGCTCCGGCACGCTTCAGGATCTCGTGGGTGGTTTTGGTGAGGGCGTTACCCTTGCCTTCTTCCGTCCCGACGGAGAGCAGACCTACCCGGGGTTGGGCGACGCCAAGAATTACGCGGGCATAGTGGCTGCCAAGCAGGGCGTTATGGGCGAGGTGGCGGGGTTCTGCCTCGGGGTTGGCGCCAGCATCAATCAGGATAAAGTGGCCGTTTGCACGGGGGATGATTGCCGCGAGGGCGGGGCGGTCGATTCCGTCGAGGGTGCGGAGACGTAGAGTGCCTCCGGCCATGAGTGCCCCGGTGTTTCCACAAGAGACGACGGCGCCGGCTTCGCCGGTTTTAATGAGTTCAATGGCGCGAGCCATCGAGGAGTCCTTTTTGCGACGAAGGGCTTGGATCGGCTTATCTTCCATCGTAATCACCTCCGAAGCTGCGTGGAGGCTGAGTCGTGGATGCGAAAAGAGCCCGTGCTGATTAAGCAAGGGCTCTAAAACCTCAGGGTTTCCCACCAAAGTGAGATCTGTGCCGAGGCGAGTATCGCTGAGCGCGAGTTTAGCGGCGTAGACGACTTCGGATGGACCGAGGTCCCCGCCCATGGCGTCCAACGCGATCCGTCCGAGGGAACCGGTGGGTGCTCCCATCGGGTGATGCGTGCAAGAAACTTAGGCTGGAAGGGGTGCTTAGACGGAGACGTCCAGCACTTGACGTCCGCGGTAGAGGCCGTTGACCGGATTTACGCGGTGTGGGCGGAAAAGGCTGCCATCGACCGGATCCTTGGCGAATTCAGGGGCCTGGAAGGCGTTGGCTGCGCGGCGGTTGGCGCTGCGGCGTTTGGATTGCTTGCGTTTCGGATTGGCCATGGGAGGTGGGCTTGGAGGGTGAGGGCGCGGCTGAGGCCGTGCGGGTTTGAGTTAGTAAGGTTGAGTGAAATGAGTGCCGAACGCGGAGCGGTCAAGCGTGATGTCGGCACTTATTCACAATGACAAAGAAGGTTTTTTAGTTGGCGAAAAAACCGAGCAAAAGGACGCCCAGAATCACGCGATAAATGGCAAATGGCACCAAGCCGAGCCGGGTGAGCAGGCCGACGAATAGTTTCACTGCGAGGGCGGCGCTCAGAAAGGCAATGACGATTCCAGTTATAAGGTTGGTCCAGCCAAAGGCGGCCACCATGGCCGGTCCACCGTCGAAAGCATCCTTAGCGGCAGCGGCGCCCAGCAGCGGCAGGCCCAGCAGGAAGCTGAATTCAGCAGCGCGCGCGGGTTTCAGGCCCACAAAATAGCAAGAGACCATCGCGGTCATGGAGCGGCTCATCCCAGGCCATAGGGCCAGGCATTGACCAAAGCCCACCAGCAGGGCGGCGAGGGGGGAAAGGTCGGCTCCGGCAAGTTCGGCCCCGTGAGATCGAGCCAAGTCGGTCTGACCTGAACGTGTGCGCTGGCGGCGATATTCTGTAATAAACATGATGGCTGCACCTACGATAAGAGCCCAAGCGACGGTCTGGACGGAAAACAGGTGGGTTTTGATGTATTTCTTAAAAAGGAGGGCAGCAATGACCGGCGGCAGGCAGGCCAAGATAAGGTTTCGCAGTAGACGCAGCCCGGCGGGATTCCGGCCGGCGAGACCGGCGAACATGGTGACCAGTGGTCCCCAATAGAGAAAGGCCACGGCGGCGATGGCGCCGGCTTGGATGACCACGGCGTAGGTGTCCGCCGCGTCTTTTAGCGTGATGGTCTGGCCGTGTTTGTCGGTGCCTACCTGGGCGGCCGAGTCGAGCGCCAAGACGTGGTTGGCAATAATCAGATGGCCGGTGGAGGAGACGGGAAGAAACTCGGTGACACCCTCGACTAGTCCGAGGATCAGGCCGTCGGTGAGGGTCGGCCGGGGTTTTGTTTCGGCCGCCGGTGTGTTTTCGGCCGGTTGAGCAAGGGGGGCGGCGGGTGACGCAGCGCGCGTGATGGCGATGAGCAGGGCAAAAAGAAAATAGAAGAATGGGCGGGGCATACGGAAATGCGTCACAGCGAATGGCGGGTGTCGAGTTTTGGCTTTC
>RGVP01000159.1 GCA_010027235.1 bacterium
CCGGGCCTGTCTCGCGCATTGGCGCATCCGATTCACCGGACGCCGCCCCCCTTGGCCACCCCGCCACCGAACGCGTTTACCTCCGCGCCAACGATCAGGTGCGCGTCCCCCTGAACCGGTCCTCTCTTCGCACCGACCGGCCCGTCGTCCTGCGCGCGGACAACGGCGGCGTGATCGACGGCCGGTCCCTTAGCCCTCAGGTCGAGCTTTCGGGCGACGCCTCTGCCTTCTCCTTTCACGTCGGGCCCCATCGCGGACTCTATACCGTCACCGTTTCTCAAGGACCTCGCACCGAGACCCTCGAATTCTGGGTCGGCGAACCCTCCCCTGTCGGTCGCGCCGGGCCACCCCGCACCATCACATCGCCTGCCAGCCTCTTCACTGAATCCTGAGCCTTCGGTTTCTCGCACCTTCACTTTCCTCGCCATGAACTTTTTCCGCCGCCTCGCCTCGGTCGCCCTTCTCGGCGGCCTTTCCCTCTCCGCTTTCGCCTATGACATCAGCTGCGGCAACGACGACTCGCCACCGCCGCCGGACTGCGAGGATGTCTGTCCTTGTCCCGATGATGGCGGCGTGGGCACCGGGAATGGTTCCGGCCCCGGTTTCGGGAGTGGCTCCGGTTCCGGCACCGGGAATGGTTCCGGTCCCGGCTTCGGTTTCGGCTCTTCCGGCAGCGTCGGCGTCAACCCCATCAATCCCTATAAAGGCGACCTCCATCGTGAGGTGACCGACCTCACAACCTACGGCGAGGCCCCCGTCTCTTTTAAACGGATTTTCCACAGCCGCACCCTCACTTTCAACGCCCCCTACTGGGACTTCGGCAGCGCCCAGACCTGGCAGCACAATTGGAACCACGAGATGCGCCAGCTCTCGTCAAAGACCTTCGGTTTCTTCGACATCAAGCTCCGCTACGCCGACGGTCGCGAATACAATTTTGTCGCCGCCGACGCCACCGGCGCCCAGCTGGTGCCTCCCGCCGCCAACGGCGACCGCCTCTACCGCTGGCCCGGCTCCACCGTCGGCTACACCCTTATCACCCCCAAGGGCACCGAGTATCACTTCCAGCGCGTCGGCTCGCCCAAGTTCCAACTTAAGGAGGTGCGGGACGGCAAGGGCCACACTTGGACCCTTACCCACAACTCCGCCGCCAAGATCATTCGTATCGCCAACGCCTACGGACGCTATCTCGACATCCAGCGGGGCCTCGTCGGCGGCGTGGAGTGCATCACCCGCGTCGTTTCCAGCGATGGTCGCGCCGTCGACTACGCCTACACCAACTGGTCTCCCACCAACACTCCCACCCTGACCGCCGTCACCTACCCCGACACCGAGGTCGCTGCCTATACGTGGGTCGGTTCCGATTCCCCCACCACCGGCCGCCCACTCCTCTCCACCGCTGACGATCCGATGTATGGTGGCGCCGGCGCGCTCACTTCCTACACCTATAACTACAACGCCATATTCAACTTCGGTGGCGGCCCCTACCTCGTGACCGGCACCGTGCTGGAGGAGAAAAACCTCACCACCGGCGCCAGCATCGTCAGCCTCCCGCTCGGCGGCGGCGCCGACGCCAAAATCGTCCAAGGCAACGGCGCCGAGATCAGCCGCCTCTACGACAAAGGCCAGGTCTCCGGCAAACGGGACGCCGCCGGCCGCCTCACTTCCTTCACCCGCAGCAGCGGCGGCTTCGGCTTCATCGCCACCACCACCCAGCCCAATGGCGGGGTCACCACCTACACCCGCGACTTCGCGGGTCGAGTTCTCACTCAGACCAATCCCCTCGGCCACACCCGGACCTACACCTACAACCTGGCCGGCTATGTCCTCTCTTTCACCGACGAGCTCGGTCGCGTCACCACCACCACCCGCGATTCCTCCAATCGGCCCACCCGCGTCGATCGTCCCGGTGGCACCTACGAAACTTGGACCTACAACGCCACCGGCCAGGTCCTGACCCACCGTCGCGCAAACGGCGGCATCCAGACCTACGCCTATTACACCGCCGGTCAGCCCGGCGGCCTCCCCGGCGACCTCAAGACCAGCACCGATCCGCTCGGAAATGTCACCACCTACACCCATGCCGCTTCCGGCCAAGTCTTGACCCGCACCGACGCCCTCTCCCGCACCTCTACCACCGTCTATTCCGCCGGAGCGCGCCCGATCCGCATCATTTACCCCGATGCTACCTTCCGTGAGATCGATTACGACCTCTATGGCAACGTTATCCAAACCACAAACGAACTCGGCCACGCCACCAACTACACCTTTAACGAATACCAGCGCGTCGCCTCCGTCACCGATCCGCTGGGCCGCACCACGACCTACCAATACGGCCTCTCTCCCTCCTGCTCTTCCTGCGGCTACGTCGATACCCTGACCCGGATCACCTACCCCTCCGGTCGCAAGATCGAGCGCACCTACGATGCCAGCGGCCTCCTCCTCACCGAGACCGACGGGGCCGGCACCGCCGCCGCCGCCACCAGCACCCGCGTCTACTCCGCCGCCGGCGACCTCGCCTCCCAGTCCGATCCGCTCGGCCATGTCACCAGCCACACCTACGATCTCCTGCGCCGTCGCCTCACCACCACCGATCCCTTGAGCCGCGTCACCACCTTCACCTACGACGCCGTGGGCAATCCGCTCACCACCACCCGCGCCGACGGCGCCCTCACCACCTCGACCTACGACGTGCGCAATCGCCTCGCTACCCGGACCGATGCGGCGGCCAATGTGATCGCCTACGCCTACGATCCCGACGGCCGCCTCGCCAGCCTGACCGACGCCCGCTCCGCCGTCACCACCTGGACCTACGACCTCGCCGGTCGCCTCACCCGCAAGACCTACGCCGACGCCACCTACGAGGAGCACACCTACGACGCCGTGGGCAACCGCACCCTCCTCCGCACCCCGGCCGCCGTCACCCTCGCCTGCACCTACGACGTTCGTAATCGCGAACTCACCTGCGACTGGAGCGACGCCACCCCGGACGTGACCCGTGCCTACGATGCCGCCAGCCGACTGGTCACCCTCACCACCGCCGGCGTTGTCACCCACTCCTACGCCTACGATGCCGCCGATCAGCTCCTCTCCGAGGTCACCGCGCCGGTCGCTCTCGCCCCCGCCACCTTCACCGTGGCTTATGCCTATGATGTTGATGGTCGGCGCAGTCAGCTCACCTACCCCGACACCATGCCGGTGATCTACACCTACACCCCGCGCGGCCAAGTCAGCGGCATCAGCCCCTATGGTCCCCCCCCGTTCGCCACCTTCACCTACGACCTTGCCGGCCGTCGCACCCAAAAGGCGTTTGATAACGAAGTCACCACCACCTACACCTACGACGTGGCCGACCAAGTCACCTCCATCGTCCACGGCAAGGTCACCGGCGAACTCGCCCGTTACAACTATGCCTACGACACCGGCGGACGCCGCACCGCCAAGACCATCACCGGCCCGGGCGCCCCCGCCCGCGCCGAAGTTTACGGCTACGATGCCATTGACCAAGTCACTTCCTCCAACTATGGCACGGCTGGCACTGAAACTTTCGCCTACGATCCAATGGGCAACCGCACCAGTGCCAGCCTCCTCGGCCAAGGATCCATCGCCTACACGGCCAACGCCCTCAACCAATACAGCGCGATCAACGGCGCCGCCCCCACTTACGATGTGAACGGCAACACTCTCACCCTCCCCAACCGCACTTTCGCCTATGACGGACAAAGCCGCCTGAAAACCGCCACCTTGGGCACCCCCGGCCTGAGCGGTTACCAGGTCGCCAGCTTTGTCTACGATGCCCGCAACCGGCAAGTCAGCCGCACCCTCAACGGCGTCACCACCTACTTCATCTGGGACGGCTGGAGCCTCTTGGCCGAGTATCAAGTCATTAATAGTGTGCTCTCCCAGCGGCGCTCCTATGTCCATGGCCCTCGCCAGGACGAAATCTTACGCCAAGACGAGCGTATCTACTTCCATGAGGACGCCCTCGGCGACACCGTGTTGACGACCAATGATATCGGCCGGGTCTCTCAGTTTTACAGCTACACTGCTTTCGGCGAGGTCACCGCGTATAACAGTTCGGGAGCAATCACACCGTCACTCAATACCCGTTTCCTTTACACCGGCCGCGAATGGATCTCCGAACTCGGCCTAAACGACCACCGTAACCGCTTCTATCTGCCGAGCCTCGGCCGTTGGCTGAATAGGGATCCCATCGGCGAGCGCGGCGGCAGAAATCTGTATGCCTTTTGTGATAACAATCCTCTTACTCGAATAGATCCATTCGGCCAGAATTGGATTACTGATATTGGAGAAGCCATTTGGGAGGGGATCACCCAAGTTTTTGATAAGACACCCCCGTTCATTCCCGACCCGGAAGCATCTACAGGAGGAGGTTTAGCAGCAGCGTGCGTGCTAGCTAAGAAAAATCAAACCGAATGCCATAATAAAATGGCGCAGGAGCCATGCAAGAACATCAATTGTGATGCTGCAGACGCGGACGTTCAGCGCTACTGCAATGCGGCGTCCAAGGTAGATGGCTGAAATAGCCAGATATAACTCCTATGCATCAAAGAATATGAAATTTAAAAGAATATCATTTTTGCCCTTCTTCATCTTGTCATTAGCCGTAACGATTTTTGCATTAGGATATTTGGCCGGAAGAATTAGAAGCTATCCCGACAATGCTAATGTCCCTTTGCAGGTATCCCAGGAAATGAGGGAGTATTTAGCAGGGCTCTCAAGGGAGGATACGGAAGCACTGATGACAAAAATTCGATCGTTCTCAAAAAACGCGGTTCAAGAGACCAATCAACAGATTCTGTATGAGGCAATGACGGCCAATGTGCTACTCGCATATAGAGCGAATAATCGAGACTCTGAGATTTGGCCGTTTCTTGAACAGCGTATTTCCCGCTTTCTATCAGTGTATGAATCCGGGAACTTCGATACCAATGGAATGGACGAAATTGCAAAAACAATTTATAGTCGTCATGCTATCCCAGCGAGGAATCATCGGAGCGAAACGCCGCCAAGGGAGTCCGGCCGAGTTTCATCAACTCCGCCGCCTGAAACGCCTTTACCGCATTGATGGTCGATCCGAGGGGGGCAGGCCGGAATAAGGGCAGACGGGGTCAGGTAACATGAGTGGCAGCTAAGGGAAGAAGCCGTGCCGACTGGCGGTGCGTGATACC
>RGVP01000160.1 GCA_010027235.1 bacterium
CGACACTCGACCATCGGCTATCTCAGCCCTATGGATTTCGAGGCGTTGGCCGAGGCACACTAAACTCGGTGTCCATCGAACCGGCAGCAGGCCACAATGTCAGAGCTGGCTCGGCGCGCTGATGTGCATCACTCGACCCTATATCAAGCCTTGCATGGCGAACGGGTCGATCACCGCACCCAGATCAGGCTCTCTCGCATGCTCGAATGGCTGGCTTCACAGCACCGGGAATCGGGTAGCGTCAGAATTTGGCATGTTGCCCTAGACGGCAATGGCGCAGGCCTACAGACCGGCCTAGGAGCGCCCGGCGGCCTATTCAGCACCCGAAAAGGCTAAGCAGCGCCTTGCGGGGCGGTAAAAGGATAGTACACCTCGCGCGCTCTACAACTTATAGTTTTATTTTGTGGGCGCATCAGTTCGATTAATCCGCTTCCTCCATCTGGACATAATCAGGTCGCCGCAACGGCAGGCCCACTACATTAAATTTTTAGCTTCATAGGTCTCTCATATAAACATAAACTATCGCCCAGTCGCGAGCTTAATATACAAAATCCTGCGCAATGTGACGGATTTGGGTTGTCGTTTCGCCAAATATCAGGAAAACTCCTCCGAACTGCTTCGGCATTCCGTTAAGGGGCATCATGGTCTTTTTCCCGAACCAAGACACTTGGCCTCATGATGCGGTAGTCTACATAAGTACCAAGTGGTCGGATGGCAGCTATAGCCGTGGCTCAGGCGCCATGGTCGGCCAGAATGATGTGCTAACTGCGGCCCATGTGATCTACACGCCCGGTCTCACCGCGACCGAGATCGAAGTCTATCCGGCGTGGGATGGCTCGGCCGGCCCTTTCGGCAGCTTTACCAGCGGCCAGTGGACCACGAATTTTTTCAAAATCAATATCTCCCCACAGGGACAAATCAGCCAGGCAGAATCGGTAGATGACCTAGCCCTGATCGGCCTGTCCAATGCGCTTGGCAAGAGCACGGGCTGGTTTGGCCTTGCCTCCTATGCCGTTGCCGGAAACTACACGGTGGAGGGCTACCCAGCTTCAAAGGGCAACCAGTTAACGGCAGACACAGGCTTTCTCACTGTGGCCAATGGGTTATTCGATATATCAGGCCTCTATGTCTCGGGTGGCAGCAGCGGCGGGCCTGTCATTAACTCCTCCAACGAAGTGGTTGGCGTGGTTTCGACAACGGTATGGGCAAACCGGATCGACGACGAGTGGGACAGTCTGATGGGATGGATGTCGGACAATGACCGCCTGCTATTGCCACAAATTCTCATCTTCAGTGTCACCGATACATCCACCTCCAGCAGCTTCACCGTCTCCCCCGCCACCTATTCGGGACCGGTCAGCAACCTCAATTATCAGTATCTCGGCGGCGCCCGTGGTGAGGCGATTTCGGGCACAACCGCCAATGACTTCATAAATGGGATGGGCGGGGATGATGCTATCAATGGTGGCACTGGCAATGACGTAATCGATGGCGGCACGGGCTCCAACTTTCTAGAGCGGCGTCCCAGCTGACTGAATTGCGGGGTATTGCGGCCTCGCCGTGAGCGAACCGCCTGGACCACCTTCAGCACGGTTTCCCAGTTATCTTCTGTCATGTGCGTCAGCGTGGTCGGCTTCCAAAAACCGACCTGAGATGAATCACCCATTCGACCGCGCCGGAATTCTGAAAATCTCTGCTTCCGCGATTCCGTCCACAGGGCCTGGTCTCAGACCCGTGGTATGCAACGAGGGCGCGCTGTATCAAAAACGACGTGGAACGATATTTTGCCGCTGATCTACCCCAGGCAGTAAGAAACTAATCTTAAAAGGAAATGAACATGATGCCAGACTGGGTTCCGCTCTCCGGCGCGGCAGGCGTGGAATGGCTTGCCTTCATCAACAAGCCCAATATCACCAACTCAAATGCGTACCTGATACGGACAGCAGGCGAAGTCATTCTGATTGACGTGGGATCGGATCCCAGACAGGCCGATGCGATCAATGCAGCACTACGAGGATGCGCGGGATCAGGACGAAAGCTGATTGTGTTGATATCCCATTGCCACTTCGACCATATAGGCGCGATCGACAAACTTGATTTTACTTCGGATATGGAGGCGATCATTGCAATCGAAGCAAGTGGCGCGAATGCGATTGAAGGCTATGATCGCGAACAAACTCTTGCTTACCTCTACCCGCCGGTTCCCTTGCCACGCGCGCGTTTCGGCGCACGTCTTTTCGGTGATACGGACCTACCCTTCCAGGCTTCGACTGATGAACTCCAACTTGGCCCCGATCTTTCCTTGCCACGCGTCTCCATTCCGCTCGCTGGCGGTTTGGTTTTAGAAGTCCTGCATACGCCCGGACACAGCCCATGCAGCCTCTCCTTGCGGCTTGGCAGCCTGCTTTTCGTGGCCGATATCGCGGCAGGTGCAACCCCGGGCCTGGTAGGGCTTGCCGGCTGGAACCAGCCCGCACTGGTCCGCAGCCTTGCCGCCCTAGAGCGACTTCTGGAAGTGGATGGCGGGATTGTCATCTGCGCCGCCGGCCACGGGCGGCTTATGGATCCAGCCGCGATGGTCAAGGCATTGAATACCGCACGTTGCAGTGCAGAGGGATTGCAAGGCGTTTGTGAGAAGAACGATGCGCGGATCACCGCATTAAAAGCCTTTGCCCTCGAGGTCCTGAGCGAGAGCAAGCAACTCTTCGCGGCCTTGGCAGGACAGGTCTTCGCAACACATCATTGGCTCACCCAACTGGGCGACGAGGAGGAAGCGGAGCGGCTGCTCAAGGTCCTTGACAGCGACGAAATAGAGGCCGCCCTCGCCGATATGGAGGCCTTTTTTGACCGCTTCAATGCGAATACCGACCCGGACCTCGGGCTGGTCCTGAAGGCATCAGCCACGATGCAGGCACTTGGGCAGCGCCTGCGCGAACCTGCCAACCTTGACTTGATCCGCCCCACGATGCTCCGCCGCGCCATTTCGCTGCTGGATATCTTCCTTGAGACAGTGCGTGGGCTGGACCTGTCCATCGATGCCGCGCCGGCTGAAATCCCAGTGCTTTTGGCTGAGGTGGTGAGCGAGTTAGACGCCTGGTCGAACTTCGATGCCAGCGCCGCGTTCGACGCTGTGGAGGATGGCGAAAGCTTCCATCGGTTTATGCTCGCTCGCTTGGCCGCCGTCTCGGCGCCGCAAAAAATTTCGCTCGATATACAGCCAGGGATCCCAGCCGCTGCCATTCACGGTGAACGCTTCAAGGTCGTCGTCATTACCTTGCTGGAGACGCTCTCTGGCGGCGGTCAGCGCCAGCTGGATGTTTCGGTGCTTGGGGCAGGTGGCACGGTCCTGGTTCGCTTCCGTGGCACACCCGCACTTCAGGCAAGCGAGCTGCCCGACCTCCGACGCAAAATACTCGAACGTTTGCTGGGGGCTGGCGTATCAATTGAATTCGCGGCAGGCGCTGTGGAAATCAAGGTTCCGGCGCTGGCATACGCAGAGGTTTGAGGGCAGGAACCGAACTTTCTGGCGCCTTCTGACTTGCTCCCTGCCCACGGCCACGCTGCCCGAATGGGGCACCGCTGTGAATAAGCACCGAAGTGAGACCCTCTGCGAATTCTGCATAAGTTCTTGTAAGCGTTTGTGCAATTTTACTCTGGCCAGGGTCACGATCGGCGCCGATCGGGACCCTACCTGCACGCTATATTTCCAAACCTGTTCAATAGGTTAGAGCTTAATCCCATCTGTCTGGATCATACCCTGCTGCGGCGAACATGTTCTGGCACTCTGTTGGCGTGAGGATGTCGATGATGCGGCCGATGGCGGCCCACAGCGTGTCGATGGTGCGTGCGGCTTCCTTTCGAAGAAGGGCTTTGATCTTGGCGAACAGGTTCTCGATCGGATTGAAGTCGGGGCTATAGGGTGGCAGGTAGAGTAACTCCGCGCCCGCCGCCTCGATCAGCGCCCGCACGGCGGGGCCTTTGTGGCTGCTGAGGTTGTCCATCACCACGATGTCACCTGGGCGTAGTTCCAGGACCAAGGCCTGCTCCACCCAAGCCTCAAAGATCAGGCGGTTGACCGGGCGGTCGATCACCAAGGGGGCGACCACGCCACTGCTGCGCATGCCGGCAATCAGTGTGGTGGTCTTCCAATGACCATGCGGCACCGCCATGCGCAGGCGCTCGCCGCGCGGGCAGCGGCCATATCGGCGCGCCATGTTCGTGCTGGCCCAGCTTTCATCCACGAACACCAGGCGGTCGGGGTCGAGGTCGAGCTGCCCTTCGAACCAAGCCTCACGCCGGATCAGGACGTCCGGGCGCTGTTGTTCGGCCGCGTGCGCAGTCTTTTTTTGCGCGTGTAGCCGCGACGGGCAAAGAATCGCCACAGCGTGCCGTAGCCAAAGCGCAGGCCGCGTTCGGCAAGTTCGGCCTGCAATTCAGCCAGCGCCATGTCGCGCCGTGCGTGGAACACAGTGAGGATCGCATCAGCATGGCCTTCGACGAGATGGCTGCGGCGGTCGCCGCCCAGAGGGCCGTGCATCGGCACCGCACCATCAGCCGCCAGGGCGCGCCAGCGACTGACGCTGGCCGCGCTCACCTTAAAGCGCGCCGCAGCCTCCCTGTGGCTCAGCCCTTCCTCCAGCACTGCGGCCAGCGTGCGTTGCCGCAAATCCAACGAAAGCGCTTTCGACATCACTGCCGGCCCCCGCCCGGCAGACAGCTTGAATCAGAGACCAGCCGTTTCGGGAATCCCCCGCGATTCAGTCAGCAGGGACGCCGCTCTAAGGGCCGCCCTGGTGACCGCAACTTGTCACGCAAAACCCGATCTGAACGCCGCCAACCCTCGCAGACACGTAGCCCGCGAACCAGAAAACCGTCCATTGAAAGGTGGCAACCTCAATCAGCCCCTGCGCGGTACCTGCGATCCGGACCATCTTTAACCAAACATGATGTAATCATTCCCATCGATGAACCCATAGATCGGCGCGGGCAATTGCGCCTGGGTCAGACCGCTGAAAGTGACCGAGGTATAGATCACGCCGTTACCATCCAGGTCGCTATGCATTGTGGCGCCCTTGTATCCATCGGCGCCATCGTTCGCGACCCAGAGGAGACGGCTCACCCCGGGCTGATAGCCCCAGATCGTGAGATGCTCCCCTGGCG
>RGVP01000017.1 GCA_010027235.1 bacterium
CACTTCGCCTGCTTCGGCCTGCACGAGTGGGCCATGGTCTACCGCCAGACGCCCGACGAGACGCGCCATAACCAGTATCCGCTGCGCTTCCCGCCCGATGAGCTCGCCCGCCTCGTCGAGGCCCAACCGCTGCGCTGCACCCACTTCGACGCCTACCGGTTTTTTACCGCCCCCGCCCGCCCATTGAACCGCCTCGCCCTAGCACGCGAAACCACCCTCGACCACGAGCAACCCGGCTGCCTCCACGCCAACATGGATCTTTATAAGTGGGCCCATAAACTCGTCCCACTCGCACCCGCTGAGCTCATCGCCGACTGCTTCGAGTTGGCCCGCGATATTCGTGAACTCGATATGCGCGCCAGCCCCTACGACCTAGCCGCCCTGGGTTTCCCGCCGGTGAAAATCGAGACCCCCGAAGGCCGCACCGACTACGAACGCCACCAACGCGCTTTCTCCACCCGCGCCCGCCCCCTCCGCCTGCGTCTGATCACGCTCTGCGATCAACTCGCGCCCCCTTCGGAGCCTTAAACGCAAAGCCACTAAAGTCGGGGGTGAAAAGTGAACGATAAGTGCGAGTAGCGGGTATCTTTTAGGCACGCCAAGCGATGGAGGGATGCTGTTTTTAGCGTTTCATGCGCCTGTCGTGGTCAATGATTTGAGCGCAAGGCACCTCCGGCCTTAACCTTCGCACCGTAGTCTCTTTTGCATCTAAATCATCCACGATAAAAACATCGGGACACAAAAAAGCGGCACCCCCGAAGGGTTGCCGCTCTTGCTGAAAACCGGAACGTCTTAAGTGGTGGGGACGGTCGCGATCGTCTTGAGGATGCGAGAGGCGACCTCGTAGGGATTCGCGGCGGAGTTCGGACGACGGTCCTCGAGATAGCCCTTGTAGCCGTTGTTGGCGAAGCTGTGGGGCACGCGGATGGAGGCGCCGCGGTCGGCGATACCATAGGAGAACTTGTCGATCGACTGGGTCTCGTGGAGGCCGGTGAGACGGAGGTGGTTGTCCGGACCGTAGACCGCAACGTGTTCGGCGGTGAACTTGGAGAAAGCCGCCATGAGCGCCTCGAAGTAGGACTTGCCGCCAACTTCGCGCATGAACTTGGTCGAGAAGTTGGAGTGCATGCCGGAGCCGTTCCAATCGAGCGGCGAGTTATAAACGCCGCGGATCGGCTTGCAGTGGAACTCGACGTCGATGCCGTATTTTTCGCACAGACGAATGAGCAGGTAGCGGGCGATCCACACATCGTCGGCGGCTTTCTTGGAACCCTTGCCGAAAATTTGGAACTCCCACTGGCCGGAGGCGACCTCGGCGTTGATGCCCTCGTGGTTAATGCCGGCATCGAGACAGAGGTCGAGATGCTCCTCGACGATCTGGCGGGCGACATCGCCGACGTTCTTATAACCAACGCCGGTATAGTAGGGGCCTTGCGGAGCCGGATAGCCGCCCTCGGGGAAGCCAAGCGGACGTCCATCCTGATAAAGGAAATACTCCTGCTCGAAACCGAACCAAGTGTCCGCGTCGTCCAAGATGGTAGCGCGGGAATTGGAGACGTGGGGAGTGCCGTTGGCGTTGTAAACCTCGCACATTACGAGAACGCCATTCTTGCGAGTGGTATCGGGATACACCGCGACAGGCTTGAGCACGCAATCAGAGCTGCCACCGGGCGCCTGCTGGGTGGAGCTACCATCAAAGCCCCAAAGAGGAAGCTCCTCGAGCTTGGGGAAGCTGGCGAATTCCTTGATCTGGGTCTTGCCGCGGAGGTTTGCCACCGGAGTGTAACCGTCGAGCCAGATGTATTCTAGTTTGTATTTAGCCATGGATTTGGAGGTTAGGATAAAAATAGGGCTTGGCTAATCCCGACTGGAGCAATCATGCGCCAGACGTGATCAGGAGGAACCCGGAACAAACAATTTAGCACCGTTTGTGCCAGCAATGAAAAAAATTGCTGGAAACCTTATTCATCATCGATTTTCGGTCGCCGACCAATCGGCAAGGGCCTGCGCCGCTCTGGTGCTGGGCAATAGTGTTCAGTCGCATGGTCGCAACCGAGTTGTCGCTGGCGCTTTGGCCTGAAAGCTGGCCATTTTTGCTCATGCAGGATATGAAAGATACCCGTCGTGCTTGGGTGCGGATCGGCTACGACGGTCGGGTCCACAAAACCTTCCGGGGTCACCAAGCAAAGGAACGCTTTCAGAACGAACTGCGCGTGCTACGCTACCTCGAATCTCGCGCCTGCGCCTCGGTGCCGCGGGTGCTAGAGGCCCACGAAGATGAGCTGCGATTGGTCACCACGAATTGCGGGCGGCGTATCGAGCGTATCGCAGAAACACGCGTGCGCGAACTTTTTGCCGACTTGGAAACCCAATACCAGGTGCGCCACGAGGATCCCTACGCTCGCAACGTCACGTATTCCACGGAGGCGGGTTCACTTTGCCTGATCGATTTTGAGTTCGCAACGATCCTCGACCCAACCGTCCCACCCGGTCCCGTTCTCGATCTACCCGAGCCAGACGGCCCGCGTGGCGATTGACGCCACCGCGACGCTCAGTTGCGCTCGATCCTTCACCCTGCCTCCGGCCCCCGGCTCCCTGCTTCACTATGAACGACACGCCCCCCGCCGCCGTCCACTGGTCCGGCCTCTCCCACCGCGGAAAGGTCCGGGAGAACAACGAGGACGCCTTCCTCGCCTTGAATTTCGACGGCCACGAAGTGCGCTACCTCGGCAAGACCGGTGAGGCCACCCTAGGCGGGGGCGACTTCGTCTTTGCGGTAAGCGACGGGATGGGCGGTGCCCGCTCAGGCGAATTTGCCAGCCGGATCGCCATCGAAAAAATCACCCGCCTGCTGCCACGCGCCTACCGTCTCTCCGCCTCGGGCCTCGAATCCGGTTTCCACGACGTGCTGCAAGAGCTCTTCCTCGCCATCCATGACGAGCTGCTGCGCCTCGGCTCGAGCTACACCGAGTGCCACGGCATGGGGGCCACCCTCACCCTCGGCTGGCTAACCCCCCACTGGCTCTATTTCGCCCACATTGGCGATAGCCGCCTCTATTACCTGCCCCGCGAGGGCGGCCTGCGGCAGCTCAGCCACGACCATAATCAGGTCGGCTGGCTGCGGCGCCAAGGCAGCCTCACCGAACGCGAAGCCCGCGAGCACCCCGGCAAAAACGCCCTGCAACAAGCCCTCGGCGCCGGTCATCAATTTGTAGACCCCCAGATCGGCGCGCTCGCCCATCGCCCCGGCGACCGCTTTCTCCTTTGCTCCGATGGCCTGATCGACGGCCTCTGGGATCACCGCATCGCGGACCTCATCAACGCACCCGACGATGCCCGATTGCACCAACCGGCCGCCTTCCGCCTCGTCGAGGAAGCACTGGACAACTCCGGTCGAGATAACCTCACCGCGGTGGTCTTTGAAATCGCCCCGCCGGCTGCACCCGCCTCCGTCCCAGCCGCGCCCGTGGTGGACTCCATGCCGGAATGAACCCGCCCGACCCAGACGACACCGCAGTGGTTTTTGTCTACGGCACCTTGAAACGGGGCGGCTCCAACCACCCCTACCTAGCCGGCCAGCGCTTCCTCGGTCCGGCCCGCACCACGGCGGGGTTCACCTTGTTTTCTCTGGGCGGCTTTCCCGGCCTCGTAGCCGACGCGACGGATCACGACGGAGTGACAGGAGAACTCTGGGCAGTGGACGCCGCGTGCCTGAACCGGCTCGACATTCTGGAAGGGGTCGATGAGGGGCTATACGCCCGAGAACCAGCGCCGCTGGCCCCGCCGCACGACCGCTTGACGCCCGGCGTCTACTACTACCGTTACCTCGGTCAGGTAAGTGATCGTCCGCACCTGGGCCCGGTTTGGGCGGTTTGAGAACACTCAGGACTGGCGCATTCCGCGCCGCAGTTTACTTCTTCTTCCAAGACCCGTCTTCGTGCTGCACCCAGACCCCGGCTTGGCTACCGGCAGCGATCTGTTTGGCGCGTGTGCCGCCCACTTTGGCAACAGTGGATCCGGTCTTGCGGGCAATGGCCTCGTAAACGGCGAGACGGTCGGCATTCTCCGCCGCGACCACCGCCGCTGCATCGCCTTGGGCGGCGCGCACCTCTACCAGCCCTTGGTTATTCTCACCGACCGCGCCCCCCGATTTTAGGGCATCAAGCGTAGGGATGCGGGCCTCCATGCGCTGCTTGATCGCACCGAGATCCTGAGCGCGGGCAAGCGGCGCGAACGCAAAACCGAGCGCTAATACCCAGCAGAGACGGACAAAAATGGGTTTCATGTGATAAAAGGGATTAAGGGGTTTTGATCGTCTTCGACTTGGAATCGAGGTCGCCGAAAAAGTCGGTCAGCGCCTGGTCTACCTTCACATTCACATCAACGACGGCGTGAACCTGAATCGGATCCATTTTAACATGGATGCACCCGGCAAAAGCCAGAGGCAGGAAGAGAAGAAGGCAACGGCGCATGCTGGGAAAGCTACCCATGAGACCGCACCGCGCAAACAAAGTTTCCCCGCCGGCTATTCGCCGCGAAAACGTAGCTTTACCCGCTTATCCATGCCGAGTTCGAGCACCCGGGCCAGCGCGCCAGCAAGGTTCACCTCAATGGTTACCTGCTCGATCAAATCAGCCCCCACCGGACGGGCCGTGAGGCGCACCGTGGCGGTGCGCTCACCGCCGGCCGTCTCGGGGTAAAACTTTACCGCCAGCGTGTCGATGCGCAGACCGCTGCGCCCCATCTCGATGTCTTTGAGCGGTGCGTAGGCGGGATTTTCCGGCGCAGTCCAGCGTGCCAGCGGCCCCAGCCA
This sequence comes from bacterium, assembly GCA_010027235.1. Taxonomy (GTDB): domain Bacteria; phylum Verrucomicrobiota; class Verrucomicrobiia; order Opitutales; family Opitutaceae; genus IMCC26134_A. Next base: position 4,814 of record RGVP01000017.1, read on the forward strand.
AGCAGGCAAAAAGGCGAAACGCGCTGGCAGGTTTCCGGTCAAAAAGCCCGGCATAGGCGCAAGGCGTAAGACGGCATCATCAGAGCGGACGATAGCGAGCCCGCCGTCGTTGATGCGCACTCCCGCCTCCACATCCCACAGCAACTGCACTTGACCGCTCAACTTACCGCGCGCCCCCGAGATGGCGTCGGGCATCAATTTTGCCAGCTCACTCAAGGCGAGGCCCTCGACCTCCGCGCCAGCCAGAGCCCGGGTAGAGTTGAGCGGGATGACCATGGGCTTGAGCCGGGCTCTGCCCCCGAGCACGTCCAGTTCCGCGAAAGCCAGTTCAAGCACGCGCGCGGCGTTGATACCGAAACGACACTCGAGCCGCTCCGCCGTCACCGCGCCCGCCGTGAAGCGAGCCACGCGCAGGCTTTGCCCGAGCGGGAGCACGCCAGCAGCCGGATCGTCGCAGTAAAAATCCGCCTCGATACCACCCAGCTCGAGCGCCAACTCGGCGGAACTAGCCCACGCCTCGCGCAACTCCAGCCGCACCGAGCCCGTGAGGCCGCCCGATGGAGTCCATACGCCACCGCCGGAGAGTGCCGCCTTACCGCCGACGCGCCAGTCGCCCGCCTTGGCCCCGAGCGCTGATTTCAGCACCGGCCACAAGGCATCTAACTCGACCGCGCCTTCAACGATGCGCCAACGCCACTCCGCCCTACCCGCCGACACGGCCTCAACGATTAACCGCAAGCCCTCCGCATTCGCCTTGAGCAACAAGCAATGCCCCGCCCCTGCCTCAAGACGCCAGCGCAAGCCGAGTTCAGACAGGACCGCGACGTTCAGGCCGCCGCCAACGCTACCCTGCAAACCTTCCGTGAGACCCGCCGACCCCTCCGCGCATACGACCAACGCCGTTGCGACCGATGCGGCCACGAGGGCAACCGGCAAAAACAGGCGTCGTAAACGCACGGTCATTCGACGTTGGCGATCTGCTCTTTGATGCGCTCGAGCTCGTTCTTTAATTCAATGACCAATCGGGCGATCTCATAGTCATTGGCCTTGGCCCCGGTGGTGTTCACCTCCCGGCCCATCTCCTGGAGGATGAACTCGGCCTTGCGCCCGATCTCCCCGTCGCTCGCGAGGAGTTTCTTGAGCTGGGCATGATGACTGCGGAAACGGGTCAACTCCTCCGCGATGTCACAGCGGTCGGCAAAGAGCGCGATCTCCTTGAGCACCCGTTCATCGTCCACCCGCAGGTCCAGCCCCGCCTCGCGCAAACGTTTGAGCAACGCCTCGCGGGCCGCGACGACCACGCCCGGCGCGCGCGCCGCAATGGCCTCGATGTAGACGGCAAGCAAAGCGAGCCGGGCCTCAAAATCCTCTTTTAGCGCCGCGCCCTCCGCCGCGCGCATCGCGGCAAACCCCGCCAGCGCTTGATCGAGCGTCACCAACAGAGCCGGGCGGGCCAATTCGAATGCGGGCGGTTCCTGCCTCGACCGGAATTGCAGCGCGACCTGCGCCAGTGTCTCGGCGGTCGGATCAAAAATGACTCCGCGTGCGGCGGCAAAAGACCCCACGCGATCCAGCCAGGCCGCCGCCCCTGCCGCGTCAAAATCCACGCCGCCCGCGGCCGCGGCCAATTCAACCCGCACCTGCACGGTGCCACGAAGCGCAACTTTTTTGACAGCCTCGACGACGGCCGGTTCACTTTCCGACCAAGCCGAGGGCAGCCCCACCTTCACTTCCAGCGCCTTTCGGTTCACGGCGTTCACCTGCACGGAAAAACCCAAGCCCGCGACTTTCCCGTGGGCCAGCCCATAACCGGTCATGCTTTTCATGGGCGTCCTAAAAAAGTTTCACACCCAGCAGTTTCGCGACCTGAGCGACATCCTTATCCCCGCGGCCGCTGAGGTTGATGAGAAGGATTTCGTCTTTACCCATTTGGGCGGCGCGTTTCACGCCCTCCACAATGGCGTGGGTGCTTTCAAGTGCGGGGATGATGCCCTCGAGGCGCGAGCAGAGCTGAAAGGTCTCCATCACCTCGTCGTCACAGGCAAAGGCGTAGCGGATGCGACCGGTGTCACGGTAGTAGGCGTGCTCGGGCCCGATAGCGGCGTAGTCGAGCCCGGCCGACACGGAGTGAGTCAACTCGATCTGGCCATCGGGATTTTGCAGGATGTAAGTCTTGCAGCCTTGGAGCACCCCGAGCTTGCCGCCCTCGAAGCGCGCGGCGTGTTCGCCCTGCCGGATGCCATGGCCACCGGCCTCCACGCCGACCAACCGCACGGACTCATCCTTCAGAAAATCGAAAAACACACCCATCGCATTCGACCCGCCGCCGACGCAGGCGATGACCTCGTCGGGCAGGCGGCCCTCGCGCTCGATGAGCTGGGCGCGAGCCTCTTTGCCGATCACACGGTGAAAATCCCGCACCATCATAGGATACGGATGCGCGCCGAGCGCCGAGCCCAGGATGTAATGGGTATCGCGCACATTGGTCACCCAGTCACGCATGGCCTCGTTGACCGCGTCTTTGAGGGTTTTCTGACCCGCCTCCACGCCGACGACCTCGGCGCCCATCAGTCGCATGCGGAAGACATTCAACGACTGTCGCTCCATATCGACCGCTCCCATGTAAATGCGGCACTTGAAGCCGAACTTCGCGCAGACGGCGGCGGTGGCGACGCCGTGCTGGCCCGCGCCAGTCTCGGCGATGATACGGGGCTTGCCCATGCGCTTGGCGAGCAGCACCTGGCCGAGGGCGTTGTTGATTTTGTGCGCGCCGGTATGGAGCAGGTCTTCGCGCTTAAAATAGATCTTCGCTCCGCCGCAGTGGGCGGTGAGGCGTTCGGCGAAGTAGAGCTCGGTAGGGCGGCCGGCAAACTCCTTCAGGTGGCGGTCGAGCTCGGCGATGTAGGCGGGGTCGTGACGGGCAGCCTCGTAGACGGCGGCGATCTCCTGCAACGCGGTCATGAGCGTCTCCGGCACGTAGCAGCCGCCAAAGGCACCGAAGCGGCCAGCGGCGTCGGGCAGCGACTCAGGTGCGACGGGCGCGGCGGGGGGATTAGCGGCGGGGGAAATGGACGCGGCGACGGAGCTCATGAAGTTATGAATGGACGCCACCGCGACGCCGGAAGCAAACGGGTTTTCCAGAACAGCCGGTGGGGGAGCACAGCCAACGCAGGCTCAACCCTGATCAACCCGGCCCTTGAGGAAGGCCAACACGTCCTGAAACTTGGTGCGGTTGGCCTCATCGACGGAGACGAGGTTTTCGTGCGCAGCCAGCACGAGACGAGCGTTTTCCAGTTCGTTCAGCTTGCCCTGGGGCGCAAGCGCGACGGGGGCGGTGGCGCTCGCGATCTTCTCCGCGCAGGGCGCGCAAGAGGCGGTATCCACGATGAGCAGGCGGTGGAGACCGAGGTTTTGGATGAGCTCGAGATTGCGCTCGCCGACGCGACACAGCACCAGGCTACCGTCTACTACTTTGCGAAGATCGAGTGCAGCGCCCGCCAGCACACCTAGAAAAGTGCTATCCATGCTCGTGCAGTTTTTGAAATCCATCACATAGCGGGTGCGGCCCTGACGGCGCATCTCGGACATGAAATCACGCAGGCTGGCGCTGTTCTGGAACGAGGCCCGACCTTCGACGCGGATCATGACCGGTTCGCAGTTAGCATCGACGAGAAAGGCAGGGGGGACTACATCGGACATGGCAAACTGGGATGGGAATGGCCCCAAAGCTAGACCTCGGCCTAGGCGTCGCAAGCGGCGGACGCTCCGGGCCGGGGAAGGTTTAGCGTAGGACGCAGAGGGCTGGGGATCAGTTGCGGGCGACAATCTGACGCAAGACGTAGGGCAGGATGCCGCCGTGCTGGTAATAATCGATCTCGATAGGCGTATCGATGCGGCAACGCACGGACACGTTTTCCACCGCGCCGTCCTTACGGGTGATGCGCAGCACGAGGTCCTGCTGGGGCTTGATGGAGGCGTCCAGACCAATGACGTCGTAGGTCTCGGTGCCATCGAGCTTCAGGGTCTGGGCGGTGACGCCATCCTTGAACTGGAGCGGAAGCACACCCATGCCGACGAGATTGGAGCGGTGGATACGTTCGAAGCTCTGGGCGACGACGACCTTCACGCCGAGCAGGTTGGTGCCCTTGGCTGCCCAGTCACGGGACGAACCGGTGCCGTATTCCTGGCCCGCCAGGATGATGAGGGGCACACCGGCCTTCTGGTAGGCGATGGAGGCGTCGTAGATCGAGGTCTTCACGCCATCGGCACCGAGGGTGTTACCACCCTCCTCGCCGCCGAGCATGAGATTCTTGATACGGACATTGGCGAAGGTGCCGCGGGTCATCACGCGATCGTTGCCACGGCGACTGCCGTAGGAATTGAAGTCCTCGAAGGACACGCCGTTATCCAGCAGGTATTTGCCAGCCGGGGAGCTCTTCTTAATCGCACCGGCAGGCGAGATGTGGTCGGTCGTCACGGAGTCGCCAAAAATACCGAGGGCCTTCGCGCCGGTAATAGGTTGGATGGCGCCGGGGGTTAGCGAGAAATCGGTAAAGAAGGGCGGCTCCTGAATGTAAGTCGAAGCGGCATCGAAGGCGTAGACGTTCCCGGTGGTGGACGGGATTTCATTCCACTTCGGGTTCTGCGCGGCGAAGTCGGTGTAAAGGCGGCGGAAAACCTCCGGCTTGAGCGCAGCCTGCAGTTGGTCGCGGACTTCCTGGAGCGAGGGCCAGATGTCCCTCAGGTAAACCGGTGCACCGTTGAAGTCGTTGCCGATGGGCTCGGCGGCGAGATTGATATCCACTCGACCGGCAAGGGCAAAGGCGACGACTAGCGGGGGCGACATCAGGAAGTTACTCTTGATGTTCTGGTGCACGCGGGCCTCGAAGTTGCGATTGCCGGAGAGCACCGAGGCGGCGACGAGGTCGTTCTTCACTACGGCCTCTTCGATGGAGGGATCGAGCGGGCCAGAGTTGCCGATGCAGGTCGTGCAGCCGTAGCCAACGGTCTGGAAACCCAGCTGGTCGAGAAAAGGCGCGAGCCCGGTCTTCTCGAGGTAATCGGTCACGACGCGCGAGCCGGGGGCGAGGGAGGATTTAACCAGCGGGTTAACCTTTAGACCCTTCGCGACCGCCTTTTTGGCGAGCAGGCCGGCGGCCAGCATGACGGAAGGATTTGAGGTGTTGGTGCAGCTAGTGATTGCGGCGATGAGCACGCTGCCGTGGCCGACCTTATGACCATGGACCTCGGCGGTCACGGTGGCGAAATCAGCGGCGTTTTTGCCAAAGCCATTTTCCGTAACGGGCTTGGAAAAAGCGGTGGTGAACTCTCGCTTGAGCGCATCGAGTTCTATCCGATCCTGAGGGCGCTTCGGGCCAGCGACGGAGGGCACAACCGTGGCGAGATCTAGCGCGAGCTCAGTCGAGTAGTCGATCTGGCCCTTTTCGGGAATACCCCAGAGGTTTTGGGCTTTGTAGTAAGCCTCATAAACCGCGACGTCGGCCTCGGCGCGGCCGGTGGCGCGCAGGTAGGCGGAGGATTCGCCGTCGATGGGGAAAAAGCCCATGGTCGCGCCGTATTCCGGAGCCATGTTGGCGATGGTCGCGCGATCCACGACCGGCAGCGCGGCCGCGCCCGGGCCGTAGAACTCGACAAACTTGCCCACGACCTTGGCCTTACGGAGCAGCTGGGTGAGGGTCAGCGCAAGGTCGGTGGCGGTCACACCCTCGCGGAGCGCGCCGGTCAGGTGCACGCCGACGACGTCGGGCGTCAGAAAATATACCGGCTGGCCGAGCATGCCGGCCTCAGCCTCGATGCCGCCCACGCCCCAACCCACGATACCGATACCGTTGATCATCGTGGTGTGCGAATCGGTGCCAACGAGGGTATCTGGATAATAGACGCCGTTACCGTCTTTCAACACGCCCTTGGCGAGATACTCCAAATTTACTTGGTGCACGATGCCGATGCCGGGGGGGACTACCTTAAAGGTGTCAAAGGCCTGCATGCCCCACTTCAGAAACTGGTAACGCTCGCGGTTACGGCTGAACTCGAGCTCGAGATTCTTGGCAAGGGCATCGGCTGACCCGGCGAAGTCCACCTGCACCGAGTGATCGACCACGAGATCCACCGGCACAAGGGGCTCGATGATCTTCGGGTTTTTGCCCAGCTTGGTAACGGCCGAGCGCATGGCGGCGAGGTCCACCAGCAGCGGCACGCCGGTGAAGTCTTGCAAGACGATACGCGCCACCACGAAGGGGATCTCCTCGGTGCGCTCCGCCTTAGCCTGCCAGCCGGCGAGATCACGAATGGCGGCCTCGGCCACGCGCTTGCCGTCGCAGTTGCGCAGAAGGGACTCGAGCACCAAACGGATCGAGACCGGCAGTCGCGAGATTTTGAACCCGGCCTCCTCCAGTGCGGGCAGCGAATAGAGGGCGTGGGTGGCGCCGTTGGCTTGGAACTGCCGGAGGGTATTAAACGGATTCGGGAGGCTCATGCGTGGGATGACGTTTACTTATAAAGGTAAAATACGAAGTCGCCCGCGCCGATTGGCGCGGGCGACGGGGGCCTTAGGAGGCGAGAGCGGCCTTGACCGCCTCAAAGTTGGGTAGGTCTTTCGGCGTCGGCGTGCGTTCAGAGTATTTTATCACGCCATCGACCCCGATGACGAAAGCGGCACGAGCCGAGGTGTCGCCGATGCCGGCGAGTGCGGGGAACACCACATCGTAGGCTTGCGTGACCGTCTTGTTTAGATCCGAGACCAAGGTAAGGGTGATATTTTCTTTCTTGGCCCAAGCTTCTTGAGCGAAGGGGCTATCCACGCTGATCGCGATCACATCCGCGCCGAGAGCGGCATAGGCGGCGAGGCCGGAGCTGATGTCGCACAGCTCGGCGGTGCAGACGCCGGTGAAAGCGAGGGGAACAAACAACAGCACGGTCTGTTTTTGCCCAAAACGGGAGGAGAGCGTCACATCGACCAGACCATCAGCGGTCTTCGACTTGAGGGTGAAATCAGGGGCGCGAGTGCCAACGGCGAGAGCCATGAGAAACAGTAGGTTAAAGGTGAGAGGATACCGGGAACCACAGTCATCGCATAGGCGAAAACTACGGGAAAGCTAACGTGGGCACGAGCGAATGAACCCGCAATCCGTTTTTAACCGCTTCGAAAAATGTGCGTAAGATCGCGTCTCGGGGCAAACCAGCGAGCGGATTGACAGGCCCCGCCTCCATACTACGTTGATAATTCCTGTCCGGTCCTCCGTTGACAGAAAGAGCCCATGTCGACCCTTCACTCCCCGCAAAACGCCCAAGGCGCGCGCGACTTCGTGAAACAATCCAGCCTCTACCAAGAATTTCTGGCCGAGCGGGAGGAAATCCTCCGTCACAAGTGGCTGGAGTCGGAGCGGCTGGGCTACGATATCGGCTTTGAGCGCGCCCTACTCGACTGGATTCGCAAGCACCGCGACAGTTGGCGCGCCGCACGCCGAGCACAAATTAGCCAGGGCGCCAGCCGCACCACCGCGCCACACCACGCGGACACCTCTCAAAGTCCGGGCCCAAACCGGGCCTAGGCGGACGACGGCGTCTCTGTCACCTCGTCGGCCGCACAGGACTCGGCATAAGCTCGGATGCGTTTGCGCAGGTTGGAGAGAGCGTTGCTGCGATTAGCGGATAGCACTTGGGTCAAGCCCGCCTCGGCGAGAAAATCCGGCTCGGTCGCGAGGATATCAGCCGGCGCCTCGCCTTGATAGAACCCGCAGACCACCGCGGCGATGCCCTTAGAAATCAGCGCCTCTGCATCCATCTGGAACCAGCAGCGTCCATCGCGAAACTCCGGGTAAAACCAAAGCCGCGATACGCACCCCGGAAGCAAGCGACCGTCTGTCTTGAGCCCGGCGTCCATCGTTGGCCACTTTTTGGCCCGCGCCAGGAGATACATAAAACGCTCCTCGGCGTCAGGCAGGCTCATCAAATCATCGATCAGGGTCTGGCGTTTTTCAGCTAGGGACATGGTCAAAAAAAAGCGGCGACGGGATATTCCGAAGAACTAACTGAGCCCTTGCGCGCCGTCCCGCCAGCCTTCCCTCGGTTTTTTGCGTTAAATACTCCAAGCACACCGGAGGGGCGGCTACACTCGGAGCGAGGCACGGAAGCCTCTGACACCGTAGTAAGATTGGGCGCCGTTGTGGTAGAGAAAAACTCGGCCATAGCGGCGGTCCCCGAAAAGGGCGCCTCCCAGCTGGCGGACGGCGGCTGGGGTTTGCAGCCAGCTAGAGGTCTTCGTGTCGAATTCCCCCAAGCGCTGGAGTTCGTGATACTCGTGCTCGTTCAAAAGCGCCACGCCCATGGCTGCTGCCAAATCGACCGCGTTATGGGCCGGAGGGTGCTCCTTACGCGATTCCAAGCCCTCCCGATCGTAGCACACCCCGGTGCGGCCCTTAGGGCTCTCGGTCGAACAATCAAAGAAAAGGTATTCGCCCGTCACAGCGTCGCGGCCCACCACATCCGGCTCACCTCCGGTATTTTCCATTTCGAGAAGCGAACGCAGTTTTTCGGGATGAGCCGCGAGCCGCGCAGCGACCTCCGCCCACCCGATGCCAACATGGCGGCCGGGGTGTTTCGCGAAGCGGGCTTCAAGCACGACTAGAAGATCGATCGATTCCGCTCGGACTGCAGCAACGGCACGCTTAGGGGGGATCATGAGCGCATCTGGAAGCCTGGAATATCGCCAAAAGCCAGATTAGTTCAGGGCTGGCTCGTGACCAAACTAACCGGAATGTGCACTTCGTAGCGCTTCAAAAACGGGGGCACGAACGGGCTATTCCAGTAGACCCCATAAGCCTCGCCGACGACTTTCAGCTCGGGCCGGGCCGCCACCCAAGCGAGCACGGCCTCGCGAGCTAGCTCAAAGTGTTTCCGCGAATATCCGCCGCGGTCTCCGTGGCTAACCACCAGTTGCGCAGGGCGCTGCAAGACCACCACGCCTTCTGGGATAACCGGGGCGGCCGGCGCGAGATCACTCTCGGCTTTGGGACGCTCGCTCGCAGCAATCCAAAACAGCATCGCACTGGTATCCCCCGGGTGCGACTCGACCGGCGTGGTCATCGCGATGTCCTTCCGTTGAATGTAGCGAAAAAGCGGGCGAAAGAGTTCGCCGCTTTTGTCAAAGTAATCGCCTTGGACTTCGCGGCGCACGAGCAGGCCAGCCGGGAGGGTCTTAAGTTCGGTGACACCCGGGGCCGTGGGAGGAAAAGCAGGTGCGGCGGACATGGAGCCTAAAGCCAAAAGAAAAGGCACGAAAATCCTGATTAAACGGAGCATAACCTATATGACTAAGGATCCAGCCAATGGCAACCGTCCGACGCAGGGCCAATCCGGCTTACTCGGCTTTGCCCAAAGGAGCACAAACCGCCGCGCGCAAGGAGGCGGGCGTCACTAAAACCAGATTCGCCCCCTCCTGCCGCCAACTAATCACGTCAGACAATACGACGGTGTAGCGCCGCTCGATTTCCATTTGCGCCGAAGGCCCGAGACGTCGCGTCATGGCAAGCGGGCCGAAGCGTAAGTTGCCTCCATCGAGATCGCAGCGGACACCAAACCGATTGACACCGGCATGGCCGTTAGCGCGCAGGCCGTTGGATTCAAACTCGATCGTCTGCGCTGGCCAACCCGACACGGCGGGCTCGGCCACCGCCCCGTCAAGCTCGACCAATTTCCAGCGCGTGCCCGCGAGCGTCTTCAGCAGCGGAGCGACCGTCGGGGCAGAGCCCGCGACCGTGGCTGCGGAGGCACCAGCCACCGGACGCGAGGCACAACCGGCGCCCAAAACCGTCAAAACAAGCATGAGTGGTAGGAGTGAATTCATAGTAGGCAAAAGGCAGGTTAGCCGAATCGAGGAAATAATCTAAGCAACTTACAGAGAGGATGATGCATGGCAGTCAAAGCGAGCGTTGCTCGCACTGGGAAATCCGAGACAAGCGACCATACGTGCCAAGATCATACAACTAGAACGCAAAGGGAGACACATGATGGTAAAATGAAACTTAACCGACCTACTAACCCTAAAGTAGAGAATTAAAAACCATTTTTAGAGGCGATCGAGCGGATGGCAAACGGCGATTGCGTCGGCTCCGCCCAGCCAAACCGCAGGCTCACCACTCAGGAGCCCGGGGCCAGGCCGCGCTCGCTCTTCCGCGAGAAATCCAGCATTCGTGCAAACTCGGGCGTAGCGGCGTTATCGTGCGCAGACAACTTCTCGAGAGCCTGCGAGCGGTTTAGTCCATCACGATAAAGAATGCGGTAAATCTGCCGCACGCGCTCGATCTGTTGGGGACTATGGCCTCGCCGCTCGAGGCCAACCTTGTTGTAGGCGCGCACCACGGCCGGAGTGCCGTCAGCGATGAAATAAGGCGGCAGATCATGCACGAGCTTGGCGGTAGCGGAGAGCATGGCGTGGGCACCGATGCGGCAAAATTGGTGCACACCACCATAGCCGCCGATCACCACGTGGTCCTCGACTATGACGTGACCAGCGAGTGTTGCGCCGTTACTCGCGATCACATGGCTGCCTACGTCGCAATCATGAGCGACGTGGCAGTAGGCGAGGAATACATTGTCGTTCCCCAGCCGGGTGAAATCACCATCATTAGTGGCGGCATGGACGGTAAAATACTCTCGGAAAACATTGCGATCGCCGATGCGCACCCCTGGGTTACCGCCCTTAAACTTGAGGTCCTGCGTCTTGGCGCCGAGGCAGGCGTAGGGGAACACCTCGCAATCCGCACCTAGCGCGGTGTTGCCCTCAACTGAGGCGTGGTGGTGGAGGCGGGTGCGGTCGCCTAGGATAACGCCCGCGCCGACATAGCAGAGCGGACCGATCTCGACATCCGCGCCAAGGTGGGCAGCCGGATCGACGATAGCAGTGGAATGGATAATGGTCGGCATGGCTTAGTCGTCGGGGGGCGGCTCAGCCCTCGACCTCGCTGGTGTCGAGAATGGCGAACATAAGCTCGCCCGACGACACCACTTGACCATCCACCGTGCAGGTCACCTCGGAGGTCGCTAGCTTGTTGCCCCGCGTCTTAGTCAGTTTGGCGTTGATGATGAGCTGATCGCCCGGGCGCACCGGTTTACGGAATTTCACCTTGTCCGCGCTCATGAAGAGCGAGGTCTTCCCCTCGCTGCTGCCGCGCCGCAGCATGAGGATGCCGGCCGCCTGGGCCATGGCCTCGAGCTGGAGCACTCCGGGCATCACCGGATTGTTCGGGAAGTGGCCCTGGAAATAAGGCTCGTTGATCGAGACGTTCTTGATCGCGACCAGCGCGTCCTCGCCGATGAACTCCATCACCCGGTCGATCATAAGGAACGGGTAGCGGTGTGGCAAAGTGTCGAGAATGCGGCGGATATCCAGCTCGGTCTCGGTCGGCATGACCATGGCCGGGCGCGGTTTCTTTTTCGGCCCCTTGCGCTTTTCCTCGAGCTGGGCGGCGAGCGCCTTGGTGAGCTCGGCGTTGATGGCGTGACCGGGCCGGGTAGCGATAATATGGGCCTTGATGGGGAGGCCGAGCAGCGTGATGTCGCCGATTATATCGAGCATCTTGTGGCGCACAAACTCGTCTTTGAAGCGAAGGCCTTCCTTGGAGAGGATCTTGTCGCCCTTGATCACGACGGCGCAGTCAAGCGAGCCACCCTTGATTTTGCCGAGCTTGATGAGCTCCTCAATGTCCTCGTAAACCGTGAACGTCCGCGCGGCGGCAATCTGAGTCATGTAGACGTCCGGATCAACGTTGAGTGAAAGGAACTGCGCGTGGATACCGCGGTCGTCGGCCGAGGTGCAGGAGATTTTGAACCCGTCATGCGGCAAAGCGATGATGGACGAGTTGCCTTTCTGGATCGAGACTGGCTCGGTAAGGACAAAATACTCTCTCTCCGCGTCCTGTTCCAGAGGTTCGCCCTGCATGATCAGGTCGACGTAAGGCTTGGCCGAGCCGTCCAGAATAGGTGGCTCGGAAGCATTCATTTCGATAGTGCAGTTGTCGACGCCGCAGCCATGAAGGGCGCTGAGCACGTGCTCGACGGTATGGACCTTGGCGTGCCCTTCTTGAATAGTGGTTTGGCGCACCAAGTCGCCGAGGAGAGCGGCTCGAGGTTTGATCTCGGGGGCGCCATGCAAATCGATGCGGCGGAACACGTAGCCAGCACCGGGAGCAGCAGGTTTGAGAGTGAGGGTGACCGTCTCTCCGGTATGGAGAGCCTGGCCGGAGATGGTGACCTCGCGGGCGAGCGTGCGTTGTTTCATGGCCTTTGCGTAAGGAGTCACCCTGCCAAAGGCGCTGCGGCGGACGCAAGCGTGTTGTCCGTGACAGACCCCGCTACTTAACCAAGCAGGGAGCAACCGCGCGCTACACCCAGCAAAACTAGGGCGATCACAATCCAGCCATAGCGCAATAAGGCCCCACCGACCAAGGATACGCCGCGATCCGGCGCGGGATTGGCTGCGACGCTGGCTGTGCGGGCATGGTGCCGGCGACTGCTTACGCCACGCGCGAGTTTGGGATCCTCCTCGGCAGTGACGACCCGCGCAGTCCTGGGGTCTGCGGCCAAAGGCAAAACCGGTGCGGCAGCTGATTCGGCCCGCGTCGACGAGGTCGGCTCAGATGCGCTGACCGGCGCAAGCTGGCCAAAAGTCGGTGGACGATGCGGGCGAACCAAACCCCATGGCAGCTGGATGGTTCCGCCCGTTGCTCGTAGAAACTCGTCCAGCTGGCGGCGATAAAGGGGTATGCGCTCCGACGCGACCGCGTCATTCACCGCCACAAAACAGACGCGCTTAGACCAGGCACCCTTTTTACGATATTCGTCCAACGTGCCGCTGAATTCCGTCTCATTCCATCGCCGGCGCTTGGCCAAGCCTGGCATCAGGCTGGCCGCGCGCACTTCGATCTCATGCCTCAGCTCGCAGGGAAAAGGCAGACTCCAAGGGCCTCGCCGCATCCGATTTTCGGGCAGGGCCAAGACTTGGGTGAACAGACTCGGCGGCATATCAAAGGAAGCCTGCCGCCCGAGCTTATCTGGGTAAACTGCACGCGCGATTTCAAAGCACTCCACCAGCTCGCACACGTTGGCCGCACGGTCGTCGCGCCAAGCCAACTCGCCGATGCGCCGGATTTTGCCGTAGCGACGCAAGGCCTCAGTTTCGCGAAGCTTGATAAACTCCTCCGCGCCGACACCTAGGCGGGCGCGGCGCAGCTCATCCGCTTGCCAACCCTCCACGCGGACACGCTGCTCAACCAGCGAAAGACCGTCGCGAGCCGTATCCAGCCACAGGGTCTCCCGAAGGATGCAGACACCCTTGGCCTTTGCCCCCGCTTGCGCACACAGCCCTGATGCGACCGCGTCAACAGCAACGCCACGTTCAAACCAGCCAACGGCCCGACCAGAATAATCCCCGCCCTGCAGCTTTTGAGTGAGATCAAACCAACGCAGCTGCCCCTCTACTTCGATCTCAAGAATCGCGTGGTCGAGCAGCCCAGCCATGGGCAAGAGGTTTGCGAGCGCACCGCGCAGCCCGGTGCCGACCAAGATGGTTCGGGCCGCCAAACCCCAGGCGCGGAGCACGCACGTCGCGAGCCAAGCAAAGTCCTTGGAATCGCCAAAGCGACGCCGCGCGATTAGGCTCGGGGATGCTGGGATCCAACCGCCGGCGTCAAGCGTAACGCTGAGGTAGCGAAAATCATTCTGGATGCGTTCCACCAGGCCGTTGACCGCCGCCGCATCGACTCGCTCCGGACGGGCAAAGCCCGGTTGCGTCGCGAGGCCGTCCGCCTCCCCTACCCCTGCCCAGGCCGCAAAGGTGAGCTGCGCGAGCTCATCCCAGCCGGACAAATCCGAGACCTGTATCCATACGCGATCGATAAAGTGTGAAGGCTGGTTTGGCTCCGCCTCCCGGGGCGTTAGCTGCTCGCCTGACCAGACCCAACGGCGGATTCCATCCGGACGGGTTTCCTCAATCCGTGCCGGCGCATCGACCGAAGCACGCCACGCAGGGCTGGCGACCGCTGCCGACAGGCTGACGATCAGGCGATAGCGTCCCACTACCGCTTGCGGCGGCACACCGAAAAACACCTCACAGCCCGAGGCGCGAATCGGGTGGCGCGTCTCGATTGAAAACGCGCTCTCCAGCACGTCGCCAGGGCGAAGGTCTTCCAGCGTGGAAACCAAGGTCCAAGTGCCGTCGATGACCAACCGTTCCAGCTGAGTGTCTCGCTGAATGAGACGGACCTTATCGCGGTCGAGTTGCTCAATCCGGCGGCCATCCCTCACCACTCGCAGCCAGTGCAGGGTTAACCGCTGGGTGCGCGGATTAAAGGGCAAGCTCCACTGCGACTCGTCTTGGACCGCTACCACGGTCTCAAGCCGGACTGCCGCAGCGTGAAAAGTTATTCCGGTGCCTGCCTCGATCTGACGCTCCCAAAGTAAGTGCGTAAGGTGCGCGCCACGATTGCCCGGTGCCGTCTGATTATAGGCCGGTAACTCTACCCAAGAAGCGGGCGGAGCGAAATCGACTCGCGACCACGGAGCCTCTACGTCAGACGTGGCCAATCCGGCAGCGTCCTGCAACATATCGAGGCTCTGGCCCGTCGTGGCAAAGGTCATGCCGCCAGCGGAATCGCCTGCGCCTCCGCCCGCCAGCCTTTTTCAATCGTCCGCCCGAAGCAGGCCAAGCATGGCAAGCGCCATAAAAATACTTAGAACCAACCTTTTTTGACCGTCACGTAGGTGGCAACAAACTCTTCGTCTGTTTTAGTGAGGTAAAGAATGCCCTCAATAAGCCCGATCGTGCTCATCACAAAGGCACCCATTCCAAAGGTGAGAACCGTCACCAAAAGCATGATCACGCCCTCCTTGGTATAGCCGAGGACAAACTTATGCACGCCAAGGCCACCCAGCAGTATGGCGGTGACACCGGCGGCGATCTTTTTGTCTGCTCCAGGTAGGCTCATGGTGTGAAAAAGATAAATTAAAGGTCCTAAAACACCTTATTGATCCGCAGACGAGTGTCGAAGCCCAAATCCACCCCACCTTTGCAGGGAGGTAAGCCAGGGTGGAAAAAACACGAATCTAGCAGCCTATCCCCGCAAGCTCATGACTGGTGGCTTCCCCTGCTCACATGCTTTACGTATAACAGGTTTCACCTTCATCTGCCTCCGAAGCCACCATGTCGTCCACGGCCCCTTTAAATCCCACCTACATCATCGGGCACAAAAACCCCGATGCAGACTCAATCTGCGCGGCCATCGGCTACGCCGCCTACAAGCAGGCCCGCGGGCTGAGTGGCTTCATCCCAGCCCGCTGCGGTAATTCAAATGCTCGCATCGATGCCATACTCGAACGCTTTCAACAACCGCTGCCCTTGCTGTTGACCGACGTAACCCCGCGCGTGCGCGACGTAATGGTGACGAGCGTGGTGACCATAAATGAAGACGCTACCTGCGCCGAGGCGCTCGAGCTGATCGATAAACACGACGTGCGCATCCTGCCCGTCGTGGCGCAGGGACAACGCGTGGTCGGCACCGTATCCATTTTCCAACTCGGCGGCTTCTTCGTGCCTAAAGTCAGCGCGTTGCGGGAAATGCGCAAGGTCCACACCAGCCTGAACCACATCGCGAGCGCCCTCCGCGCACGCACCGTGAATCTACCCGATCCGGAGCGGGAACAAGAACTCTTCGTGCGCGTCGGCGCTATGGACCTCAAAAGCTTCGGTAAAGCCGCCCAAAGCGACGGTATCCTGCCAGGACAATCTATCATCATCGTCGGCGACCGACGCGACATCCAGCTCCGCTCAATCGAAATGAGCGTGCGCCTCTTGGTGATCACCGGTAATCTGCCGATCGAAGACGACGTGGTGGAGCGCGCAAAAGCCGCCGGTGTGGCCCTGATTGTCAGCCCCTACGACACCGCCACCAGCGCTTGGGTGATTCGCTCCGCCACCAAACTGGGTCGCTTAATCGACCGACAATTCCCCTCCCTTTCCCCCGATCAACGCCTCACCGACCTGCGCAAGAAACTCGCGACGTCCAACGTCGCGGCCTACATGGTTATATGTGACGCCGGCAGCCTTCAGGGCATCCTCACCAAGACCGACGTGCTGAAACCCGCGCGCACTCGGCTCATTTTGGTGGACCATAATGAAATGACCCAGGCCGTCACCGGTGCCGAGGAAGTGACGATCACCGAGATCATTGACCATCACCGCATCGGCGCCCTCACCACCAGCCAGCCAATCCTGTTCATCAACGACCCTGTAGGCTCGACCTGCACGATCATTGCCGACCTTTTCCGTCGCGACGGGCTTACCCCCTCGCCCGCCATCGCTGGCGTTCTAATGGGGGGGATCATCTCCGACACCCTTCACCTCCAGAGTCCGACTTCGACCGAGAAGGATGGCGAGATCCTCGTCTGGCTCGCCCGCGTCGCCGGAGTTGATTCCCGCGCGCTCGCCACCCTGATTTTCAGCTCCGGTTCGGTCATTCTAGCCCACCCGCCGGAGAAGGTCATCCGCACCGACTTTAAAATCTACACCGAGGACGGCGTGCGCTTCGCCGTGTCCCAAGTTGAAGAGCTCGGTTTTGGCAACTTCTGGGAAAAATCCAAGGTCCTCTTGCGAGCGCTGGACGATCTATGCACCGCCGAGGGCCTATGCTTCGCCTGTCTACTCGTTACCGATATTAATACCCAGAATTCTCTGCTGCTTTTTAAGGGCGACCCCGAGCTAACCCGCCGCATCACTTACCCCAGCGTGGAGGATGGCGAGATTTTCGACCTGCCCGGAATCGTGAGCCGAAAAAAACAACTTATTCCCTATCTTACCACACTGTTACGCGAAGCCGTAAACGATGGGGTGACGCCCCGAGTCCGGCGGATGGCATCCAGCGAAGGCTAAAATCGCGCCCAACTCATCCGGCGGCTTAGGCTTGACCGTTCCAGGTCCCGGCGAGTCGCCCCTTGTGGCAACCCGCTCGACTCCGAGCATCGGCATCAAAACTCCATGCCGCCTTGGGATTTGTTTAAATTAAACTACTATATCCAAAAACTTAACGTAAATAAATTCGCCCAAGGTTAAATCACTTAAAGCGAATGAGGGCCAAAGGTCACCCAACTCCAGCCTCTAACAAGACTATTTTGAAGCCTCGCGATACGGGTTAATAAAAAAACCGCCGAATGATCGGCGGTTAAAAACAAAAAACTTAAATACCTAGGGGCCGACCACCGTGAGGCGGCGACCACTCACTTCTGCCACGTGCGCTTCTTGTGGCGGTTCGCCTTCAAGCGCTTCTTGCGCTTATGCTTATTCATCTGAAGACGACGTTTCTTTTTCAGGTTGCCCATGGGAACTTTAGTTTAGGTGTTGAAGAGGGAAAAGAGTCATCAAAGCAGCTTGGGAGGGCGTCTGTAAAGCGTAATTTCAGATCCATTAAGCTCCAGACGTGAAAGCTTTTCCTAGCGATGCCTAGGCCGGTCAACGCACCTGCAAAGTGCCCCCATCATAGGCAAGGCCGAGAGATGGTATCGTGACCGCCTTGCGCTCCCCTTCCTTTTTAACCGTGCCCGCATGCCAGGCCGTGTAGCCGGAGGCCTGGGCCGCGGCGAGGGTAGCGCCTAGCTTGGCGGGGGCAACGTAAGCGGCGAAGCCCACACCCTGATTAAAGGTCGCGTAAGCTTCGCGCAGGTCGATGGGGCCGGCCGCACGCAAAAATTTAAACAGGGCCGGTTCCTCGCCGGGGGTGTGAATCTCGTAAACGAAAGGCTCCTCGAGGCGCATAAGTTTGCGCCAACCATGGCCGGTGACATGCGCGACGTAGTTTAATTGCACCCCGACCTGCTGGCAGGCGCGCACGAAATTAACGTAGATGACCGAAGGCGCCAGGAGGGCTGCTCCAAAGCTGCGTGGATCGCCATGGCCAATGGGGGTCTGGTAGCCTTGCGGCAGGCGCGAGGCGATGAGTCGGCAGAGCGAAAGGCCATTGGTCTGCACCCCAGAGGAAGCGAGAAACACGATGGCATCCCCATCGCGGACGTCGCCGGTGATCCGCTGCGATTTGGGTTCGATTTTCCCGATGGCGGAGCCCGCCAGCACAATGGCATCCGAATGCACTATACCGCGCAGGGTCGGCGTCTCGCCCCCGCCCCAGACCGCACCGGCCTGGCGGCAACCCTCAGCCCAACCCTCAACTAACGCCTCCATGCGGGCGGTATCGGCGAACCAAGCCGACTCCCCCACGGCCGCATGCATCGCGACGGAGATGGGCAGCGCGCCACAGGTCACGAGATCATTCACGATGGTGGCTACAGTATCGATCGAGATCTCGCGATAGAAGTTTTGCCCGGTGGCCGCATAGACGGCATCAGCCACTAGGTTCTTCGTCCCCAGCCCCTCTTCCACGTGGGCGAGAAAATGGTCGGTGGCTTCCATCAAATAACAGCTCTCGCCTCGTATATTGGCCGGTTCGGCATAGCCGTGGGGACCGAGTAGCGGCGCGGTGGTCTTGGCCGCCTTTTGGCAGGCACGCTTAAAGGCGTCGAGTTGGTCGTAATTAACGCCGGAGGATTCGTAGCTGAGGGACATGGGCGAGCGAAAGGGGGGAGTCAGGATTCCGAAGTCGGGAACGCGAAAGGCTTAATAACTGCGCCGCCCTTCGCTGTTTTCGTAGTAGTTAACGTAGGCTTGATTAACCACTCGGTAACCGCCGCGCGTGGGATACTTGCCGGAGAAATACCAGTCGCCAGTATGCTGGGGACAGGCCGCATGGAGATTCTCGAGCGTCTGGAAAATCACCTCGATCTCCCCGTGCCACTCTACGCCGGTGGGGCGAACAAACTCAGCGATCTTGGCGGAGATCTCCTCTGGGCTGAACGGAGCGTAAAGGCCCTGCACATAGTTGATCGACTCGCCCTTGGCGACGGCCTCTCGGCAGTTCTCGTAAACCTCGCGCATTAGGTCGGTTCGACCACGTTCCTTTAAAAGTGTGATCGTCGCCTCAAAAGCGATAAATTTGCCGAGCTGGGACATGTCGATGCCGTAACAATCCGGGTAACGGATTTGCGGAGCGGTGGAGACAATAACGATCTTGCGCGGTTGCAGGCGGGTCAGGATGCGCAGGATGGACTTTCGCAAGGTCGTGCCACGGACGATGGAGTCGTCTACGCAGACGAGGTTATCGCCCGGCTGCACCGAACCATAACTTATGTCGTAAACATGACTGGCCAAATGGTTACGCATTGATTCCTGGCCGATAAAGGTGCGTAATTTAATGTCCTTGGAGACGACCTTCTCACCGCGGGGCCAGTTGCGCAGGATTAGCTCGTCCAGCAACGCCTCGGATAAGTCCCCCCGCGCGGCGGCAGCGAGGATATCGCGCTTCACCTCAGCGCGACGTTTTTCCCGCAGCGAGTGCATGAGACCAAACCAGGCGACCTCGGCGGTGTTGGGAATGAAGCTGAAGACGGTGCGACCCCAGTCCCCGCCGATGGCCTTCACCACCTGGTCGGCGAGCCGTCCGCCGAGGGCCTTGCGCTCCCGGTAAATATCGAGGTCATTACCACGCGAGAAATAGATGCGCTCAAAGGAACACGAGGCGCGCGGGAGCGGAGCGGTGAACTGGGTCTCGGAGATGCGTCCATCGCGCTTAATCACCATCACGTGGCCTGGCGGCACTTCGCGCACTTGGGCGACGCTAAGGTCAAAAATCGTCTGGAGCGGCGCACGCTCCGAGGCGAAGGCGATCACCTCATCGTTCTGGAAATAAAACGCAGGGCGGATGCCGGCCGGATCGCGCGCGACAAAGGCGTCACCGTTGCCGATCAAGCCGCACAGGGTATAACCGCCGTCCCATTTCGCCGCCGAACGCGTGATCACCCGTCCTAGGTCAAGGCGTTCGCTGATGAGCCGGGATATTTCCTCACCCTTCAGTCCTTGGGCACGGAGTTCTCGATAAATGTCCTCATGCTCCTCATCTAGGAAGAAGCCAATCTTCTCCAGTAGCGCCTGCGTGTCGGTGGCGAAAATAGGATGCTGACCCATGCTGATGAGCGATTGGTTGAGCTCATCGGTGTTGGTCATGTTAAAATTACCGCACAGCGCGAGGTTGCGGGTCGGCCAGGGCGAGCGCCGGAAATAAGGATGGCACGAGGAAATGTTGTAGCCGCCCGAAGTGCCGTAGCGGAGGTGGCCAACCAGCAGTTCGCCACCGAAGTCGAAGTGCTTTTTCACCGTGTGGGCGAACTCCGGATGGATTTCCCCGACCGCCTTCTTTTCATCATATTGGGCGAGTAGCGTCTTAAAGATACGATCGAGCGGGTTAGCTTTCACACAACGCTCACGGAACATGTAGGGATCCCCCGCCGGAGTATCCAGCTTCACGCAAGCCACCCCCGCGCCATCCTGGCCACGGTTATGTTGCTTCTCCATTAGGAGAAACAACTTTTCAAACCCCCATAGTGGCGTCCCGTATTTCTCTTGGTAATAAGAGAGCGGCTTGAGGAGCCGGACCAGCGCGATGCCGCATTCGTGGGTGATTTTATCAGACATGGAGGGCTAAAACGTATGGAAGGTATAAAACACCGCATGGCCCGATGTGCCCTTCCCCGAACCGCTTGCGGGCTGGGGTTGCTTCTGCCTCGGGCTGGCGATCACGGGAACTCTCACGGCATTAAAAACGTTTCATACCGTGCGGAAGCCCGCGCCGGTCAACGGATTTTTAGGCAAATCCAACCGCCCGGTGCTCAAAATACCGCCACGCTCCTTGACCGCCCTCGACCTCTTCCAAAGCATCCGCCGTTTCCGACCATGCTGATCCTTCGCGGTTCCTCCGCCCTCTCTCCATTTCGCCTGGAAAAACTTCGCGCCGAGCTCGCCGCCGCTGGCCTACCCGTCCGGGCCCTGTCCGCTCGGTTCACGCATCTGGTCGAATTGGCGGCCGACGCGACAACCTTGCCTGCTGAGAGCCAAACCGTTCTGGAAAAGCTCCTGACCTACGGCCCCCGACGCTCCCTCCCACACGTAACCGGCTTCGTTCAAATAGTCGCCCCGCGCCTAGGCACCATCTCCCCTTGGTCATCCAAAGCCACCGATATCGCCCACCTCTGCGGCCTCGCCACCGTCCGCCGTATCGAGCGGGTAATCGAATTTACCTTAGATTTTAACTCCAGCCAACCGCTAGGCGCCTCCGACCACGCACTACTCAAAAACAAGCTGCACGACCGCATGACCCAGGTGGTCTTCGACTCCCTCGCTGCGTGCGCTACCCTCTTTCATCAGGCCAGCCCAGCTCCGCTTTCCAGTATCCCGATCCTCGGCCAAGGCCGCGCCGCCCTCGTCGCCGCTAACACCAACCTCGGCCTCGCCCTCGCCGAAGACGAGATCGATTACCTCGTCAACGCCTTCACCACCCTCGGACGCGACCCAAACGACATCGAGCTGATGATGTTCGCGCAGGCCAACTCCGAACACTGCCGCCACAAGATCTTTAACGCCACCTGGTCCATCGACGGCGCCGCGCGCGACCGCTCCCTGTTCCAGATGATCAAGAATACCTATACCCTCCATCCCGAGGGCATCCTGTCCGCCTACAAGGACAACGCCGCTGTGCTCGCCGGCACCGTCGCCGGCCGATTCTGGGCGGATCCCGCTACGGGCGAATACTCCGCCCACCCCGAACCAGTCCACCTGCTGTGTAAGGTCGAGACACACAATCACCCCACCGCTATCTCCCCCTGGGCGGGCGCAGCCACCGGATCTGGCGGCGAAATCCGTGACGAAGGCGCCACCGGTCGCGGCTCCAAACCCAAAGCCGGCCTCACCGGTTTTACCGTGTCCAATCTCCGCCTGCCCGGCGCCGTCCAGCCCTGGGAGACCGATAACGGCAAACCCAGCCGCATCGTCTCCGCCCTCGATATCATGCTCGATGGCCCCCTCGGCGCCGCTGCCTTTAACAACGAGTTTGGCCGCCCCGCCATCAACGGCTATTTCCGCACCTACGAGCAAGAAGTCCCCGCCCCAACCGGCTCCGCCAACGCGACGGAGTTAAGAGGTTATCATAAGCCCATCATGCTCGCCGGCGGCCTCGGCAACATCCGCGAAGGCCATATCCAAAAGGGTGAGATCCACCCCGGCGACCACCTGATCGTCCTGGGCGGTCCCTGTATGCTGATCGGCCTGGGCGGAGGCGCAGCCTCATCCATGGCCAGTGGCGCCGGTGCAGAGAACCTGGATTTCGCCTCCGTCCAACGCGACAACGCCGAGATGGAGCGGCGCTGCCAAGAGGTGATCGACCGCTGCTGGGCCCTCGGCGAGGAGAACCCGATCTCTTTTATCCACGACGTCGGCGCTGGCGGCGTTTCCAACGCCCTACCCGAACTGGTCAACGACGGCGGGCGCGGCGGCCGCTTTAATCTCCGCGCCCTGCCCAACGACGAGCCCAGCATGTCCCCGCTCGCCATCTGGTGCAACGAGTCGCAAG
>RGVP01000161.1 GCA_010027235.1 bacterium
ACCGATTGCGAACGACCTTTGACGTCCGCTTTGATTCGATTCAATTCTTCGGTTGTTTCCGGGTAACCTGAAGGAAAGTTGATAAGCGTTCCCGACTTGAAGCCGTTTTGAAGTTCATACATGTGAAATTTTGAAATGTCCACGTCAGTTTGAATCGCGGTGATGCCACCATAATACGACGGTTTTGGATAGACACCAAGTTCCTTTCGACCTTTCAAGTGCGGTTCTTTGTAATATAAAATGAACGAACCCGTTCGCTTGTCTTTGTCGTAAGCTGGTAAAATTCGAAGGTTCGTTTTTTCCGGTGATTGATTCAACGCCGTCCAATCGTCCGAAATGTAGTAGGTTCTTTCATCAACCGAAGTTCGAATCATATCAATCGGAATGTGTTCCCACATGACCACCTTCGTTTGTTCTTTGTTCCATGTTCCTTTGACCGCCATGCCACCGAACAATTCTTGGTCGAACGCAAGGCGTTCCGCAATTTCGTTCATGTCGAAGTCCGACCAACGGTTGTCGATGAATGGTTGAATCATTCCCGAAACGATTTCAAGACCACCGCCAGCGATGTAATGCGTTTTATTTTTGATTATTCCTTGGTGGTAAGCTGAACCGTTGTAAAGGTCAACCAAGAAAAAAGGATAGTCATTCTTTTTGCCCCATTTCACGAAGCCCATTGAACGGTCTTTTTCTTCTTCAGGTCTTTGAAAGTCCTTTCGAAATGAAATGGATGTAATTTTATTATTCATAAATGTTGAAATAAATCGGTGAATCGTATTCGAACGAAGGTGAATCCGCTTCGATTACGTGAGCGCGTCCCGTTTCAACCAACCCTTGCGCGTTCACGGGATCAAGATTCCCCGGTGACGATTGTTGGTAAATGTTGTAAATATAAAATCCGTCGTAAATGAAATTCACATCGACACCGTCAATCAACACGAATTCATCGTAACGCGGAATCCCTTGCGAAATGTTGGTCAAGACGCACGTTTGCGTGTTGAACGATTGTTCGTGAATGAATTCAAACAAGTAGTTCGGATTCGGGATTGTTGTCAATTCCGTCACCGTCACCACCAGCGGTGTTGTTGCGTTTTTTTGAATTTTTAACATTTTCTTTTTTGACAAGGTTTGGTTTCTCAAATTCGTAAATTTCCATGATTCCAAGCTTCAAATACATTTCGCCTTTTTCCGCTTCGATTTTAACGTAACGCGACAAAGCTGGTGACCACACTTTGCAACCAATGAATTCCTTTTTTATTTCCATACGACTAAAATAAACAAAAAAAGGGACGGGACAAATCCCATCCCCTTTAATTGTAGGTTAATAAAGATTAAATCGAAGGTGATTGTTGCGTCAATAATGAAGCGTAAAGAACGGGATCAACGTCAGGAACTTCGTCGTTTTCCATTCCACGCAAAACAATGACATGACCTTTTCGGTCGCTTTTCAACACCCCTGAAGTGTATTCGTTTGCGTCGGCAACCTGAAGACCTTCACCAAGTCCAAGCGCAACGATTGTGCCGTCAGCATTTTCAACCAAACAAACCACTTCGTTTTGTGCAAGCAAATGAATTTCAGCGCGAAGTTCTTTTGAATCACTTGCAAGAATCATGGACAATTCGTGTTCATACCAAAGCGTCCCGTTGTTTTTGTCAACACGAACAGGTGCGGTGTAGCTTGAAAGGTTTGATTTCAGTTTGTAAAGGAACGTTTCACCAGCAACAACCAATGAAGTCAATTCGTTGGCAGTCGAAACGACCGCACCTGAAGTTGCCCCTAATGGAAACAACAACACCGATTTGATTCCACCTTTGCCGTTGGTACACGTTCGGTCATTGTAACCGGTTGTCATTAAACAAGACATAGTTTATTTTTTTTAAGGTTAATAAAAGGCGCGCCGAAACGCGCCGTTAAAAATTAGATTCCTTCGTATGTTCCGACTTGATTCAAGAATGGTACCTGAACACCCGCGCGGAATTTAGAACGTAAATAAATCACATCGTCGTCGAATGAATACCACAAATCATAAGATTCGAAATCACTTGACAAGTCAGTTCCGAAATAGAAATGTGAAGCGCGACCAGTGTAAATCTTTGTTGTTCCGTTCAAACCGTTCACTTTGACCACTCTCATGTTTGTACCCGGCAACAAGATTTCACTCATTGTTCCGATTTGATTTGGTGCAAAATGGTAAAGGTTTAAGTCAACCAAGTTCTTCAATAAATAGTTGAAGTTTTCACGACCAGTGAAGCAAATGAAATCTTGACCTTCGGCGATGTTTGCAGGTGTTTCGGTGAACGCTTCGTAAAAAATGTTGAATGCGTTGGTTGCGTCGATTTGAGTTTGACCGGATTGATTCAAGTCAACACATCCGTTTGCAACGGTTAAGAATTGATTGAATCCGTTCATGAAAGCTAAGTTGCCTGAACCAGTCAATTTGTTCCCTTGCCAAATCAATTTTTCAAGTTCGAACGCGTGAAGTTCTAAAAGGTAGTTAATTAAAACTTGTTCGAATGGCAAAGTTTTGTCTTCAGCCATTGCACCGGGACGAAGTGCAAGTTGCGTCCAAAATCCAGCTAAATCTTTTTGACAAAATCTTTTCAAGTAACCGATTGTTTCAACGGAAATTTGACGGTCAGTGAAAATGGTATCACCTGAAGGTGACATGGAACAATCACCAGTTTGATAAACGATTGAATCATTCAATAATTTCAAATCTTCAGTTCCTTTGATTCCTTGTTGAATCGCAATGTAGCTTAACGTTTGCGCTTCAGTAACCGAACGGTGAATAAGGTCTTCACGTTGGTCGTCAACATACGCGTTCAATCCTGAAACGTCGTAGTCGAAATTCGATTTTACATACTTTTTAATAGACATTTTATAGGTTTTTATAGGTTTTCAAAAATTGTTGTTTAGCAGTCAAGTTGCCAGCTCTTGCGAATTTTTCGCTTTCCTTTGTTTCGTTCGATGGCATTGCCTTGAAGCTTTCGAAGTCAGCTTTCAACGTTGCAATTTCACCACGAAGTTTTGCGTTGTCTTCGGAAATACTTTTCACCATTTCGGCAACCGCTTCGAAAGTTGTTGCGAATGTTTCAAGTTTTCCGTTGATTATTGCTTCGACTTGTTCAGCGGACATGGATTGTGTTACCGGTGTTTCTTCGACCGGTGCTTCTTCTTCGGTTGTCCTTTCGTCAATTACTTCGGTGATGAATCCGTCCGCGTCAACGGTGATTGTTACACCAGTGTAATCGCCACCAAGCGCGTGCGTTCCTTCAGGTGCGGGAATTTGCCCTTCAGGCGTTACGATGAAAACTTGTTGACCGACTTCAAGTGAATCGAATTCAATGGTTGTTTCACCATCCAATAATGTCGCGCTTTCAAACTTTTGTTTGGACGCGGTTGCGAACATGGTCTTGATTGCACCAAGTTCTTTCAATACTTTTTCAAATGCGTTCATGTGTTATTTTTTATATTAAGTATTCTTGTTCGAAAATTCACCAATTTCTTTCAATTTAGCTTCCGACCATCGAAGTCCAGCTTTACCACCCCACAACAAAAATGAAATCGTTCCGCAAGCGCTTTCGTCGCTTTCGTTGTAATAAGCTTCGGCGCGTGATAAATACGAATACATTCTTTTGATGATTGCCACCGATACGGTGTCACGATTCGCCAACGTGGTCGCGCGTAAACGACCAACCCTTGTGGCGCATTTGTTCCCATACTTTTGATTCAATTCAATCCCACGTTTGGCGTTGTTCGACACCGCTTCAGGATAGTCGTTGAACATTCGAATTCGTTCAATGTTTCGTCGCCACAATTGTATTTCCTTCAAGATTGCTTCGAATTCGGATTGCTTTGTTTTGTCGGTTTGAAGTAAGGTGAAAACACCTTCAATCGAGAATCCGTTAAATTCGCCATTCTTTGCTTTTTCAAACAATTCTTTGTCAGTAACTTTGTAAGATACCAACCACGAACCGTCGTTTGCGTCCTTGAATCTTTCCGGTGCGGTGAATCCACGTTCGTTGTCGATTTGGTAGGACATCACCATGAACACCCCGTCAACGACCTTGTGTGGATTGTGGTCAAGATTCACGTTGTTGAAATTGTTTCGACGCGCGTAATCAAGCACGATGTCACGAATGGCGTCCTTGGTGAACACGACAAAATATTCCTCTTTTGATTCTTCGTCATATCGATAAATCGGTGTGTCCGCTGAAATCGCAATCCCGGTGATGACTTGTTGTTCTTCGTTGAATTCGTACTTTACGCGCTTGTTGAATGTTTCGAAGTTCTTTTCATGCGCTGGAAATTCAACCAATGAATTGAACGAAACGGTTGTTTCGGGATCGTCCAAGTCAATCATGATTTCGTAAATCGGTAGTTCTTTTCTCATGTTGTAATAATAAGTATTTTTGTTCGATGACATTTGTTTTCCCTTATCGACGTGGTCGTGACGACTTCGACATTCAACAATCAATCCGATTCATTCGGATGTCGTTCCCTGAAGCGAACATCGTGACCGTTGGCGACAAGGTCGCAACCATTGACAACATTTCATGTCCGCAATTCAACAACATTCGTGGCGCGGACGTTACCAACAAAATGTTGACCTTTGCGCGTCAACGTGGTGGTGAATTCATCTACATGAACGACGATTTCTTTGTAACGCCAAAACTTCGCGCCGACATTCCGATTCATTCAGGTGAACTTGAAATCATTGCGAAGCATCCGTCACACTACCGTGAAGCGATGTTCAACACGATTGAATTCTTGAAATACTACAACCGACCGTTGTGGAATTTTGAAACGCATTCACCGGTGTTGATTGATTCCGAAAAATTACTTGCAACGTTCGAACTGATTGAATGGCAAAAATACAACCATTTCATCAAATCAATTTATTTGAACATGAACCTTCCTGAATACATTCGCAAAGGTGTCAACGTCAAACTTCACCACGACAACATTCCGAAAGCTGAAGAATTACTTCGAACGTATGGTTGTCTTTCAACGAACGAAACATTCTACACGACGCGCGGTCGTTCATGGATTAAAAACTTGTTTTGGATTCCTGAAGCTTGACTTTGTTTTGCGTCGCTGAAATATCTGATTCCAAAACGTAAACTTGCGTCGATGTCGTGGTCGGTGTTGGTGTCCCT
>RGVP01000162.1 GCA_010027235.1 bacterium
CGGGGCTAGTGGGGGAGTAGGCGAGAGGGTTGCCTGGGTTCACGGGCTGGCGGAGGCAGAGCGCAGTGGTCTCGGTTGCGAGCAGGGTGAGGACTACGAGGGCGGCGGTGGCGCGGAGGGCAGGGCGGTGGCGGAGGCTTAACCAGACCGTAGCGGCGCCGAGGCCCGCGAGCAGGGTGAGCGGGAGGAGCCAGGCAAGCATCAACCAAGGGGTTTTGTAGGGTAGGGAGGAAAAGGCGATAAACACCAGTGCTCCGCCTGAGCCAAGCCAGCGGGCGAAGGCCTCGCGCCGGTGGCGCCACACCCCTAGAACGGCCCCGAAGCCCAGGAGCCAGGCGGCCCAAGGCAAACTCACCGAGGAGGGTGCGAAGGCCCAGCGCAGGTAGGTAAACCAAGGGTGGGAGTGTTCGGCCCCGAGGCCACGTCCGGTCTGTGCGCCGATGGCGCGGAACAGGTCGAGGGCGTGGGCGGGTTCGCGACCGAAGCCGCTAAACAGCAGAGCTACGACGGCGAGCGCGACCGTGGCCTGAAGGGCGAGACCGAGGAAACGACGCGGTCGCGCGGCATTCGCGCTGCGAGGTGGGGCGAAGCGCAGGCCTACTAGGCCGGTCAGCACGAACAGCGCGATAAGGAGGGCGGCGGTTTCCTTGGTGGCCAGCAGCAGACCGGCCAGCGCGCCTGCAAGGGCGGCGTAGCGGGGTTGGTCAGATTCGCGCCAGCGCCAGAAGGCGGCTAGCCAACCGGCGAAAAGTAGGAGCAGCAGGGTCTCGTGGATGAAGGTGCCACTGTAGTAGACGAAGGGTGCGGCGAAGGCGAGGGCGAGGGCGGCGGCGAGGGTAGCCGCGGAGCCCAGCCAGGGGCGGAAGAGAAACGCGGCGGCGGCGAGGCCGGCGCCGCAGAGGGCGGGGAGGAGGCGCAGGTGCCACGCTTCGAAATCGGCCGTGCGACGGAGGCCGGCAGGCGCGAGCAGGCCCGCAGCGGCGTAGTAAAGGGTAGGGCCGTGGTGGTCGTGGGTGCGGTAGCGGTGCATCCCGTAGGAGAGAGTCTCTTCGAGGATAAACGCGTTCACCGCCTCGTCAGTGTGGATGGGGCGGGAGTCTAGGCCGGGCACGCGAACGAACAGGGCGAAGACGAAGACGAGCAGGCAGGGGGCGAACCGTGCGAGCGACCGCAAAGCGAGCGGACCGCGGGCAGCTGGGTTCATAAGGATTAACTAGTCGGGGCGGACTTATGGCGCGGGCACGCCCCAGGCCTCGATCTCGATGTAGTGGTTCAGAGAGTTGGCGGAGTTGCCACGGGAGTAGAGGCGGACGTAGCGGCCGCGGGTGCCTTTAGCGTCGATCAAGCGGCCCTCGTAGGTTTCGATATAGGTCGGATCCTTGCCGGCACTCTGGCCGCACAGATTTTGGGCGTCGTTATTGTAGACCGTGGTCACGTCGCGAATGAAATCGGGGTCGTTCGAGATCTGGGCGACTACGCTGAGGTAGGCGCGGGCTTGGGCATGGAAGTGCCAGACGAGCAGGGCGTGGAGGGTGGCGGGTGTGCCGAGATCGATTTGCACCCACTGGGTTCCGGGGGCGAGCTCGACGTAGCTGCCTTCGGAGCCGTCCTTGTCGCCGTCGGTCAGGAGTTCCAAATCGCCCAATAAGGGTTGAGCGTCGCTACCGGTCACGGGCTTCTTCAGGGCGAGATTGGTGGCGGCGGCGGGGATGAGGAAGGCGGGTCGGGCGCCGGTGCGGGCGGGTTCGAGATTGGCCACCTTGATCGGGGCGGGGGTGCCGACGAAGAGTGGCTTGGGCAGTTCGGTGACGAGGGGTTTGGGGTCCTCGGCGCGCAGGCCGGGCACGGCGTTGAGGAGAATGGCGGAGGCGAGGGCGAGGCGGAGGGAATGCATCGGGGAAGAGAGGACGGGGTGGATCAAACCACGGGTTCGTCGATGGTGACAAGCTGGCGGGTCTCGACGGCTTCGATGGCCTTGAAGATAGCATATTCACTATGGAAAGCCTCGTCGGCGGGGCAGTTCAATTTGGTGCGGCCGCGTATGGCCTGAAAGAAGTTTTCCAGATGGTATTGGTGGATGGCCTTATTGGTTACGACGGGCAACCGGTAGGTGGCGAGCGCGGCAGTCTCGCGGGCGTCGACCTTGGCGCCGGGCTCGGGGGCGGGGGCGGCGTTGGCGCGCAGGTAGTTTTTTTGCACCCACTCTTCCCACGACGGTGCGTGCGCTTCGCGGTAGATGGTGGTGAGCGAGGGATTTTCGGACATGCGCAGGGTGCCCTCGGCGCCCATAAATTGCTCGAAGTAGCCACCGCCGGAACTGGTGGTGGTTTGAACTTGGTAGAACGCCCGCGCGGTGCCCTCGGCAAGGGGGAATTCATAGATGACCATGGCGTTGTCGAACCACTCGTGGTTCTTGTAGTAGTCGCTCCCGCCGCTGGCTACTACGGTGGCGGGCAGGCGCCCGAGGAACCAATTAAAGATATCGATTTGGTGTGCGCCGAGGTCGGATAGCGGGCCGCCGCCGAATTTTTTGAACCAGCGCCAATTCCGGAACGTGTGCATGTCCGGGTAACCGTAGTGGGCGAGGACGTCGGCCGGGATGGCGGCTTTCTTCGGCCAGCCGAGGTCGGCAGAGACGGCGCGGTTCCACTGGGCTTGGGCGGCGGTGATGCGACCAGTCAGGCGGGCTTCGCCGAGGAGGCGGTCGCGCGCGACGAGGTAGCGCGGGTTACTACGACGCTGGTGGCCGATCTGGAGGAGGCGACCGGTCTCGCGCATGGTCCGGACCATCGAGCGGGCGCCCTCGACGGAGTTGGACATCATCTTCTCGCAATACACATGGAGGCCAGCGCGGAGGCAGGCATTGGTCACGGGTGCGTGGAAAACGTCGGGCGTGGCTACGATGGCGGCGTCGAGGTCTTTTTCCTTGGCCAACAACTCTTCGATATCGCGGTAGCTGGCGACCTCGAGTCCGTTGGATTTGAGCAACCGCTCGCCGTAGACGCGGGCGTAGTCCCAGATGTCGCAGAGTGCGACGATGCGGACGTCGGGGACTTTCAGGAGGGCCTCGACCAACACGCGACCTTGGGCGCCAAAGCCGATCACCGCGAGGCGAAGTGGTTTCTCAACGCCGGTCCCGGTGCCGATGGAAAATAGGGGAGGGCCGGCGGCGAGGGCGAGGGCGGCGCTGGCGGAACCGGACAGGAAACGCCGGCGGCTCAGGCCGGAGGCGGGCGCGGACGGGTTCATGCGCGGGTGAGGGTGAGGCGGTTCTGGTCCGCTAGGGTCAGCGCAAGGGCGACCAGACCGATGTGGACGGCGAGCCAAGATACGCCCGCGTCTTGCCCAATAAGCATCAGGCCGATGGTGAGCACGGTGTAAAGCGCGCCCATGGCGAAGAGCGTCCAGCGGGTGGCGATACCGAACAGAAGGAGGAGGCCGAGCAGCAGCAGGACGGGCCCTAGGGCGGCGAAAAAGGGGCGGGTGAGGAGCGCGGGCAGGAGGGGTTCCTCGGCGAATTTGGTCGTGAGCGTGTCGGGCAGGGCGTGGTAGTGGGAAAGGCCGTAGACTTTTTTCTCGATCTCCACGATGGCGCCGCTCGGGTCAGGTGCGCCGTCTGCGCCGAGCAGGGGTTCTTGAATGGTCACACGGGCGGAGAATTTCTCCACGCCGGCGATGAGGGCGCGCAGGCCGAGCCAGAGGCGTAGGGAGAGGAAAGCGAGCGTGGGGCCGCTGAAGGATACGGCAGATGTCTGAGGAACGGTCATGGCAAGAAAAGGCAAGGAAGGTTCAGGCTCAGGGGGCGGCGAGTTCGTTCTCGTGAATTTTTACGAAGGCGTCGGCCTCGGAGCCTTTGATGTTACGCACGGCGTCAAGAATAGCGCGTTTTTCTTCATTTCGTTGGGCGAGCGGCCAAGCGTCGCGGTAGCCGGCGACCTGTCGTTTGCGGGACACAAGCGGTAGGTTGGCGAGGGTGTCGAGGTAGCCGCGCAGGGTGAGGATGCGCTCGTCTGAATCCATGCTGCGGCGAGCGTGGGCGAGCAGAAGAGTGAGGGCGCCTTCGGTGCGAGCGGTGGAAAGAGCACGCACGACCTCTCGGCGTTTTTCGTTATCTGGAATATCCAGCATGGAGCGCAGGGCGGCCTCGGCGCCGGGGTGGGGTATGAGAGTCAGGGCTCCGATGAGAGCGGGGCGTTCAGCGGAGTCAGGGGCGGCGAGGGCGGCGGTGAGTTGGCGGACGGCGGCAGTCGGATCCGTTTCGAGGGAGGTGGCGGCGAAAAGCGCACGGCGCCATTCACGGCGGTCGGCGCTTTTTTGGAGACGGGGCTCAAGCAAGGTCACGGTGGCGAGGTCACCGGCGCGGACGAGGGTGGCGACGGTCTCGAAGGCGGCGGCGCGGATGGTGGCTTCAGGTGCGGCGCAGGCGGCAACGGCGAGCGGGAAGGTGGCGCGGTCTTGGCGGGCGGCGAGCACGCGTAAAAGGGCGGCGCGTATTTCGGAGTTGGAGGCGCTGGCGAGGCGGTCACGAAGCAGGTTGTCGGTGGTGGCTGCGGGCAGACGGGAAAGAGCCTCGCGGGCGGCATCGGCGAGCGGGCTGGGGGTAGCGAGGTTAGCGAGGAGCGGTTCAGCGACGCTGGTATCACCGCAGCGGCCGAGAGCGAGAGCGGCGGCGGGACGGGTAGAGACGTCGGCCGAGGTGAGGGCGCGCAGCAGGAAGGGAACAGCGACGGGCGAACGGGTTTCCCCGGCGCCCGCAACGGCCGCGAGTTGGGCGGCGGGGGCCAAGGTGGTGAGGCGCTCCTTTAGGAGGGTGAAAACGCGGTCATCGGCGAGGAGGGCGAGGGCGCGTGCGACGTCGGCGGCGACACCGGGTTCGGCGAGCAGCGGCAGAAGAGTTTTAGCGGCTTCGGCGCCGCGGGCGGCGATTAGCAGGCGGGCGGCAGTCACGCGTTCGGTCGGGGATCCTGGTTCGTCGAGTAGGGTTTTGGCGATACGGGTGGCGGCGTGGCGTTGGGCTGCGGTTGGCGTGAGGCGGAGCGCACGATCGGCGGCGGCGGCGAGGGCGGCGCGCCGGGCGGGTGCGATGTCACCGTTACGAGGGAGTTTCAGCAAGGCGCGGAGGGCATCGGGGGTGGCGAGGGCGGCGAGGGCCTCG
>RGVP01000163.1 GCA_010027235.1 bacterium
TTCCGGCGGACTTGTCCACGACCTCGTTGAGAAGTTCGGCATCGACGCCACGAACGTCGGGATGCAGCTCCTCAGCTTCACCATTCTGGCCTATGTGCTCTATCGCTTCGCGATCAAGCCCACCCTCGCCACCATGGACGAGCGCAACCACCAGATTGAGGCTGGCCTAAAGAACGCCGAAGCCACCGCCACCAAGCTCGCCGAGGCCCAGCAGCAAGCCGCCGCCCAGTTGAAAACCGCTCAACACGAGGCCAACAAGATCATCGACGAGGCCCGCAAGGCCGCCAAGGAACTTTCTGAACGCGAGACCACCGCCGCCACCGAGCGTGCCAACGCCCTTCTGACCAAAGCCCAACAGGCCATAGAGCTTGAGCACAAAAAGATGCTAGCCGACGCCCAGAAGGAAATCGCCCGCCTCGTGGTCGCCACCACCGAGCGTGTTCTCGCCAAGCGTCTGACCGACGCCGACCGCGCCGCCTACAACGAGACCGCCACCCGCGAGCTTACTTCCGTCTGAAGAGCAAAAGCTGAAACGCGGAAAAACTGAAACGGGGAAATCCAGACAGCCCCTAATCTACTTTTTATAATTTCAGTATCTCAGCTTTTTAGCCCCATGGCCGCCGTCCCCGCCAAAATCCGCGCCTTCGTCAAGCAACTCGTCCAGCTTAGCCTGGTTGATGGTCGCGTGTCCTCCGAACAGGTCGCGGGCATACTCGAATATCTCGAAAAAAACCCGCCCGCCCGCCCTGTGGCGGTCTTGCAGGCCTACCACAGAGCTATCGCCACCGAAATCGCCAAGGGCGAAGCCCGCATCGAGCACGCCGGATCGGTCACTCCCGAAGCATTGTCCGCCATCGCCGCCGCCCTCGGTCAACGTTACGGCCGTCCGGTCGCCGCCCAGGCCTCTGCCAACCCCACCCTGCTCGCCGGCCTGCGCGTTCGCATCGGCGACGATGTCTACGAATCTTCCGTCGCCGGCCAACTCGCCGCCCTTTCGGCCGCTTCCTGAGTCGGCCCACAGCATCTTCCACTCACTACCCGCACCTCGCTACCCACTATTTTCCAAAAAATGAGCACCGTCCTCGCCCAAATCGAATCGCAGATCGCCAAGCTCTCGTCCAAGGCCGTCCGCAAGAACACCGGCGTCATCACGACCGTTGCCGACGGCGTCGCCAAGGTCTCAGGCCTCTCCGAGGTGATGTATAACGAGATGGTCGCCTTCCCCGGCGGCGTCATCGGCATCGCGCTGAACCTCGGTGAAGACGAGGTCGGCTGCGTGATTCTCGGCGACGTTTCCCAGCTTAAGCAGGGTGACGAAGTCCAGACCACCGGTAAACTCCTCTCGGTCCCCGTAGGCAAGGGCCTGCTCGGCCGCGTGGTCGACGCCCTAGGCAACGCCGTCGATGGCAAAGGCCCCATCGCCTCCTCCGAGTCCTACCCAGTCGAGAAGATCGCGCCCGGCATCATGGCGCGTAAGTCGGTTTCGCAGCCCCTGTTCACCGGAATCATGGCCATTGATTCCATGATTCCGATCGGACGCGGCCAGCGCGAGTTGATCATCGGCGACCGCGGCACGGGCAAGACCACCATCGCGATCGATACCATCATCAACCAGGCGAACATCAACCGCGTCGGCCTCGCCAGCGGCGACCCGAAGTTCCGCCCCGTCTACTCCATCTACGTCGCCATCGGCCAGAAGAACTCCAATATCGTCCGCACCATCGCCGCCCTCGAGGCCGCCGGCGCGCTCGAGTTCACCTGCATCGTCGCCGCCCCCGCCGCCGACAATCCCGCCAACCAATACCTCGCCCCCTACTCCGGCGCCGCCATCGGCGAGTGGTTCATGGAGAACGGCATGGATGCACTCATCGTTTACGATGATCTTTCCAAGCACGCCGTCGCTTACCGCCAGATCTCGCTCATCCTGAAGCGCCCGTCCGGGCGCGAGGCCTATCCCGGTGATGTGTTCTACCTCCACTCCCGCCTGCTCGAGCGCGCCGCCCGCCTCGACGGCAAGGGCTCGCTGACCGCCCTGCCCATTATCGAGACCCTCGCCGGTGACGTTTCGGCCTACATCCCGACCAACGTGATCTCAATCACCGACGGCCAGATCTTCCTCGAAACCGATCTCTTCAACCAAGGCATCCGCCCCGCCGTTTCAGTCGGTCTCTCCGTTTCGCGCGTCGGCTCGGCCAACAGGTCGGCGGTAAACTCAAGGGCGAGCTCGCCCAGTTCCGCGAGCTGGCGGCCTTCGCCCAATTCGGCTCCGACCTAGACGCGAAGACCAAGTCCCAACTCGACCGCGGCTCCCGCATCGTGGAGCTATTCAAGCAACCAGCCTTCAGCCCAATCTCCATCGAGCTCCAGGTTGTCACCATCTACGCCTTACAAAAGGGTTACTACGATACCGCCGACTTGAAGAAGGTCACAGCCACCTCCGTTTCCATTCGCGACTTTTTCAAGGCCCGCCAAGATGCCCTCCTTACCGAGATTCGCAGCAAGGCCGCCCTAGACAAAGACCTCGAAGCCAAGATCGTCGCCGCCCTCGACGCTTGGAAGAGCACGGCCGCCTGATGAAGTAGCGAGTAGTGAGTAACGATTAGCGAGCATCCCAAGCCACGCCATCCGTAACTCTAAACCCACTCGCTACCCACTACTCGCTACTTCCCTTCCCCACTCATGGCCTCCACCCGCGATATCCGCCGCCGGATCAAGTCCGTCAAAAACACCCGCCAAATTACCAAGGCGATGGAGTTAGTGGCGGCGTCCAAGATGAAGAAAGCGCAGCAGGCCGCCCTTGCTGGCAACCCCTACGCTCAGTTGCTGGCACGTATGCACCCAGCGCGAGATCAAGACCCGCGGCATCTTGCTCCTTACCACTGATAAAGGGCTCTGCGGCCCGCTCAACGCCAACCTTTTCAAACTTGTAGTCGAGGTCAAGACCCCGGCCAAGTTCTACGCCGTCGGTCGCAAGGGCAGCCAGTTTCTGGCCCGCACTAAACGCGATCTTATCGCCGATTTTACGGTCTCCGACCGCCTTGCTTTTTCTGAGGTTAAACCCGTGGTCGAATTGATGGTTAAGGCCTACCTTGACGGCGAGATCGACACCATCGAGGTGATCTACCCGCGCTTCAAAAACACTCTCGTTCAAGAGCCTCAGGTCCGGCCCGTGCTGCCCCTCGCCAGCCTCGCCTCTTTCTTGGCCGCAGCCCAAACCGAAGCCGGTTCAGCCCCTGATACGAGCGACGATCGAGATATGCTTTTTGAACCCTCCGCCAATGAGGTGCTCGAGGCCCTGATCCCATTCTACGTCAACCGCCACATTTACCAACTCGTCCTCTCCGCCCGCGCCTCCGAACACTCGGCTCGTATGGTCGCGATGAAGACCGCAAAGGATAACGCCACCAAGCTGCTCGGCGAACTCACCCTTGAATACAACAAGGCCCGCCAGGCCGCGATCACGGCCGAGATCCTTGAGATCGCCGCCGCCCAGTTTGCCACCGGCTAGGCGAAAAAAAGCGAAAAAGCTGCAAAGCTGAAACGCTCAAATCCCCAAGCCCTCAAATCTATTCGTAAGCCCCCACTCTTCACTCTCTTTTCAATATTTCCGCTTTTTAGCATTTCCGCTTTTAACACATGAACTCCGGTAAAATCGTTCAAGTCATCGGCCCCGTGGTGGACGTAAAGTTCTCCGAGGGCACCATCCCACCCATCTACCAGGCCCTGACCGTGGACTTCACCGTCTCCGGTCGCCAGGAGAAATTGACCCTCGAGATCCAACAGCACCTCGGCGATGGCGTCGCCCGCGCCATCGCGATGTCGTCCTCCGAAGGCCTTTCCCGAGGCATGGCCGTGATCGACACCGGCGCCCCCATTTCCGTTCCCGTTGGCGACGGCATCCTTGGCCGCATCTTTAATGTCACCGGTGACGTCGTCGACGGCAAGGGCCCAGTCCCCCACACCAAGAAGTATCCCATCCACCGCGCCGCTCCCGCCCTCGTGGATCAGGACACCAAGGCCGATATCCTCGAAACCGGCATCAAAGTCATCGACTTGATCGCCCCCTTCACCAAGGGCGGCAAGGTCGGCGCCTTCGGTGGCGCCGGCGTGGGCAAGACCGTGGTGATCATGGAGTTGATCAACAACATCGCCAAAGCCCACGGCGGTTTCTCGGTGTTCGCCGGCGTTGGCGAG
The DNA here is from genome assembly GCA_010027235.1 of bacterium. Taxonomy (GTDB): domain Bacteria; phylum Verrucomicrobiota; class Verrucomicrobiia; order Opitutales; family Opitutaceae; genus IMCC26134_A. Next base: position 4,195 of record RGVP01000163.1, read on the forward strand.
CGCTCCCGCGAAGGCAACGACCTTTACCACGAGATGTCCGAGGCCGGCGTCATCAAGCAAGACAACCTCGCCGAGTCGAAGGTAGCCTTAGTTTACGGCCAGATGAACGAGCCCCCGGGTGCCCGTATGCGCGTCGCCCTCTCCGCTCTCGCGATGACCGAGTTCTTCCGCGACGAGCAGGGCAAGGACGTTTTGCTCTTCGTGGACAACATCTTCCGCTTCTCACAGGCTGGCTCCGAGGTGTCCGCCCTCCTGGGCCGCTCACCCTCCGCCGTGGGTTACCAACCCACCCTCTCAAACGAGATGGGCCAACTCCAAGAGCGCATCACCTCCACTAAGAAGGGTTCCATCACGTCGTTCCAGGCCGTCTACGTGCCCGCCGACGACTTGACCGACCCAGCCCCCGCTAACACCTTCGCCCACTTGGACTCCACCATCGTGCTGGAGCGCTCCATCGCCGAACTCGGTATCTACCCCGCCGTTGACCCGCTCGCCTCAGTCTCAAAGGCCCTCGAGCCCTCCATCGTCGGCGCCGAGCACTACCAAGTCGCCCGCGAGGTCCAACGTGTCCTCCAACGCTACAAGGACCTCCAAGATATCATCGCGATTCTCGGTTTGGACGAACTCTCCCCCGAGGACAAACAGACCGTCTACCGCGCGCGCAAGATCCAACGCTTCCTGTCCCAGCCCTTCACCGTGGCCGAAGTCTTCACCGGCTCGCCCGGCAAGCAGGTGCCGGTCAAGGAAACCATCCGTGGCTTCAAGATGATCCTCAGCGGCGAGCTCGACCACGTGGCCGAGGGCGACTTTTACATGAAGGGTGGCATCGACGAAGTCTTGGCCGCCGCCAGCAAGAAGTAATTATACCCGTAGCGAGCATCGAGTAGTGAGTAGCGAGCATTTCGCCACCCGCCGCTTCTGATCTACTCGCTACCCACTACTCGCTACTTCCC
>RGVP01000164.1 GCA_010027235.1 bacterium
CGCCGCGCAGCTCGCGGTCCCCCCATCGGAGGTGGGCGCCGCGGTGGTCGAAGACGGCGTGGAGGTCGTGCGGGAAAAGCCGGTTGTGCCAATACGGGCGCCCGCCGACGAAGCGTAGGGCGAGGTTGGCGACGGTGGTCTTGAGGGAGCGGGTCATGGAGGGCGTGCAGCGGTGCGGAGCGGCGGGGAAAAGCTGGTCGCGCGGCGAAATCCTGGCAATCGCCGCTTGCGGCGGCGGGGCGGGTTTTCACTTGTGGGACGCGGGTGCGAACCCATGCTGGGCGCGTTTCGCCCCTTCGTCCCGGCGGATTCTGCCGGGCCGGGGCGCCACTTCCTCCGCCGCCCCCTTCCACCGACGCTCCCCATGACCAACCAAATCGAGCACCTGCACGTGGCGTGCTACCGCTGGGGCACGCGCTACGGGGTGGAGTATGTGAACAAGCTTTTCTCGATGGTCGGCCGGCATCTGTCGGGTCCCTTCACCTTCCATTGCGTGACGGACGATCCCTCGGGGCTGAGCCCGGGCATCGTGCCGCATGCCCTGCCGGCGAACCATTTCGGGGGGAACTGGAACAAGCTGATGAACTTCCAGGCGGATTTTCTCGGGCTGCGCGGCGCCCGGCTGCTCGCCCTGGACATCGACATCGTGATCGTGGACTCGATCGATTTTGTGCGCGAGCGACCCGAGCTGGATTTTATAATCGCGAAAAACTGGGCGAAGGATGGCCGGGGCAATTCTTCCTTCTACCGGCTCAAGGTCGGTTCGCACGCGCGGGTGTGGGAGGATTTTGCGCGCGCCCCCGAGGCAGCGATCGAACAGTGGCACGGTGTGAACCGGCGATTCGGCGACCAGCGCTGGATGAGCCACGCGATCGCCGACTACGCCTTTTTTCCCGAGGGCAGGATCGTTTCGTTCAAGGAGCATTGCGCCGCGCGGAGCCGGGAGTGGAAGCTGCCCTTCGGCTTTCGTCTCACGCACGGCACCCACCGGAAGGCGCGGCCGCCGAAGGGCGCGTCGGTGGTGCTTTTCCATGGCGTGCCGCTGCCTCCGGACGTCATGGATTTCGCCTGCGGCCGCTGGCGCCACGCCCCCTTCGTGGCGGAGCACTGGCGCTGAACGCGGCGGGTGCCGGGCACGGCGGCTCAATCCTCGATGGCGAAGGCCTCTGGCGGGAGGCAGGAGCGGAGGTCGTGGCCTTTTTTCACCAGCAGGAGGTCGGTGTGTTTAGGCCGGTTTGCGGCGGCATCGACCGGGAGCTGGTCGAGCGAGGTGACGACGCGCAGCGCGTGGAGTTCGCGGTCGCGCGGGTGCAGGACGACGTAGTCCCCTAGAAGGGAGCGGAAAAAAGCGACCGGATCGAAATCGGCGGCGGCGAGGTAGCCGGGGTCGAACTCCATGAAGCCGACGACCGCGCCCGCGTGTTCGAGCAGGGTCCGGCGGGCGCCGGCGAGTGCCTTGGGCTCGTAGCCTTCGATATCGAGTTTGAAGAGGACGCGGCGGCCGATGACGTCGGCGGGCGGGACGAGGGCGTCGACGCTCTCGACGGGCAGGTTCACGACGCGGATACCCGCGCCGGGGTGCAATTTCCCGACCGCGCTGGCGGTGCCGCTCCAAGCCGGGTCGATGTAGAAGGGCTGGGCAGGACCGGGCCGGTCGGAGATCAGCGCGTTGAAGAGGCGGATGCGCGCGGAGTCGGGGTGCAGCGCGCGGCTGCGTTCGGCCAGCGCGTGGATCTCCGGGTTGGCCTCGAAGCCAAAGAGGCGCGCGTCGTGGCCGTAGGAGCGGGAGAAGAGGCATTCGCCGTAATTGAGCCCGATGTCGAGGACCGCGCCGGGCCGGAAGCGGTCGACCAGGCGCCTCCAGGCGACCGTGGCCCGGGGGGCGTGGCCGCGCGCGGTGGCTCGGATAAGGAAGTCGCGGGCCCGGCGATCATCGGGGTCGATGAAAAGCGGCCAGTCGGTGCCAGGCAGGCGCACCCGCCCGGGGTGAAGGGTGCGGTAGCGGAGCAGGACGCGGAGCGAGTCTTGGAGGGACCGCCACTTTTGTTTGATGGGAGATTTCATGGATTGAGGGCGGAGCGGCACGAAGGGGGCGGTTCGTCGCGCCGCCTATCCTAGCGTCTGGCGGTCGTAGAGTTCGCGGTAGACCGGGTTGCCGGCGTGAAGGGCGTCGTGGGGGCCGTCGGCGACGATGCGGCCCTCTTGGAAAACGAGGATGCGGGTGGCATGGGCTTCACGTCCACCTCGGGCCGGATGCCGGCGGGATCGTCGGTAAAGCAGACCACGCGGAGCGGCCGGCTGGTGTTGCGCATGGCCATCGCGTAGGTCCGGTTCACGTAGTCGGAGCCGTAGCGTTTGCCCCATTTCAGGCAGAGCAGGATCTGGGGGGCGGCGGTTTGGGCGGCGTTTGGCATCGCGTGGGAAAGAGTGGAGGTGAAGCGCCGGCGGGCGGGAGGCAATTTTGATTTAGGCGGCGTCGTTTGCCGCGCGGCCTAGGCCGGCAACTGGTGATCGTAGAGCTCGCGGTAGACTGCGTTGCGGCTGTGAAGGGAGGAGGACTTGATCTGGTGATTGACTGGTGCTGAATCTTTTAACGCACGCGTTTAGTCGATGGTTTCGATCTGAAACACGCCAAAGACCGAGAAATCAGCCGCATTCAGGGTCAGCAGGCGTCCGATGCCGGCGGCGTAGTAGGTGGCCGCTAGTTGGGTATCGAGGAGTCGTTTGCGCCCCAGGCGGTGTTGTCGCAACCACGAGAGTGTCAAGCGGGTGGAATCCAAGGTGGGGTAGGTCGGGCGAACTTCCACCGATTCCCACCAATGTTGCGCCCGCTCGACGGCTTGCTCGATGGTCAATGGCCGAACAAAACGTTTCGGGTCGGTCGTCGCATGGATAAACTCGGTCAGGACTTGCGGTGCGAGGGCCAGCGGCTGGTCGTGCCGCGATAGCATCGTATCGAGCCAGCGTGTGGCTGCGGCGTTACCCGGGGCCTCAAGGATTTCCAACTGAACCAGAAAAGTGGTATCGATCCCGTATAGCATCAGGGAACGGACTAATCCAAGATATCACCGAGCAGTCCCTCGCGATCCGTCCAAGGTTGGCGAACCGCCTCGACCGAAGCCGGTTGCCGATCACGCAAGCTTTTGGAGGGACGTATGTTCGCGCGGCGATACGACTCCATCGCCTCGCGCATTAATTCCGAGGCGGGGCGATCTTGCTCGCGCGCATAACGCTGGAAATCGGCATAAACCGGTTCGCTTACGTTAAGCGTGATGGTCTTCATATAGTTCTCGATATAGTTGATCGATGGCTCTGTCAACCGTGGGCCTGATGATCGTAGAGGGTTCGGTAGAGGTTATTGGTGGCGTAAAGCGCCTCATGCGCGCCGTCGGCGACGATGCGCCCCTCTTGGAAAACGAGAATGCGGGTGGCGTGGCGGATGGAACTAAAGCGGTGCGCGATCATGAACGTGGTGCGTCCTTTCACTAGGTCGCGAAGCGCTTCCTGGATGGCCGCCTCGCTCTCCGAATCGAGCGCGCTGGTGGCTTCGTCGAGGATGAGGATGGGCGCGTCCTTGAGGAAGGCCCGGGCGATGGCGATGCGCTGGCGCTGGCCGCCGGAGAGGGTGTTGCCGCGCTCGCCGACCATCGTGGAGTAGCCCTGGGGCTGGGCGGCGATGAATTCGTGCACGTGAGCGCGGCGGGCGGCCTGCTCGACCTCGGCGTCGGTGGCGGCGAGGCGGCCCATGCGGATGTTGTCGGCGAAGCTGGCGTTGAACAGCAGCGGCTGTTGGGGCACCACGGCGATGCGTTCGCGCAGGGCGGTCTTGTCCAGCTCACGCAGGTCGATCCCGCCGAGCGTCACGCGGCCCGCCGTCGGGTCGTAGAAGCGGGGCAGCAGGGTGATGAAGGTGGACTTGCCCGCGCCGCTCGCGCCGACCAGTGCGATGGTCTCGCCGGGTTCGGCTCGCAGGTCTAGGTCGCGCAGCGCGGGGCGGGCGGCGGCATCGACCGCCTCGCCGGGGCGGGGAGCGTAGGCGAAGCCGACGCGCTCAAATATGATGGGTAACGGGCCGGTAGGCAGGGTGCGCGGCGAGGCAGGAGCGGGCACGGTATCGGCGGCGTCGAGGATATATTCGAGGCGCTCAAGCGAGGCTTCACCAGTCTTCAGCATGGCCTGGATGGAGCTGATTTTTTTCACCGGCTCGTAGGACATGTAGAGAGCGAGCGCCAGCGCGGTGAAGGTCTCAAAGGTCATGCCATTGCGGGTGCCGAAATACAGGGCGGCGACAAAGCCGCAGACCGATACTACCTCTATTACCGGAGTAACGTAGGACTGGTATTTTACCGTCTTCATACCGAGGTCGAACATCCGGCGAATATTTTCCCGGAAGCGGATGCGTTGCCGCGGTTGGAGGTTATAGGCTTGGATCTCGAGTGGGGACTGGAGCGTCTCAACGGTCATCGAGCCTAGTTCACCGCCGCTCTCGGCGAGTTGGCGGGAGCGTTTGACCAACTGGCGCGAGGCGACGTGGATCGGAATGATGCAGAGTGGCACGCTTAGCATGGCAATAAGCGCGAAGAGCACGCTTTTCTCGGTCAGGCAGAGGTAAACCAGCGTCGCGAGCGAGGCTAGGAGGGTGAAGGGTTGTTTCACGATCTCACCGGCGACGTTCACCACGACGGCCTTGAGTCGCTCGGTATCGCCGATGAGGCGGGCGTGGAGATCGCCGGCCTTGTTGCGCTGGTAAAACTCCAAGGGCAGCTCGAGGAGCCGGTCGTAAACCTCCAGGCGGATGTTTTCTAGGGTGATGAAGCCGGCTTCGTTCACCCAGTAGCGGTTGGCGATGGCCGCCGCGCCACGGATGACGAAGACTAGCGGTAGGCCGATGCAGGCGAGCAGCAGAAGACTGCCCTCGAAGGATTCGCCAAAAAGGCGGCGCGCGAAGTCCACAACCATCGGATCGATCTTGTCCTGCTTATGGAAAAAGATCGGCAGCAGATACTTCATCGCAATGGGCAGGCCAGCCCCGGTGGTTATTGCGAAAACAGCGGCTGCGATCAGGCTGCCGATCAGATGCCAGCGGGCGGGGCGGAGGTG
>RGVP01000165.1 GCA_010027235.1 bacterium
CGCCTTGCCGGTGAGGGGCGCGAGGCGGTCAGGGGCGAAGAAGGGATTGTATTGTCGCTCGTGAGCGAGCGTGGTGAGGGGGCCGTGGCCGGGGCCGATTACGGTGTCCTTCGGGAGGCTGAAGATGCGCGCCCGGGTGTTTTTAACTTGTTCGGCAAATCGGGTGGGGCTGCCGCCGACGGAGGCGGAGAAGAGGGAGTCGCCACATAGCGCCAGGGGCCAGCTTAGGCCCTGCACATAAAACGTGGTTTGGCCGGCGGAATGGCCGGGCGTGGGCAGGATCTTGATGGCGATGTTGCCTAGATGGAAGTAAGCGTTGTCGGCAAAGGTGCGCGCGCCTGGGAAATCGAGCGGCTCGCGCTCGTGGCTCCAGACTTGAGCACCGGTGGCGGCGACGAGTGCAGGCAGGGCCGCGATGTGGTCACTGTGCGAGTGGGTGATGAGAATGGCCACGACTCGGAGCTGCTGACTTTTTACGACGTCGAGCAGGTCGGTGACATCGGTCCCGGTATCGACCACGGCGGCCTCGCGGGTTTTGGGGTCCCAAACGAGGTAATTATTAACCGTGATGTCGTCGTCGGGGGTGTTGAACATGGCGAACCCGCGGGGGAAGATAGGGGCGCGGGGGTAGGCCTCCTTCTTGGCTAGGATAACCAGGGCGTCAGGGGATAGTTTGAGGTGGCGGGCGATCCGTCGCAGGACCGGTAAAAGTGGAGTGCCTGCCTTCACGGCGGCGAAGTCTTCGGGCGAGACTTCGGCGCGGGCCACAAGGTCGACATCGGAGATGCCGTAGCCGCGCTGCGCTTTGGCGATGACGTCGTTAAAATTGTCCTCGATGGGAATAAGCGGCATGCGGTTAATAGGTGAGTGACCTGAAGGGATGAGCAATCCGTGGTGTTTACTGATACCACGACAGGCCTTAGCCTATTGCTAATAAACGAGGACCTGCAAGAGATGACATGCGTGGCGCTGAAACTAAGAGCGTTTCCTGAGGTTAACCCCGGACCAGTGCCGCTGAATAAAATTGGTTCGGATTAAGCAGCCGAGGGGCAGCATACGGCGTTTTCCTTATCAGTGCTGAATTGTTTAGGGCGTTGGTTTATCAAGCTATCACGATCGGACAATAAGGGGCCGAGGATAAGGAAGTATCAAAAAAATCTCTCTTTTTATACATTATCTACTTGATACAGGTTGTCTGTGGCATTTTGGTGACGTCGCAATGTTCAACGACCAACTCGCCAAACTCGAAAAAGCTAAAGCCGATCTCCAGCAACTGGAGTCCAAAATCTCCGCCGAGCGCGCTGCCGCGCTGGCCAAGTTGCCTTCCGACTTCGGATTTGCTTCATTGGAACTCTTTATCGCCGCCCTGAAGGATGCCGCCAAAAACGGTGGCAAGCTCAAGGGCAAGGCCAGTCGCGGCGCCAAATCCGGTGCCGCAAAGGCGCCCAAAGCCGCCGCTACCAAGGCGGTTAAGGTTGGCAAGCGCGCCAAAATCACCGACGAGACCAGGGCTCAGGTTAAAGTGTTGTCCGAACAGGGCAAGACCGGCGAGGAAATCGCCAAGGCCCTCGGCATTTCTGCTCCGAGTGTGCAAAATGTGAAGAAGGCGCTTGGTTTGGTTAAGTCCCGCACCAAGACCGCTCCCGCTGCCCCCGCCGCTGCGGCACTGTCGGTTGCTGACGTGGCTCCCGCCCTCTAAGTTTATTTTTAGCCTGTTCTTGTAAAGCCCCCGGTCACCGGGGGCTTTTTTGTTTGGCCTGGAGGTGAAGCCGGGCGAGCCTAGGCCTTGTTCCCGCCTCATTTTATTATGCTGCCCGCTCCCTTTATCCAAGCCAACACGGATGGCCGTTTGCATTCCGCTGCGGAGGTATCGGTTTCACCGTTGAATCGTGGATTTCTTTACGGTGATGCTATTTACGAAGTATGGCGCACCTATGGTAAAGTGATTTTCGCCTGGGATCAGCATTGGGCGCGACTAGAGCGCTCGGCGGCGGCCTTGTATTTTCCGACGCTGCCTTCCGCGGCAACTATGCTGGCGGAAATCCGCCGCACGGCCTCGGCTTATCGCGATGTTACGGGGTATGCAGATGAATTGTATATTCGTCTGCAATTGGCCCGCGGCGAAGGGGCGATCGGTTTGGATCCGGCCTTGGCTGAGGCCGTCCATTTTGTTATTATGGTTCAGCCGTGTCCTAAACTGACGGATGTTCAGTTGGAGGGAGGGCAAACGTTGTCGGTGGCGCAAAAACTACGTCGTAATCCGGTGGAGGCACTTAATCCGGCGTGGAAGACCGGTAACTATCTTAATAATCTACTTTGTTTGCGTGAAGCGAAATTGCGTGGTGCGGACGAGGCGGTGATTTTGAATCAAGCGGGCGAGATCACAGAGGCAGCGGTGTGTAATCTCGGGTTTGTGCGTGACGGGGTGGTGGTGACGCCGCCTTTGTCGGCTGGGATTTTAGCGGGGGTGACCCGCGGGTTATTATTGTCGGATATCGCAGCACGGGTGGGTGTGCCGGTGCGGGAGGAAACGATCCGGCCGGAGGCTTTGGGCGGGATGGAAGAAGCGTTTTTATTATCCACGACCAAGGATTTACAGCCGGTTGGCGCCATAGATGGGCATCTATACAAAACCGGGCCGCAGACGGTTACGCGTAGGTTGAAGTCGGCTTTTGGCGACTATGCCGGCGAGCAGGCCACGCGGTGGGCATTGGAGCGCATGGTGTGAGTGGTGTGGGCGCCGAGAAGCGGGGGATTTCTCCCATTTCTTTCGTTGCCCCGATGGAAATACGGCTTTGCGGCCGGAGCAAAGGAGGGTTTGGCTGGGCCGCTATACGTCATGAAAGTTCCTTTCCTTGATCTTTCCCTCCAGCACCGGACGATTCGCGAGCAGGCGCTCGCGGCCCTGACCGCGACTTACGACGCGACGCGGTTTTGTCTCGGCAAGGATGTCGAGGATTTCGAGACGGCGTTCGCGCGCACCTTGGGCTACTCGCAGACCCTGGGTTTAAACAGTGGCACCTCGCCTTTGCATTTGGCCGCGGCGCTGGCGGGGTGGGGGCCTGGGGATGAAGTGATCGCGCCTCCCTTCACCTTTATATCGACGGTCTGGGGCATCAGTTATGTCGGCGCGAAGCCGGTCTTCGTCGATGTAGAGGAGGACACTTTTAATCTCGATCCGGCGAAGCTCGAAGCGGCTATCTCGCCGCGCACCAAGGGTATCGTGGTGGTGCATTTATTTGGTCGCCCGGCGAAGCTCGACGCGATCATGGCGATCGCACGCAAACATGGGCTTTTCGTGGTGGAGGACTGTGCCCAAGCGGTCGGTGCGGTGTATAAAGACACGCCGGTCGGGTTGACGGGCGATGTCGGCACCTTTAGTTTTTATCCTACTAAAAATCTTGGCGGGTGCGGCGAAGGCGGGGCCTTGGTCTCGCGCCGCGATGATCTTTTCGCCAAGGCTAAATTGCTGCGCGTGCATGGGTCGGGGCGGCGTTATTATCATGACCATGTCGGATTTAATTTCCGCATGGATGGATTTCAGGGGGCGCTGCTTGGCGTAAAATTACACTTGCTGGCGGGGTGGACGGCGCGGCGGCGCGAGATCGCGGAGCGTTATCGCGCGGGTCTGCGTTTGGCGGATTTGCAGGTGCCGGCGGGGGCGGGGCCGGAGGGCGAGAGTGTGTGGCACCAATTCACGGTTTTGCACCCAAGACGGGATGCCTTGCGCGAGCACTTGGCGGCCAAAGACATCGGCACGGACTTGATCTACCCTGTGCCCTTGCACCGGCAGGCGTGTTACTTGGAGCTAGGTCAGCCGGCGGGCTCGCTGCCGGTCGCGGAGCGCGCCTGTGCGACGTGCGTGAGTCTGCCGATTTTCCCTGAGCTCACGGATGCACAGGTGGACCACGTGATCGCGGCGGTGAACGCGTTTTAAATCCGGCACCCTTTATGACCGGTGGTATCCAGTGGAAGGTTTGCGGGCTCCGCCGGGGGGAGGATGCGCGGTTGGCGGCGGAGTTGGGTGCGGATTACTTGGGATTTATTCTTTATGAAAAATCCCCGCGTTATCTCGCGCTTGCCGACTACCTGGCTGGCTTGGGGGATTGGCCGGTGGGGCCGCGGCGGGTGGCGGTATTGGTCGAGCCCACGGTGGCGCGGTTGACCGAGGTGGTGGCGGCTGGTTTTGCGTATTTTCAAATCCATGCGCGGCACGATCTGGAATTGGCGCGGGTCGCGGAGTGGTCGGGGCTGGTGGGGCCGGAGCGGCTCTGGTTGGCACCCAAGCTGCCGCCGGGTGCGGAGTTCCCCCGGCGTTGGCTGCCCTTGGCAGGGACTTTTTTGGCGGACACCTACCATGCCGAGGGTTTCGGTGGGTCGGGCCGGACTGGGGATTGGGGAGAGTTCGCGCGGTTGGCGGGTTCGTTTCCGGGTAAGCGGTGGATCCTGGCTGGGGGTCTTGGGCCAGACAACGTGCTCGAGGCGCTGGCCCGGAGTGGTGCGGGGGCCATTGATTTAAACAGCGGCGTGGAAAGCGCGCCTGGGGTTAAGTCGGCGGAGTTTTTGCGGGCGTTGGCGGCGAGGTTGGCAGAGGCCCGGTAGGTGGTTTCTGGGTATGAAAAAGCCCGACCGGGAAGGGTCGGGCTCGGGGCGTCCGCGGGACCTAGTTAAAGATGAGCGAGGAGCTTGGACTTGAGGTTATCCTTGGACTGCATCCCGACGAGGGTCTCGACGAGTTGGCCACCTTTGAAGACTAGCATGGTCGGAATAGCGCGGACCGAGTAGGCCTCGGCGAGACTGCTGTGGTCGTCTACGTTGACCTTACCGATCATTAGTTTGCCATCGAGCTCCTTGGCGAGTTCGGCGAGGATGGGGGCGATGGCTTTGCAGGGGCCGCACCAAGGGGCCCAGAAATCGACCAACACGGGCACGGGGCCGGCGAGGGCTGTCTTGAAAGTGGTTTCGTCGAAGTGGGCAAGGGTGTCGGACATGGTCGTGAGCTTATTGATTTTTCAGATAAAGGAGGGCGGCAAAGGCAAGGGCGGCCACGGCGGCGAGGGCGGCGAGGGC
>RGVP01000166.1 GCA_010027235.1 bacterium
GTGGTGCCTAGGCACCACGGGCGGTCTTTTTGTTCCCGCTAGAGCCAGGATAGGGTGCCAGCACCACCATGTGAGGTAACGATCTACCCGCCGCACGCTCGGCCCGAAAGGGCGCCTTTGAATTCAAACCAGGTAGGCCGAGAGCACTAGTTAGAGCGCTTCTCGACCTAACCTCTTAGCCAAAGGAAATATTACTTGGCAAACAGCGCGTCGATGTTGTCGCTCTCGACCTCGATGTCCGCAAAAAGCCAGGACGAGAGGTAACGCTCGGCGCACGAGGCCACAATCACCACGATAGTCTTACCCGCGTTCTCAGGACGCTTGGCCAGCTCCAGAGCCGCCCAGATGGCCGCACCCGAGGAGATGCCCACCGGAATGCCGTCCTGCGTGCTTACTTGCTTCGAGATCGGACCCGAATCCGCCTCTTTGACCTGAATGATCTCGTCGATCACCTTAGTGTTTAAAACCGCCGGCACGAAACCCGCGCCAATACCCTGCAGCTTGTGCGGCCCAGGCTGACCGCCTGAGAGCACCGGCGAGCCAGCCGGCTCCACCGCGACAATCTTCACCCCTGGGTTCTTTTCCTTCAGGACCTCGCCGACACCCGTGATGGTGCCACCGGTGCCAACGCCAGAGACGACAATGTCAACCTTGCCATCCGTGTCGTTCCAAATCTCCAACGCCGTCGTGCGGCGATGCACCGCCGGATTATCCGGATTGGCGAACTGCTGGAGAATTACGCTATTGGGGATTTTGGCATTCAACTCCTCGGCCTTGGCAATCGCCCCCTTCATACCCTTGGGTCCCTCGGTCAGCACCAACTTAGCGCCGAGGATTTTGAGCAGCTTGCGACGCTCCAAAGACATCGTCTCGGGCATCGTCAGGATAAGCTTGAGCCCCTTGGCCGCCGCCACAAAAGCCAGCGCGATACCCGTATTGCCCGAGGTAGGCTCAATCAGAATCGTGCTCGCATTGATCCGGCCACTCTTCAGCGCCTCCTCGATCATGGCGTTGCCAATGCGGTCCTTGACGCTCGCGAGCGGATTAAAGAACTCCAGCTTCAACAGGATCTCCGCCTGCGCGCCATGCGCCGCAGCCGTGCGGTTCAAACGCACCAGTGGCGTGTTGCCGATCGTTTCAGTGATGTCGTTATAGATACGTGCCATGTTAGGTATTTGGGTTAACTTACCGAAGATTAAACAGCCTATCGTCGCGCGAAGCAAATCCGAACTGAGTCTATGCCCAATAATGACGCAAAAAACCTTCAATATATCGCAGAAGCTATGAATGTTAGTTGACCCTAAATTTTAAGCTGCTAGCACTGGTGTATGCTGCCACTCTTTTCGTGCTACCGCCGCGTCGCTGCCGGTCTGGTGCTGGCCTGGCTCGCTGCTACTTCCTCCCTTCTCTCGGCCGAAACCCGCGCCAAACGCCTGCACGTCCTGACGACTTTCACCATCTTGGCCGACATGGCCCGCAACGTCGCCGGAGACGCCGCCGACGTTGATTCTCTCACCAAACCCGGTGCCGAGATCCACGGTTACGAACCCACCCCGCAAGACATCGTCCGCGCGTCGCACGCCGACCTGGTGCTCTGGAACGGCCTCAACCTAGAGCGCTGGTTTGCGAAATTCTTCGCCAACGTCCGCGAGGTGCCCGCCGTCGTCCTCACCGATGGCATCGAACCAATGTCGATCTCCGCCGGACCCTACGCAGGCAAACCCAACCCACACGCGTGGATGTCCCCCACCGTGGCGCTGGTCTACGTGGAAAACATCCGCGCCGCCCTGACCCGCGCCGACCCCGCCCACGCCACGGTCTACGCCGCCAACGCCGCCGCTTACGCGGAAAAAATCCGCGCTCTTGATGCTCCCGTGCGCGCCCGCCTCGCCCGCATTCCAGAGAATCAGCGCACCCTCGTAACCAGCGAGGGCGCCTTTGCGTATCTGTGCCGTGACTACGGTCTGAAGCCCCTCTATCTCTGGCCGATTAACGCCGACGCCCAAGGCACGCCCCGCCAAGTCCGCACCGTGATCGACGCCGTCCGCGCTGACAAAATCCCAGTCGTTTTCAGCGAGAGCACCATCAGCCCAAAGCCCGCCCAACAGGTCGCCCGCGAGACCGGCGCCCGCTACGGTGGCGTGCTCTACGTCGACTCGCTGACCGACGCCTCCGGCCCCGCTCCCGCCTACCTGACCTTGCTCGAGGTCAACGCCCGCACCATCGTAACCGGTTTCCTCGGCCCGGAGGCCACGCCATGACGCCTGCCTCCGACCGCCCCCTCACCCTCGCCGCCCGCGGCGTCAGCGTGACCTACCCGAACGGCCACATCGCCCTTGCCGACGCCACCTTTGCTCTCCCAGGCGGCACCATCTGCGCCCTCGTCGGAGTCAATGGCTCCGGCAAATCAACCCTCTTTAAGGCCCTCATGGGCTTCCTCACCCCCAGTGCCGGCACCGTGACCATCTCCGACGCCCCGGTCCGTGAAGCCCAACGCCGAGGCTGGGTAGCCTACGTGCCCCAAACCGAAGAGGTCGACTGGACCTTCCCCGTGAACGTTCACGACGTCGTCATGATGGGTCGCTACGGCTACATGAATTTCCTCCGGATTCCGCGCGCCGTAGACCGCGAGGCCGTCGCCGATGCCCTTCGCCGCGTTGGCCTGTGGGACCTGCGCGACCGCCAGATCGGCGAACTGTCCGGCGGCCAGAAAAAACGCGTGTTCGTGGCCCGCGCGCTCGCGCAGCAAGGCCGCGTGATCCTGCTCGATGAGCCCTTCACCGGCGTCGACGTAAAAACCGAGGAGGCCATCGTGACCCTGCTCCGCGAACTCCGCGCGGAGGGCCGCCTTATTCTCGTCTCGACCCACAACCTTGGTTCCGTCCCCGAATTCTGCGACCACGTCGTGCTGATCAACCGCACCGTCCTCGCCTGCGGCCCGACTTCGGAGGTGTTCACCGCCGAAAATCTACAACGTGCCTTCGGTGGCGCGCTCCGCCAGTTCGACCTGTCCCGCTCCACGGTCGAGGACCACGACGGTCGCCAGGTAACCGTGCTAACCGACGACGAGCGCCCGCTCGTGCTCGGCCAAGGCGGCCACCTCGAATACCGCGACCGCTCCGCCCACGAAAAACTCGTCGCCGAACGCGAGGCGGGGAAGGAGCTTGGGAGGGGTAAAAGTAGCGAGTAGCGGCTAGTGAGTAGAGAGCATCCCCCAAAACCATCTCTCCCCCATCTTTTCCGTCTACTCGCTACCTGCTACTGCCTTCTCCTACTCGCTACCCGCTACCCACTACTCGCTACTTCCCCTCCCCCCATGCTCCAGCCCTTCTCCTACGACTACATGCTGACTGCCCTATGGGTCAGCACGCTGATCGGCGCGGTGTGCGGGTTGCTGTCGGGGTTCATCACCCTAAAAGGCTGGTCGCTGATGGGTGACGCACTGTCGCACGCCGTCGTGCCCGGGGTCGCTCTCGCCTACTTGGCCGGCCTGCCCTTCGCGCTGGGCGCGTTCACCAGCGGTTTGCTCGCCGCCGCCGCGATGTCGTTCGTGAAGTTAAAAACCCCCGTGCGCGAGGACGCCGTGATCGGCGTGGTGTTCACCGCCTTCTTCGCCTGCGGGATTCTCCTGATCTCACTCTTCCCCGCCCAACTCGACCTGAAGAGCATCATCTTCGGCAACATCCTCGCCATCGCCCCGGGCGATGTGCTGCAACTGGTGGCAATCTCCGCCGTGTGCGTCGCGGTGCTGGTCCTGCAATGGCGCGACCTGCTGCTTTTCAGCTTTGACCCCAACCAAGCCCGCGCCCTCGGCCTGCCCGTGCGCCGGCTTCATCTGACCCTCCTGTTCCTTTTGTCCGCCACCACCGTGGCCGCCCTCCAGGCCGTCGGTGCCATCCTCGTGGTAGCAATGCTGATTACCCCGGGCGCCACCGCCTACCTGCTGACCGATCGCTTCGGTCGCATGCTCCTGCTTGGCTCCGCCCTCGGCGCCATCACCGCCTTCGCCGGAGCCTACGCCAGTTACTTCCTCGATGGCGCCACCGGCGGTTGCATCGTCGTGCTCCAGACCGCGGGCTTTTTCCTGGCCTTCGTCTTCGGCCCGAAACACGGCCTGCTCGCCGCGCGTCGCGCCAACCGCCGGCTGTGCCTAGTCCGCCCCTCGCTAGAGCCATGAACGCCACGACCCTGCTCGAACCCTTCCGGCACGACTTCATGCTGCAGGCCTTCGCCGCCGGCGGTCTGGTCGCGGCGGTGTGCGCCGTCCTGTCCTGCTACCTCGTGCTGCGCGGTTGGTCCCTCATGGGCGATGCCGTCTCCCACGCCGTGCTGCCGGGCATCGTGATCGCCTACATCGCCGGCCTGCCACTCGGCTTGGGGGCCTTCGCCAGCGGCCTGCTCTGCGCCACCGGCACCGGCTGGATCAAACGCCACACCCGCGTAAAAGAGGACACCGTGATGGGCGTGGTTTTCACCGGCCTTTTCGCCGTGGGTCTAGTCCTTCACGTGCGCACGCCGAGCGAGTTGCACCTTGATCACATCCTCTTTGGTAACCTGCTCGGGATTGAGCCCGGCCAACTCCGTCAGACCGCGATCCTCTCGACCATCGTGCTGGTGGTCGTGCTCACGCTACGCCGCACCCTGCTGCTCGCCGCCTTCGATCCCTCCCATGCCCGCGCACTCGGTTTCCCGCTCCGCACCTTGGACACCCTGCTGCTCGCCCTGCTTGCCCTCGCCATCGTCGCCTCGATTCAGGCCGTCGGCATCGTGCTGGTAATCGCGATGCTGGTCACCCCCGGAGCCACTGCTTTCCTGCTGGTCCGCCGCTTTGACGCCATGCTGGCCGTCGCAGCCGGCGGAGCCGTAGTGTCCACCTTCATCGGAGTCTATGTGAGTTTCTTCGCCGATGCCTCCACCGCCGCCTGCATCGTGCTGGTCCAGGCCCTGGGCTTCGTCGCCGCGCTGTGCCTGGCTCCCCGCGGCGGTCTGCTGCGCCGGCCACGCCAAACCGCCAGTAGCCCCGCCTAAGCCCCACCGAGCTGCAGACCTGCGTCCGCGCGCTTGCCT
>RGVP01000167.1 GCA_010027235.1 bacterium
CCGATCTGGCCGTTTCCCTCTCGCCTCTGCCCCCTGCCGACTTCGCCTCCGCCGTGCACCGTCGGCTCCGCGCCGCGCCTCCGCCCGCAGCGTCCCGTTCCCTTCTCGTCCGCCTCGGCCTCGCCCGCGAACTTCTACCCTTTGCCGCCGTCCTCGCCTTGGTCGGCGCGCTGGCCGGCGGCGGCCTAGCTTACGCCGGCCAGCGCGCCAACGCCACCGCCGTCAACGCCGCCGCCTACGCCCGCAGCATCGACCCGTGGCTGATGCACGGGCCGGCCCCGGACGTCGCCCGCTAAGATCCCCGCCCGTGTCGCGCCCTCTGGTTCTCTTTTTCGCCTTGGTCCTCCTCGCCGGCTTGGCCGGCTACGGCGTGACGAGACATTTTCTCCCGGCCCCCGCGACCGACGCCGAGGCGCGTCACCGCTGGCTGCGCGAGGAATTCGATCTGGATCCCGCCCAGGCCGCCCGCATCGACGCCCTCCAATCCGAATACAAGCCCGTCTGCGCCAGTCATTGCGCCGCGATCGCCCGCACCCGCGACCAACTCGACGCCGCGATCGACGCCACCACCCGCACCGCCGCACTCATCGAACTCGATCGCTTGAAAGTTATCTGCACCGAGGCAACCCGCGCCCACCTCCAAGCCGTCGCCGCCTGCATGGCTCCGGACCAAGGTGCCCGTTTTCTCGCCTTGATGGAGCCCCGCGTGGCGCATGGGGAGAACCAGACCGGTGCGCCAGCCCTCGACCGCCGCCCATGAGTGGCCCGGCCGCCGAGGAGACCCCCTCTCCAACCGACGAAGCCCTGATGGCCGCCCTAGCAGCCGAAGACTTGCCTGCACTCGACGTTCTTATGGTCCGCTGGCAGGGTCCACTGCTCGGCTTTCTGCATCGTCAACTTCGGAACGAGGCTGACGCTCGCGATCTAACCCAAGAGACCTTTGTCCGCGTCTACCAACACCGCACCCGCTACCGGCCCGGGGCTAGATTCAGCACGTGGCTATTCCAAATCGCGCTGAACCTGGCGCGTGACCACGCCCGCAAAACCACCCGCCGCCGCACCGATTCCCTCGAAACCGCCCCGCCTACAAACCTCGCCGACCCCGGCACCGCGCCCGACGCCGTAACTTGCCAGTCCGAAGAACACGCCGCTGTCCGTGCCGCACTCGATCAACTTCCCGCCGAGCTCCGCGAGGTCCTGCTTTTGGCTGAATACGAACACCTCCCGCACACCGAGATCGCCGCACTCGTCGGTGCCACCACTAAGGCGGTCGAATCGCGCCTAGCCCGCGCCCGCGCCAAACTCCGCGCCAGCCTCGCTGGTTGGTTGCGAGACTAAGATGTCATCGGCCCGCCCAATCCATAGCCGTCGAACCGATTCAGGGTTGCCGCCAACCGCCCGCGCGCAGCAGATTCGCTGAGCTGCACATGGCGCTCGTCTCCGTCAATCCCGCCACCGGACAAAACCTCGCCCGCTATCCTGTTCACTCCAGCAGTGAGATCGAACGGCGACTCGCCGCCGCACACGCCGCCGCAGCGGTTTGGCGCGAACTCCCAGCCTCAGCCCGGGCCCGCCATCTACGAGCCCTAGCCACGACTCTACACCACGAACGTGACGCCCTCGCCGCTGTGGTTACCGCCGAGATGGGCAAACCCCGCGCCGACGCCCTTGCCGAGGTCGCGAAGTGCATCGCTTGCTGCCGGCATTACGCCCGCCACGGCGCTACCTTCCTACGCTCAGAAAAGCCTAACGGAGCACCGCGCGGCGTCTCGGTCCAGCCTGAGCCGCTCGGGGTCGTCCTAGCCATCATGCCGTGGAACTACCCGCTGTGGCAGGTCATCCGCGCCGCCGTGCCCGCCCTCGTCGCTGGTAACGTCTTGTTGCTCAAACATGCCGGTAACGTCACCGGCACTGCGCTCGCCCTTGTCGCCGCCTTCCGCCGAGCCGGCCTGCCCGCAGGAGCGTTCGATTGCCTGCTCGTGCCTGGCGCGGCACTCGAACCACTCATCACCGATCCACGCGTGCGCGGCGTCACCTTCACTGGCGGCACCGTGGTGGGCCGCCATATCGCCGCCCTCGCCGGCGCCGCTCTGAAACCCGCTGTGCTGGAGCTAGGCGGCAGTGATCCCTACCTTATCCTGTCCGACGCCGATCTGCCCTCGGCAGCCCGCGCCTGCGCCGCTGCTAGGCTAGTGAATAACGGACAGAGCTGCATCGCGGCCAAACGCTTCCTCGCGCACGCTCGGGTCGCGGACGAGTTTACCCACCTGTTCGCCGCTGAGCTCGCAGCGTTTTCCTACGGAAATCCTCTCGCCGCCGGCGTCCGCCTCGGCCCACTCGCCCGTTTCGATCTACGCGAAGCCCTTCATTCTCAAGTGACTCGTTCGATCCGGCGCGGCGCCCGACGCGTCCTCGGTGGCCAAGTGCCCGCCGGCCCAGGTGCCTTCTATCCGCCAACCCTACTCACCGACGTCGCCCCGGGCATGCCTGCCACTGAAGAGGAACTTTTCGGCCCGGTTGCCGCGATCGAAATTGCCGCAGACGACGACGCCCTGCTCGCCGCCGCCAATCGCTCCATCTACGGGCTTGGTGGGGCCATTTTCACCCGCGACGTCCGCCGCGCCCGCGCCGAACTCGCTCCTCGGCTCGAAGCGGGAATGGTTTTTATCAACCACGCCGTGTGCTCCCATGTGGCCGTTCCCTTCGGCGGTAGTAAGGCCTCCGGCCTCGGGCGCGAACTCGGGCGTGCAGGAGTGCTCGCCTTCACCAACCCCAAGACCCTTTGGTGCGCCTGAAGACGGGTTGTTAAAAACAAGCGACTATCCGCAATATCCTCGTCTGTCGCCCCGCCTTGCGGTGCTTTGCTTCTCTTTACCTTTCCAAGTATGGCCTCCAAGCGCCGCTCATCCCAATCTCTCACCCCGACCAAAACCGCCGCCCCCGAGGCTAGCGTCGGGCACCCAGCACCCTCCAGCCCTGCGCCAAATGGGCTCAGTAAGGATGATGAGACCATCTTGCTGCCCGGCAATCACCCCGCCCCTATCACCCTCGGCGGCACCCCCACTAAGGCAGCCTACTTCAACCGCGAGCTGAGCTGGCTCGCCTTCAACCGCCGCGTCCTCGAGCAGGCCCAAAATGCCCGCCACCCGTTGCTCGAACGCGTCCGCTTCCTTGCCATCGTCTCAAGCAACCTCGACGAGTTCTTCGAAATCCGCGTCGCCGGCTTGATCCAGCAGGTGGATAATAACGTCGTCGAGTCCGGCGGCATCGACGCCCTCGGTCCCCGTGAGCAACTCCGCCGCATTCACAGTGTCGTGGCCTCGCTGGTCGACGACCAATATCGCTGCTGGCGAGAACAACTTATCCCCGCCCTAGCCGCCGAAGGTATCACCTTCGCCTCCGCCACCGCCCTCAACCACGGCGAGCTTGCTTGGGTGCGCACCTACTTCGAAGAACAGGTATTCCCCGTCCTCACCCCGCTGGGCATCGACCAGTCCCATCCCTTCCCCCAGCTCGGCAATAAGACGCTGAACATCGTCGTCTCCCTCGACAACCCCTCCACCCCCGAGCCCGACCGCCACTTTGCGATCCTGCCCGTCCCCCGGGTTCTACCTCGAATCGTGCCGATCGACGCCACCGACGCAGACAAACGCGGCCGCCGCTTTATCTTCCTCTCGGACATCATCAAGCTCTGCGCCGCTGACTTCTTCCCAGGCTATAAAATCGACGGCGCCCACGCCTTTCGGGTCACCCGCAACAGCGACCTCTACATTGATGAGGAGGAGGCCGAAAACCTACTCAAGAAGATCGAAGAAGAGCTGCGAAACCTCCGCCGTGGCGCCGCCGTCCGCCTTGAGATCGAGGATGGCGTAGACGACGCCATTTTCGCGACCCTTTGCGACCACCTGTCGCTTTCCCACGAGTATGTCTTCCGCCTCGAAGGCCCGATCAACCACCTGCGCCTGATGGCCTTGGCCGATATCGATCGCCCCGACCTAAAGTATCCCGCCTTCTCCCCTGTCAACGTCTCCCCGCTCCGCGAGCCCTCGCTGATTTTTGATACCCTGCGCGATCGCGACGTGCTCCTGCACCATCCCTACGATTCGTTTCAGCCCGTCGTAGATTTCGTCGAGCAGGCGGCGCGCGACCCCCGAGTCCTCGCCATCAAGCAAACTCTCTACCGCACCAGCGGAGACTCCCCCTTCGTGCGCGCCCTCATCGAGGCCTCGCGCAATGGCAAACAAGTCACCGCCCTAGTTGAGTTGAAGGCCCGCTTTGATGAGGCCAACAACATCCAGTGGGCTCGTCAGTTAGAAGAGGCCGGCGTCCACGTGGTCTACGGCCTAGTAGGTCACAAAACCCACTGTAAGGTCGCGCTGGTCGTGCGCCGAGAGTCCGACGGCAAGCTCCGCCGCTATGCCCATCTGGGCACCGGTAACTATAACCCGCGAACCGCCCGGATCTACACTGACCTGAGCTGCTTCACCTCGCGGGCGGAACTCACCGCGGACGCAGCCACACTTTTTAATGCCCTCACCGGCTTTGGCCGCGCCCCCGAATTTGATCACCTGCTGGTAGCCCCTTTCACCCTCCACCGCCGGATCTTGGAGCTCATCAAGCGCGAAACGACAAACGCCGCCGCCGGTCGGCCCGCCCGGATCCTAGCCAAGATGAACTCGCTGGTTGATCAAGCCATCATCGACGCCCTCTACGCCGCCTCTCGGGCCGGAGTGCAGGTCGATCTCATCATCCGAGGGGTGTGCTGCCTCGTCCCCGGCGTGCCCGGACTCTCAGAGAAAATCCGCGTGCGCTCTCTCGTCGGCCGTTTCCTCGAACACGTGCGCGCCTACTATTTTCTCAACGACGGCAGCGAGCCCGCGATCTACGCGGGCAGCGCCGACTGGATGCCCCGCAACTTTTTCCGGCGCATCGAAGTCGTCTTTCCGATATTAGACCCTGGCCTGCGCCAATGGATGGTTGATGAGCTCTTTGCGATGGAGCTGCAGGATACTGAGTCCGCCCGCCTGCTCGCCGCCGGCG
>RGVP01000168.1 GCA_010027235.1 bacterium
GAGAGAGGCCGCGCTCCAGGAGGCGGCGGGGGTGAAGCCGGCGACGATGGCCTGGCGGGCGACCCAATCGAGGCCGAAGAGAAAGAGGTCGTCGGCGTCGCGGTCGTCAGTGCACACGCAGACGCGTTTCGGCGAGGCGCCGAGTTCGGTCACGGCCTTGATTGCGTGGGGGAGCGAGTGCCAAGGCGTGGTGGGCGGACCGCCGCGGAGGAAGATCCACACGCCGGCCTCGAGGAAATCGTCTGCGATGTCGCGGTCGATGGCTTCATGGGTGTCGGTGATGCCGGAGGCGGCGCCGGCGGCGACAAACTCGCGGCCATAGACGTGACCGCAGACGGGGCGGCCGCGTTTCAGGGCCTCGGCGAGCACGCCGTGGGTGCGTGGGTCTCCCATCGCGATTTGCACGAAGTCCATTTTTTCCCCGAGAGCGAGGGCCTCGGGCCAGCGGTCGAAGAGGGCCCCGATCTTGGCCGGGGTAAGGTCGCCGCCGGCGGTCTCGAACTGGGGCGAGGTGGCGGGAACGGTGCTGGGGACGGTGAGGAAGATGTTGAGTGGGGCCTGGCGGGCATCGCGGAGCATCCACTCGATGCCCTCGGCGTCGCAGACGTTGCCGATCTCGTGGGAATCGCAGAAGAGCGTGGTGGTGCCGTTGAGCAGGGCGGCCTCGGCGTAGGCGCAGGCGGTCATCATCGAGCTCTCGATGTGCACGTGGGGATCGACCAGGCCGGGGGCGAGAATGGCGCCGGCGGCGTCGAAGGTGGCGAATTTCGTGCCGGAGACGGCGGCGAAGTGTTTTTTCGCGGCGCCGGCGGGTTTCACGCAGGCGATGCGACCGGACTTGATCCAGACTTCGCGCTCGGGATGGAGGCGTTCGGTGTAGGTGGAGAGAAGCCTTGTGCCGGTGATGACGAGGTCGGGCGCGGCGCGGCCCATCGCCACGGCAGCGAGGGTGCGGGTGAGGGTATGGAGCGGCTTTACGGAAAAACGGGTGAGCGGCATGGCGGGCTTCGTTGGAGGCGGGCCGAGTTGCTAGCAGGCGGCGAGCCATGAATCGCAATCATGTCAATCTGGTGACGGCAAGTCTGGTTAGGGTAAGCGGAAGATGGGGGGCGTTTATCGGTTTGGTCGAAGGGGTTGTTTTTCGCCGGGTTTTAAAGTTGGTTGGGCTGCATATGAACGTCCACGCCCGCATCTCGAAGGAATGGCGCCGCCGCATGAGCATCTTGTTTCTCATGCTTTTTATCTCCGCGGTCTGGTTTCTGATCGACGGTTATCTCCGCTGGCCGGCCGAGGCCAAGCGCCACGAGGTCTTTGCCCCGATGGCTGACGAGCTGATTGCGGCCGGTCGGGCCAAGGATGCCAAGGATCCGGCCGTGATGCGCGCATGGGAGCGCTTGGCGCGCGAGCGCGATTGGCCCAAGACCGCACCAAAGCCGCGCTCGGCCGGTGATCTCGCCGGACAACGCTGGACCGGCTGGGTATTTTTCGTAAGCGCGGTGGGCTTTGCAGGCTGGGTAGCTTGGAATCACACCCGCAGCGTGCGGGCCGAGGGCGACTGGGTGACCGGGGCCTCAGGCGAGAGAGTGCATCTCGATACCATTGTGGAGATGGATCGCCGCAAGTGGGCCGACAAAGGCATCGCCTACGCCATTTATGAGGAGGGCGCAAAACGCCGCCGACTGACGCTTGACGATCATAAGTTCCTTGGCTGCGAGGCGATCATCCTCGAAGCGGAGAAACGCATGGCGGCGCGCGCGGCGGCTGAGTCTACGACGGGTGACGCGCCGGCGGCGTGATTTAGCCGTGCAACGCGAGAGCGTGGCGGATGGCCGGGCTGTGGATGCTAGGCACAACGATTTGCAGGGCGGTGGTAAGGCCGCTCATATCGGATAGCGGGACAGGCAGGGCGAGCACGGGCAGCGAGGCCATGCTGGCCGGCACGGTGAGGCTGAGGATGCGCGAACGCATTTCCACGGTGCATTCGGCCTTCGTGATCGCGGGGCAGGGCGAGCCGGGCAGAACGAGGTAATCGTAGTCGCGAAACAAGGCCGCCCATGCGGCGGTGATGGCATCGCGATTGGCCTGAGCGCGGGCGATCTCGGCGTCCGTCAGAGTGAGGGCGCGGTCGATGCGAGCACGAACGTTGGCGTCGTAGCGGTCGCGGTAACGCGCGTAGAACGGCGCGTGGATGACCCGCGTTTCGGCCCCGCCGAGGATGGCGTAGAGCTCGGCCGCAGGGGCGAAAAGGGGGAATAACTCCGTGGCAACTGAGGCGGGCAGTGGCTCGGCCAGGCGCGGGGCGGCGGCGTGGAAGGCCCGTTCGACGGCGGGGTCGAGGCCGGGCAGCGCTAGGTAAGCACCTTTGGGATTTTGAGACTGGGCATTTCCCGCGCGACCGGGCACGAGGACGTCGAGCAGGGTGTGAAGGTCGGCGGCGTTATTCGTGAAAAAGCCCGGGGTATCGAAGCTCTCGGCGAGGGGGTAACCATCCGCTATCCACGGGTGACGGGGCGTCAGGCGGAAGCCGTAAAGACCGCAAAAGGCGGAGGGCACACGGATGCTGCCGCCGGTGTCGGTGCCGAGGGCAAAAGGCACGACGCCCGCTTTTACGAGCAGGGCGGAGCCGCTGGAAGAGCCGCCCGTGGTGCGGCCGAGGTGGCCGGGCAGCTCGCAGTCGCCGTAGTGAGGGTTTTCGCCGGTGATACCATAGGCGAACTCGTGCATGTGGGCCTTGGCGGCGAGAGTGGCGCCGGTGGCACGGACGTCGCGGATAAAGGCGCCGTCGGTTTCGGAGGCAGGTCGCACCTCGGGCAGGAAGGTCGAGCCGGCAAAGGTGGGCAGGCCGGCGGCATCGAAGAGATCCTTGGCGGCGAAGGGCACACCGCGAAGCGGTGAGTTTAAGTTGGAAGATGAAGTTGAAGAAGTGCCGGCCAGCTCGGCGGCGAGGCGGTCCTCGGGGGCGAGCCAAGCGATGGCGGCGCATTGCTGGGCAGGGGGTAGCGCGGCCACGCGTTTGTGGACCAAGCGGGCGGCGGCTTCAGGGGCGAGGGACTGCCAGGCGGCGAAGTTCATGCGGGCGGATTCTTAACCACAGAGAGCAGGGAGGAAACGGAGAGGAGGATAGAGAGGACTAGTCGCGATCGGGTTTCCGTGGAAACTCCGTGACCTCCGTGGTTAATCTCAGGGCTTTACCGCCACGGTGACCTGGATCTCGACGGTGGCGTTTTTCGGAAGGCCGGCGACGGCCACGGCGGCGCGGGCGTGGCGGCCGACGTCGCCGAAGAGTTCCACGAAGAGGTCACTCGCGCCGTTGATCACGGCGGGGGCGTCAGCGAAACCGGATACGCCGTTCACGTAGCCGCCGACGTAGAGGAAGGCCTCGACGCGGTCGAGGGAGCCGAGGGCGAGCTTGAGGTTGGTAAGGACGTTGAGCGCGCAGATCTTCGCCGCCTCGCGGGCGGTCTCGATGGTGTGTTCGCGGCCGACCTGACCGACGTGGGTCATCTGGCCGTTGAAGGAACTGATGACGCCGGCGAGGATCAGGGTATCGCCGTGGAGCCGGTAAGGCAGGTAGCTGCCGCCGGGGGCGGCGGGCGCGGGAAGGGTGATGTTGAGGGCGGCGAGTTTGGTTTCGATGGCGGACATGGAAGTAGTGGAGAATGAGTTAACCACGAAGGACACGAAGTCACGAAGGCTATAAAGGTGGCGGCGTTGTGTTACTTCACAGGGAGAGATTGGGAAGGTGGATTTTTAATTCCCGTCTTCGTGTCTTCGGGCGCTTCGTGGTTAAGTTACTTTCAGTTCAATCAAAAATAGCCTCGGGCAGGTAGGCGGTGATGGTGGTCGTCGGCACGTTGACGAGTTGGCTCACCTTCAGGTCGAGCACGACGCTGCAGAGGGTATAGGCCATTTGCGGGGTAACGCCGAGGCGATCCACGATAAACTCCATCGCGCGGCGGACGACGCGTTTGCAGGCTTCGCGCGAGTCAGCGTCGCTCTCGATGAAGAGGTGCCAGGGCTTGGTGGCGTAGCGCGGCGGGGTGAAGGACTGCGCCGGGTAGATCGCGTAGGGGCCGGCGAGCGGCTTGGCGGGCTTTTTATGGAGTTTGAAGGTGTAGGTGGCGTCCATGGGGGCCTCCATGCCGTTGATGCAGACCTCGCCATCGCCCTGGGCGGCGTGGCAGTCGCCGGTGAGCACGCCGGCGCCGGGGGTGAAGACAGGTAAAAACAGGCGCGTGCCGGCAGTCAGGTGGCGGACGTCGAGGTTGCCGCCGAAGGGGCCGGGGGCGCGGGTGCGGAACTCGCCGGGCTCGGCGCGTTGCAGACCGATGATGCCGGCGAAGGGGTGCAGATCGAGGGTGACGCCGGGGAAGCTGCGGGTCTGGCCGCCTTGGAGTTTCCAGATGAAGAGGTGGTGTTCGGGGAACTCGCCCGCGAGGAGGCCGAGACCGGGGATGAGGCTGGTCCACGCGAAGCCGTGGTGGGCGTAGGCCTCGATGATGATTTCGAGGGTGTCGCCGGGCTGGGCGCCGTCGATGGCCACGGGGCCGGTGAGGGCGTGGACTTGGAGCGGGTCAAACTTCGCGGCGAAGTCGGAGGCGGTCCAATCGAGTTTCACCTGCCAGCCGGAGGAGTCGGCGCACTGGAAGGTGACGGTGTCGCCGGGCGCGACGGTGAGGCGTGGCGGCGTGGCGTTGTTCCAACGGTGGCAGAGCGGCTCGGGGGAGAGGACGTGGTGCATGGGCGGCGGGCGGTGCGTTTTATTGGTTAACCACGAAGATCGCGAAGGACAGGGCGAGAAGGTCGAGGTGCAGGAAAAGAAAACCGGGGCGGTTTATCAGGTTTGAGCTTCGTGCTTATATTTCGAATGCGGGTGATAGGTAAAGGGGGCGGCCGTGGCGGTAGGTGGCGAGGACGTCGTCGGGGGTGACGCGGGTGACGATGCTCGCGGTGAGGTGGCGGGTGTGGCGGAGGTGGCCTTTCGTAAAGTCGAGCACTACGAAAGTAGCG
>RGVP01000169.1 GCA_010027235.1 bacterium
AGCAGCTCCCCCGCAGCCCGCACCCCGCGCCGCCCCCGTCCCGATTCAGCCGCGCCCGCCGCTACGTCCGGACGCGTGCCCCCGCACTCCGTCGAGGCCGAAGAGCAACTGCTTTCCGCCTGTTTGCTCGACGGCGGCGATGTAGTGGCCCGCTGCCTCGAGGGCAAAATCGCCCCGGTCTCTTTCTACATCCCGGCTAATCGCGTCATTTATGAAAAGCTTCTTGAACTCTACAACGCCGGCAAACCCATCGACCTCGCCGTCCTAGCCGAGGAACTGAAGACCACCCGCCAATTAGATGAGATCGGAGGCTACGCCTACCTGACCCGCATCAGCGACCGCATCCCCACCACCGCCGGTGCGAGTTACTTCATCGAGAAGGTGCGTGAACTCGCCCTTCTGCGGGACATCATCCGAGCCGCCACCGGTGCAGTCGAAAACTGCTATAACTACTCCGGCGGCATCCAAGAGTTCGTCGATAAGGTTGAACAGGATCTCTTCAAAGTCACCCAAGAGCGCGTGGGCGACGGGGCCAAACCCATGCGCGAGCCCACTCGCGAAGCCATGGTCGTCATCAATAAGATGTTGATGAAAAAAGGCGAACTCACAGGCGTGAGCACCGGTTACAAGGATATTGATCGGTATCTTTTCGGCCTGCAAAAATCCGAGATGATCGTCTTGGCCGGGCGCCCCTCCTGCGGCAAGACCTCGCTCGCGATGAACTTCGCCGAACACGCCGCCCTGCCTGCCCGCGGCCCAGGTATCGCCACCCTCGTTTTTTCGCTCGAAATGAGCGCTGCCCAACTCGCGCTCCGCCTGCTGTGCTCTCGTTCCAGAGTAAACATGAAGCTGCTGCGCGACGGCCTGCTGTCCAAAAACGGCGAGGAACAACAAGAGTTGCTCCGGGTTGCCGATGAGTTCACCAAGTCCCCCTTGTTCATAGACGACTCCAGCTCCCTCTCAGTTATGGAGTTACGCGCCAAGGCTCGCCGGCTTCACGCCCGCCAACCCCTCGGCCTCATTGTGGTCGATTACCTCCAGTTAATTAGCCCCACGGACGGCACCGTGCCACGTGAACAACAGGTGGCCGAAGCCTCCCGCGGGCTAAAGTCCCTCGCCAAAGAACTCGCCGTCCCCGTCCTTGTCCTCGCCCAGCTGAATCGCTCCGCCGAAAAGGAAAACCGCCCGCCCCGCCTTTCCGACCTGCGTGAATCCGGCTCGATCGAACAGGACGCCGACGTCGTGCTGATGTTGAACCGCCCCAAGGAAGAAAACGACAAATTCCAAGTCGCCAGCGGCACGATGGAGCTTTTCATTTCCAAAAACCGCAACGGCGAGGTAGGCGACTTGAAGCTTACCTTCCTCAATTCGATCACCCGTTTTGAAAACTATACCCAGTAACCCCGCCGCGCGCTTGCTCGCTCGGCTCCTCCTCGTCTGCCTTTTCGCAGCCTCCACTGCCGGTCCTATGGGCGCCCAGCCCGTCGCCGGTGGCGCCGTGCCTGCCGCCGCCTCGACTGCCCGCGTCGGCACCATCAGCGTGCGCTTCAATGGCCCCGCCAATGTCGCCGAACAAGTCGTTCGCGCCAACATGCAGCTACAGGAAGGCTCCGCTCTAGAGGATGCGCTGATTGACCGCGATATCCGCTCGCTCTATCGCACCGGCCAGTTCGAGTTCATCGAGTTCAAACGCGGCGCCCTTGTCGCCGGTAAAGTCGATCTCGTCGTCGAGGTTACGTCCAAATTCCGAGTCGAATCAGCAACCTACGTCGGCAACAAAAAGGTGAAGGCCAAGCGCCTAGCCAAGGAAGCCAAGACGAAGGAAGGCCTCCCGCTCGATGAGCGCCAAGTGAAGGAGGATTCCGAAAAAATCCGCGAATATTACCAGAAGTCTGGCTACAATCAGGCCAAGATCGACTACCGCATTGAGCGCGACCGGGCCACCGGTCTAGGTAAGGTCTTTTTCGACATCTCCGAAGGCGAGAAAGTCCGCATCAAGCGCGTCGTCTTCGAAGGGAACGAAAACGTCTCCACTCGCCGCCTCCGCAAGACTATCGAGACGAAAAAGTGGAACTGGTTCTCTTGGCTCACAGACACCGGTCGCTTCCGCGACGACCGCTACGAGACCGACTTTGACAAGCTTCGCGATTATTACCGCGACCAAGGCTTCCTCGACGTCGAAATCGACCCGGCCAAGGTAAAGTTTGAATACCCCCAGCCCAACCGCCTCGTGCTAACCTTCGTGATCATAGAGGGCCGCCGCTACAAACTCGGTGAAGTCACCATCACCGGTAACAAGCTCCACCCATCCGAAAAACTGATGGGCCTGCTTAAACTTAAATCAGGCGACACCTTCTCCCCCACCGCAGTCGAAAAGGACCAAAAAGCCCTTGAGGACTACATCGGCAAGGATGGCTACGTTGACGCCCGCGTGCGCGTGGTTCGAAAACCCAACCTGCAAACCGGCGCCATCGACCTCGAATACCAATATACCGAAGGCGAGAAGTTCTTCGTCGAATCCATCCGCCTAGAGGGTAACACCAAAACCAAGAGCGTGGTCGTCCTCCGCGAACTAGCTCTCGGGCCAGGCGAGGTCTTCAACACCGTGCGCATGCAAAACTCCAAACTGCGGCTCGAAAACACCCGCTTTTTCGAGGAGGTGAACATGAGCCCTGAGACCACCAACCTGCCCGGCCGCCGGAACCTGAAAATCGCAGTCAAGGAAGGCCGCACCGGCAACCTCACCTTCGGCGCCGGTTTCAGTTCTCTAGAGAGCGCTATTGTGTTCGCCGAGGTCAGTCAGTCGAACTTCGACCTATTCAACCGCAAGAGCTTCTTTCAAGGAGACGGCCAGAAATTCCGCCTTCGCCTCCAACTAGGTTCCCGCTCCAGCGAAGCCACCCTGAGCTTCGAGGAGCCTTGGTTCCTGGAACGGGAACTCGCACTCGGCTTCACCCTCTACCGAACCAGCTCCGACTACTATAACAACGTCTACGCCGAAACCCGCACCGGAGCAGAGGTCTACCTCCGCAAACGTCTTTTCGAGCTGGTCGAGGGCCGCCTCGGCTACACCTACGAGATCGTCGGCATCGACAGCGTGGATCGTCGGACCGCCCCGTTTCTGCTCGACGAAGAAGGCAACCGCACGGTCTCTAAGCTTACTTTCAAGCTCCTGCGCGACACCCGCGACCGCCTTTACAACACTACCCGCGGCAACCGCGTTGAACTGGCCACCGAGCTGGCTGGCGGCCCCTTCTCCGGCGAAACAGACTATTACCGCGTCGAACTTCGTGCCTCCCAGTATTACACTACCTTTGAGACCCTCAACCAAGTTGTCTCGTTCATCGGCCGAGCCGGCGTGATCGACGAATATGGGGACAGCAAGTCTGTCCCCTACTTCGACCGCCTCTTCCTCGGCGGCCCCAGCTCACTCCGTGGCTTCGAATTTCGCAAAGTCGGGCCGAAGGATGAAAAGGGCCTAGTCACGAAGCCTGATCCCGACGGCACCGGCCCCCTAACCGATCCCGATGGCGCCAACGTCCCACCCACCTACCAACCCATCGGCGGCAAGAGCTACGCCATGGGCAGCATCGAATACACCTTTGAGGTTGTTAACCCACTCCGTCTCGCCGTCTTTTACGACGTGGGCTTCGTCAACACCGACGCATGGGACTTCAACGCCTCAGGCTACAACGACAACTTCGGCTTCGGCATCCGCCTCATGGTCGGAGGCGCTCCCCTCAGCCTAGATTTCGGCATCCCCATCACCACGGACGCCCACAACAGCGACGGCATGCAGTTTAACTTTTCTTTTGGCACCCGTTTCTGATTTGCCTGTCATTTAACCCCGCCCGCTTACAACCATAACTTCCCATCGCATGAACAAGCTCCTATCCTCCCTCCTCGCGATCGTCGCCCTCACCGGCGTCACCGCCCCATCCGCCGTCGCCGAGACCGCCCCAAAAATCGCCACCGTCGATATGGCCAAACTGCTCGACGACCACTACGAGACCGTCGACCAAAATGCCAAGCTGAAGGGCGACGAAGCCAAGGCCAACGAGGAACTCGAGAAGCTGAACAAAGAAGGTCAGGATCTGGTCGCCCAACTCAAGGAACTCGAGGAAAAGGGCAAAAATCCCGCCATTGCAGCCGACGCCAAGGACAAGCTCCAGACTGAGATGCGCGCTAAGATCGAGGAGATCCAACGCAAACAAAATGAGGTCCAATCCTTCCGCGGGAATACCCAGCGTTCCCTGCAGCAGCGCATCCAAAACTTCCGGAAAATCATGTTCGAGAAGATCAACGTCACCGTGACAGAGGTAGCTAAAAAGAAGGGTGCCAACCTTGTCCTCGATAAGTCCGGCTTCTCCCACATTGGAATCAGCCCCATCATTTATTCTGACTCCAGCTATGACATCACCGACGATGTGCAAAAGGAGATCAATAAGGGGCGCCCCGCCGCTTCGGCTACCCCCGCAGCCACTCCCGCCACCACCCCTGCCCCTGCTGCCAAGACTGAAGACGCCGCCAAGGTGACTTTCCCAAGCGCCAAGTAGGCACGCTGGTCTACTCAAAGCCTCCGCTCCCCACGGGCCCGTGCCTTGCGCACTGGGCCCTTTTTCTTTGGCTATTCCCAGCGAGCCTCCAAAGCATCGCCCAAGCCCCACAAACTCTGACACGTTTCAATTTTATCCACCTTCGGGCTTAAACATCCATGACCCTAGCCTTTAGCGACGACGAACTCATCGCCCTCCTGGCCCCCCGCGCCACCCGTGGAACCACCTCGGCGACTGTGACCCGCATCTCCACGCTGAAAGAAGCCCTCCCGGGTGACCTCTCCTTCCTCGGCAACCCGAAATACAAGCCCGAGGTCGCCGCCACCCGCGCTTCTGTCGTGCTCCTTCCTGCTGACTTCACCGGAGAGCCGCCCGCCCCCGAGTGGTCTTGCAACCACTGGGAGTTGACGGATCCTGCTGCTGC
>RGVP01000170.1 GCA_010027235.1 bacterium
CGCGAGGGTTGCGACCGACCGACCCCTCTGCCGGCGCCGGACTGCCCGGGGCACTGCAGGGGATCCGTAGTATGCGGCGGCGGCGCCGGAAGCGCAATGCTCAGGGCCGAGAATATGGACGCCGCCCCCGCCCGACCAGAGCAACGCCTAATTTTTCCCGCCATGCCCTTCTCCGCTTTCCGGTTCACCCTGCGGATCGGCGCCCTGCTCGGGCTGCTGCAATTCGCCACCACATTGATTGTTTACGCCTGCGGTTTGCACGGCTCTCCCGTCGACCTAGAAGCGGGGCATAAATTTGAAAGCCTCGGCGCCTTCATTGCCATTATGGCCTGCCTGTCGCTCGGACTGCGCCGTGCGCAGCGCGATCTACACCGCGACGGTTCGCCCTTCACCTTCGGCACGGGCGCACGCCTCGCCCTCGGCGTCGCCTCGGCCGGAGGACTTTTCACGGCCGCCGGGCAATACGTCTACGTCGCATTCATCCACCCCACCTACTCCGGACACCTGCGTGCTGCCCTGGTGATCGGCGCCAAACTCGCGCCGGACCAAGCCGAGGCCTACGCCCACCAACTGGATTTCGCAGCCTCGGCCGTGTTTCGCGCCCTAAATCAGGGCGTCAGCACCTTGTTCTTCAGCCTGCTCATCGGTTGCGCCTACGCCCTGCTTTTTCGCGACCGCTCAGCCACGGTAACGGTGACCGTCTCGTAACCTAAGGATAACGCCGGCGAGTTGCGCCGCCCTAAGCCCGTGCGCAAAGTTCGCCAATGACCGCCAAGCCCGCCCGCTCCGAACGCACGATTCTGCTCACCCTCGCGGCAGTCCAGTTTACCCACATCCTTGATTACATGATCATGATGCCGCTGGGCGGAGGGCTCATGCGCCAATTCAACCTCGCCCCCGCGCAGTTCAGCCATCTCGTGGCCGCCTACGGCGGATCGGCCGCCCTAGCCGGACTGTTCGGCGGACTCTTTCTGGATCGCGTCGACCGCAAACGGGCGTTGATCGCGCTCTACCTTGGCTTCGCCCTCGCCACACTGGCCTGCGCGCTCGCGCCCACTCACCACGCCCTGCTCGCCGCACGAGTGGCCGCCGGGGTCTGCGGTGGGTTGGCCGGCGCGGTGGTGGTAGCGATGGTGGGTGACGTCGTTCCACCCGAACGCCGCGGTCGGGGCATGGCGTTCGTGATGTCCGCGTTCCCCGTCGCTTCGATCGCAGGCGTGCCCCTAGGTATAACTCTAACTAATCAATTTGGCTGGCACGCGCCATTTTTCCTCATCGCAACGCTCTCCGTTCCCATCGTGTTCGCAATCGGCCGTTTTCTGCCGCACACGTTACCAGCCACCAGCTCAGCTCGCTCGCCCTTCGTCCAGATGCACGAACTGTTGTCCGAACCGATCCACTGGCGGAGCTTCGCCGTCACCGCAGCGCTGGTTGCTGCGGGCGGTTGCATCATCCCCTTCATGGCCCCGAGCCTAGTAGCCAACGTCGGCGTATCCGACGCACGTCTGCCCTGGGTCTACTTTTTCGGGGGCCTAGCCACGTTCGCCACCACCCCGCTGATCGGGCGCCTCACCGACCGACACGATAAGTTCCACGTGCTCGCCGCGCTAAGCCTTCCGGCCGCCGCCGCCGCGCTGCTCGTAACCCACCTAGCGCCCTCCCCCTTGCCTTTGGTCCTGGTCATCACGACCCTATTTTTTGTCGGCATGTCCGGCCGCTTTGGTCCGGCCAGCACTTTGGTGGCGAATGCTATCGAACCCCGTTTTAGGGGCGGCTTCATGAGCCTGAACTCCGCCGTGCAACAGGGGGGGAGCGCGCTGGCCAACCTGTTGGGGGGCCTGCTAATCGCGCGCGACGCCGCGGGCCGCCTCACAGGCTACGGGCGCGTAGGCTGGGTGTCCGTCTTGGCCTTCGTCCTCACCCTAATTCTAGCCCACCGGCTTCGCGCCGCCGCGCCCCACGCAGCGCGCAACCTCGCTCCCGCCTGAGCCGTCGCCGCCTTTGCGTTTGCGGAGCAGCGTTTTCACCCCAGTCTATGGCCATGCTCGAAACCATTAAAAAAACCCTCCTCGCTGGAGTCGGCGCCGCCGTAATCACCAAGGAAAAAGTCCAGGACGCGCTCGAAGACTATGTGCGCGAAGGTAAGTTAAAGGCCGATGACGCCCGCATTATCGCGGACAAAATCGCGGAGCGCGGCCGCCGTGAGTTTGAAGAATTGAGCCACCAAACCTCAGTCAAGGCGGCAGAGCTGTTCAACCGCCACGACACCGCGGTCATTGCCCGCGTCGCCGCCCTCGAGGCCCGCATAGCCGCCCTCGAAGCCGCGACCAGCGCACCCATCGCCCCCACGCAGACCCGCAATAGCGAACCCTGATCGTCCCCGCCACCTGCACCGTTTCCTTTTTGTCCCCTTGACACCCTTCGCCCTCGTCACTCACGCCGTCCGCGCGAAGGAAATCATCGCCGTCGCCGCCCGCTGCGGCTTCGGCGAGTTGCTGGACCAGCTGGAATTACCGACCGGCTTCTGGCAGCGCTTCATTCCCCGACCGGCCCACCGCCTGCCCGCCTACGAACGCATCCGCGCCGGCCTAGAGGAACTCGGCCCCGCCTTCATCAAAGCCGGCCAGATGCTGAGTATGCGGCCAGATGCCCTGCCGCCCGCTCTCATCATTGAGTTACGGAAGCTGCGCAGCCACGTCGCCCCCTTGCCCTTCTGCGAAATGCGGCCCGTGCTGGAGGCCGCCCTCGGCCGCCCGCCAGCGGAAGTATTCGCCGCCTTTGACGAAACCACGGCCGCGTCCGCCTCGCTCGCGCAAGTCTACTTCGCACGCCTACATGACGGCCGCGAGGTGGCGGTGAAAATCCAGCGTCCCGGCCTCCGCCGCATCGTCGAGTCTGACCTAGCTCTGCTGGCTTTTTTCGCCGGACAACTCCACGCCCGCATCCACGCCCTGCAACCCTACGACCTCCCGGCCGTGGTAGCCGAGGTCAGCGCGGGCGTGCTACGCGAACTAGATTTCACTCACGAAGCCCGTAACCAACGTTTCTTCAACGCCACCAACCCCACCCCAGAGCACGTGTTCGCCCCTGAGGTGGTAGAGGAGTTATCCAGCGAATGCGTGCTGGTGATGCAGCGAATCATTGGCCGGCCCGTGGACGCATCCGGCCTAGAGCCTGCCGCCGCCCGCGAACTCGCCCGCGCCGGCGCCACCTCGCTTTTCCACCAAGTGCTCGTGGCAGGCTTCTTCCACGCCGATCCACACGCCGGCAACGTGCTCGTCGCCGCCGACGGTCGCCTCTGTTTCCTTGATTGGGGTCTTGCCGGCCACCTCACCCGCCGACTACGCCTCGCCCTAGCCGACCTTTTTCTCGCCGCCGTGGACCAAGACGCCGAGCGCATCGTGCAGATCGCTGCGGAGCTGGGAAGCCCCGGAGGCAGAGCCGACCTCCGAGCGATGGAACGCGACGTCACCCTCGCCCTGCGCGAAGACTTCAACCGAGCCATCAACCAGCTGAATCTCGGTCGCGCGATGTTGAAGCTACTGTTCATTTTCGGCCGCAACGGTATCTCCATCTCAAGCGACTACTCACTCATGGCAAAAGCCGTCCTTTCCATCGAGGAGGTCGCAACCAGCCTTGACCCGCATTTCGACCTGAAACGCTCCGCCCGCCCCGTGCTGGTCGCCTTGCAAAAAGAACGCCACGGCCCCCGTGCCGTTCTGCGCGATACCCGCGCAATGCTGCGCAGCACTTTCGGTAGCCTGCGAGACCTGCCCGGCGAGATCCACCGCATCGTCCGCCGCCTCGAGCACGACGAACTGACGATCAAGTTTCAACACCAAGGCCTCGATGACCTCGATGACGCCCTTAAGACCTCCGCTAACCGCATCGCGCTCGGCTTTATCGCCGGTTCCTTGCTCATCGGCAGCTCGCTCATCGTCGCTGCCAAAGGTGGCTCAGGCAACGCCCTGAGCACCACCGGCTATGTCTTCGCCGCCCTACTCGCCGCCTACGTCGGCTACGGTATCGTGCGCGAAGGACGCTGATGAATGGCCCCAAAAAAGCCTCAAAAACTTCTGCAAGTCTTTGAGGCCAAAATGGCTGCCCGGGTAGGGATCGAACCTACGACCAAGTGATTAACAGTCACCTGCTCTGCCACTGAGCTACCAGGCAATAAAACCCGTGAGGGGGCGAAGGAAAAACCAAGCCAGCTCCCCAGTTGTCAACGCCCTTTTCCCCAAAACCGCAGATTATTCGGAGCGCGCGCAGGTTTTGGTTGCCAAACGTCACCACAAAAGTTTTTGCTGAGCCTCTTTTCCATTACGCCTGCCATCAATTCCGGTGCGACAGGGGGAACGAAACCATGAATAAAGCACTCAGCCTGACCATCACCCCGCGCGCCCAAACTGGTCGCTCGGCCTCCCGCCGTGTTCGCAAGGCGAACCAGATCCCCGCGATCCTCTACGGCAAACATACCACCCCGCAGACCCTTTCGGTCGACGCGCCCGAACTCATCCGCCTGCTGAAGGCCGTCGCCGGCCGCGCCCTCCTTATCGAGCTCGTGCGCAAAGACAAAGCCGAGAAAGCCCTTTCCTTTCTGCAGGAAATTCAACGTGACCCCATCACCGATAAATATCTCCACGTCGACCTGCAGGAGGTAAAAGCGGACGAGAAACTTGAAATCAACGTCCCCATCGCCCTCATTGGTGAGGCTTTCGGCGTGAAACAACAGGCCGGCGTGCTTGAGATTGCCACCCACACCGTGCGTATCCGCTGCCTGCCCAAGGACTTACCTCCCGTCGTCGAGGTTGATATCTCCGAGCTGAAGATCAACGAGACCATGAAGATCGCCAACCTCAAAGCCATTGCTGGCGTCGAGTATCGCGACCTCCCTGGCCAGCCCGTGGTATCCGTGCTCAGCGTCGAGGAGCAAACGATCCCCGATGCCGCCGCCGCCACCCCGAGCGCTGGGGCCGCCGC
>RGVP01000018.1 GCA_010027235.1 bacterium
CCGCCGACCTCGCCGCCTTCCTCGCCCTCCACGACTACGGCCTCACCGTCATCGGCCTACCCAAGACGATCGACAACGACGTCTACCCCATCCGCCAGTCCCTCGGCGCCTGGACCGCCGCCGAGCACGGTGCGCGCTACTTCCGCAACGTCGTCGCCGAGCACAACGCCAACCCGCGCATGCTCATCATCCACGAGGTCATGGGCCGCAACTGCGGCTGGCTCACCGCCGCCACCGCCGCCGACTACCGAAAACTCCTCGACCGCGAGGAATATGTCCCCGGCCTCGGCCTGTCCCGCGCCAACCTAGACGTCCACGCCGTCTTCATCCCCGAGATGGCCATCGACCTCGCCGCCGAGGCCGCCCGCCTGAAGGCTGTAATGGATAAGCACGACAACGTGAACATCTTCATCTCCGAGGGCGCCGGCGTCGAGGCCATCATCGCCGAGATGCAGGCCAAGGGCCAGGAGGTGCCGCGCGACGCCTTCGGCCACGTGAAACTCGACGCCATCAACCCCGGCAAATGGTTCGGCGAACAGTTCGCCAAGATGCTCGGAGCCGAAAAGGTCCTCGTCCAAAAATCCGGCTACTACGCCCGCGCCGCCGCCGCCAATCCCGACGACCTGCGCCTGATCAAGAGCTGCACCGACCTCGCCGTGGAGTGCGCGCTGCGCCGCGAGGGCGGCGTGATCGGCCACGACGAGGACCGCGGCGGCGTGCTCCGCGCCATCGAGTTTCCCCGCATTAAGGGCGGTAAACCCTTCGACATCGCCACGCCTTGGTTCCGCGACCTCCTCGCCGGCATCGGCCAGCCCGAAGGGGTGAAAGTCCACGTTGCCCACTGACGGGCGGGGCGGCGCCGCCGGGCCCGTTCAGTTGTTGCCCGAACTCTTGGCCTTGGCGGCGGCCAGTTCGGCCTTGGCGGAGGCGAGCTGAGCCTTGAGATCCGCCTCGGTCGGCTCCTTCGCATCCTCCGCCTCGACTTCCTTGGATGCCTTTTTGAACTCATTTACCGACCTGCCCAAACCCTTCGCGAGCTCGGGCAACTTTTTCGCACCGAAGAGCAGAATAAGCACAGCAAGAATAATCAGCAATTCGGGGCCGCCAAGGCCGAAGACGCCGAGAAAAAGAGTAGGAATCACGGTCATAATGGGCGCACCGTGCATGGCGCGGCGAATCGAGTAAAGGGGGAAACCCAAAACCGCCCCTTCAGAACCGTGCTCGTCATATGAGGAAACTGAAAAGCCAGCATCCCATCAGAAGCTTAGTGGCTTTTTAGTTGCATTAAGTTGCAATATTAATCATTTAGGTAGACCGCTCCTCCCGCTCCTCCGGATGTGATCGTTTCACCCCGCTCCGTCCAAGTCCGCCCCACTCCTCCGTCCACCACGCGGATGGCCCACCCCATGCCCTTCGCCTCTTTTACCCGCGTTAGTCTTTTTTCACTGAGGCGTGCCTGCGGCCTAGGGCTTGCAGTCGTCCTCCTGACCTCCTCCTCCCAGGCCGACCTGCCTCGGCTAGATCTGGAAGCCGGTCAAGCGCTCAACTGGGTCGGGGGGACGGGCAGCAGCTATCAACTGCAGACCCGCGCCGCCCCCGCCGAAGCCTGGAGCAGCCTCGGCGCGTCCGTAGCCGGCACCGGTGCCTCCCTCTCCGCCTATTCCGCCGGTCGCAACCCCGCGCGAGAGTTCAAGGTCGTCGAAACCTACCCAGTGGTCATCGCGCCGCCCGCCCTGCTCGCTAACGGCAGTTTCGAGGCTGGTTCGGGCACCGCGGCCACCAGTTGGACCACCCTCGCCAGCCAACCCCCGGTCCGCATCACCACTTTCGCCCATAGCGGCATCGCCAGCATGCGCTGCGCCCTCCTGAACGTCGGCGGGGCGCCCGCCGAGGGTATGCTGCAGCAGACGGTGCTGCCCGCCGGCACCGCCGTGACCAGTGGGCAGGCCTACGCGTTTTCATTTTGGATCAAGCAAATCAGCAGCGGCCCGTCCTACATTCAGCAATATTGGCTGCAGTGGCTGAACGCCTCCGGCAGCGTTATTGGCGGCACCGGTCTGCAAAACTTCAACGGCACCCTCGGCGCGTGGACCAAGATCACCACCGCCAACCAGACCGCTCCCAGTGGCGTAGCCGGCATCAAAATCATTTTTCGCCTCGTCACCGGCGCGGTCGTTGGCGGCCTCGGCGAGCTGCTGATCGATGACGTGGAAGTTGCTCCAGTGGGCGCCGCCCCCGTCACGACAACCGCCACCCGCGATCTGCTCGTTACCACCAGCGCGGCCGGTCAACTTTCCTGGACTGCGGCGGCCGGGAGCCGCTACGAACCCCAATCATCGCCCGATCTCGTCACGTGGACCTCCCTCGCGCCCGAGCTCGCCGGCGACGGCCAGATAAGATCCCTAATCGTGCCCCTGAGCCGCGCGACCGAGTTTTTCCGCCTGCGCGTCACCCCGATCGCAGTCGAGGCGCCGACCAATATCCGCGTCGTCACCGCCAACCAAGCTGATGCCATCGGCCTCGCTTGGGACGCTAGCCCCACCGCCGGCGTCACCGGTTACCGCATCCTCTACGGACTCGTAGGGAGCGGCTTCACCGGCTCGCTCGATGTTGGCGCCGTCACCTCTGCCGTCGTGCCTGGTTTACGCCAAGGCGCAAGTTACCAGCTCGCCGTCGTCGCTCTACTCTCGGGCTCTACCAGCCCCGCCTCAGCAGGATCATTCACTGCGCAACCCGAGGCAGGCTCCGGCGTGGACCCGCTCTTTAGTCTCACGACCCCGCTTGAACCGTCCGTGCTGGTCGATACCCCGACCGCGCTTATCACCACCTTAGCCGACCGCGCCCGCGACCGCCACGCCCGCGAGGCGGTTTTCCACGCCTACGACCACTACCTGACCTTCTACTGGGAGCAGCGCGTGGCGCAGATCGAAATCGTCGATCAGGTGGCGAAGGGCGGGAAAAAATTGATTTTCAACTACACGACCCAAGCGAAGCTAAACCCAGCCGAGTTCCGCGCCTTTTTCCGCGGCATCACAACCGTAGCTGAATACCACCACAACGTCATCGCCAGCTACCTAGGCTCCAACCCCTCAGTCCGCTACCCCGGCGAGACCGACTATAATTACACCGCCACCCTTGAGACCAAACTCCCTGAGAACCGCCCGCTTCAGACCGGCGACCGCGTCGAGATCGAGATCAGCCAGTTCCTCGAATCCGTGCGCAATGGCCGCCTGAACTACTACGGCACCACCCTGCTCTATGTCGTGGGTCAGGGCGTTCGCCCTTGGTATCAAGAAAACGAGTCAGTGGCCGGCGGCAGCATCGACTCCCGTCCTCTGCCCACGAACGCTTGGCTCGGCGGCCTCACCACCCTGCCCTACCAATACTCGAACGAGCCCGCCGACCGCTTCAAACAAACCGCCGGCAATATCGCCCCCGCCAGCGGCCAACCATTCATGCTTGGCCGCCGCCTGCACCACACCGAGTTCGACACTGGCGCTCACACCGAGGCGGGTAATCCGGTCTTTGTTACCCAAGCCGGAAAGCTCGGCCCGAAGTTTGTCGCAAAAAGCTGCGTAGAGTGCCACGTGAACAACGGCCGCGCCCTGCCCCCCGCCGTCGGCGCCCCTCTGATCCTCTCCGTCGTGAAAGTCTCTGCCGACGGCAACGGCGCACCCCACCCAGCCTACGGCGAGGAGCTGCAATCCCGCGCCACCACCGGCGCAGGCGAAGGCACCGCCACCCTCGCAAACTATACCACAACAAACGGCGTCTACGGCGATGGTTCCGCCTACTCCCTACGCCGGCCAAACTACACTTTCTCGGGCGCGACCCCGGCCTTCTTCTCCGTGCGCCTCGCCCCAGCGCTCGTCGGACTCGGCCTGCTGGAGGCGGTGGACGAATCCACCATACTTGCTCTGGCCGACCCAGGCGATACCGACGGCGACGGGATTTCCGGGCGCCCGCAACTCGTGCCAGATCCGGAGGATTCCGCCAAACTCCGGCTCGGCCGCTTCACCTACAAAGCCACCCAAGCCCGCGTCGCCCACCAGATCGCCTACGCGCTAAACCGCGACATGGGCGTCGCCACCGCCGTGTTCCCTGTCCTCGATGGCGACACCGCGCCGACCGCCCCGGAAGTGAGCGCGACCGAGCTAGACCAGATGGCTCGCTATGTCTCCTTGCTCGGTGTCGGTGCGCGTCGCGAACTGACCGACACCGTGTCCCTGCGTGGCGAACAGGTTTTCCAGAATCTCGGCTGCGTCCGCTGCCACACCCCGACCTTGGTCACCAGTGCCCGCCACCCTTACGCGGAGCTGCGCGGCCAGACCATCCACCCCTTTACGGACCTGCTTCTGCACGACCTCGGCGCCGGTTTAGCCGATAACTTTGCCGAAGAGGCCGCCGCCGGCGCCGAGTGGCGCACCGCCCCGCTCTGGAATATCGGCCTGACGGCCGGCGTGAGCGGCGGCGAAGCCTACCTGCACGACGGTCG
The DNA here is from genome assembly GCA_010027235.1 of bacterium. Taxonomy (GTDB): domain Bacteria; phylum Verrucomicrobiota; class Verrucomicrobiia; order Opitutales; family Opitutaceae; genus IMCC26134_A. The sequence continues at coordinate 4,496 of RGVP01000018.1, forward strand.
CGCCCGCACCCTAGAGGAAGCCATCCTGTGGCACGGAGGCGAGGGCGAGTCGGCCAAAGAAGCTTTTCGCACCGCCCCCGCCGCCGACCGCGCCGCCCTCATCAAGTTCCTCAAGAGCTTGTGAGCACGCGGGGCGTTTCCCGCGCAGGCCTGGCTATGGAAAAGTCACCGTCGGCCGCGCCACCTCGTCCTCAATCACTGGCTGGCCCTCAATGACGTAGACTCCAAAAATCCGACCCGCGCGGTGCTGCGAAACGACCACCCGGGCAGTCTGGGCCAAGGTGGCCGGATTCCGCACCACCAGAGCTGCGCCAGCCAGATCGGCCGGCACCGCGAGATGCGCGGGAACCTCAAACAAGGCCGTGCCCGCCGCCGCATCATAATCGATGATGCGACCCACTTCGCTCAAGGCCGGCGCCCCCCACGCCGGGGCGGATTTAGTTTGGGACGATCGCCCGGGCACCCACGAACACGCCGTCAAGCCGCACAGCAAAACCGCACAACCCAGCCCCCGCCCCAACGGCGAAGAAAACCGGAAGGCGTTGGACATTTCAGGGGCTGACACGCGGACGAGAAACGGCGCGACGACGGCCGACGGCTCACGGCATCTTGGGGAAGACGGGCTTATTCGCCTGGACCTGCTTGATGAGATTCTGGGCGTTGTCCGGTTGCTCGGCATCGAAGAAGCCGGTGAGCTGGCGCAGGCGCGTCGGGTGGCGCATCTTGCGCAGGGCCTTGGCCTCGATCTGGCGAATGCGCTCGCGGGTTACTTTGAACTGTTTGCCAACCTCCTCGAGGGTCCGGCTGTAACCGTCCACCAAGCCGAAGCGCAGCGAAAGCACGCGGCGCTCGCGCTCGGTGAGCGAATCAAGCACATCGACGATTTTTTCGCGCAGGAGCGAATAGGCCGTCATGTCGTAGGGGTTTTCCGCGCTCTTGTCTTCGATGAAGTCACCGAAAGAAGTATCGTCGCCGTCACCGACCGGGCTCTGGAGCGAGATGGGCTGCTGCGCCATCTTCATGATCTGCTGCACACGCTCGACCGGCAGGTTCATCTCGTCGGCGACCTCCTCGGGCGTAGGCTCATGGCCAAATTCCTGAAGCAACTGCTTCTGGACCTGCATCACCTTGTTCAGCGTCTCGATCATGTGGACCGGGATGCGGATGGTGCGGGCCTGGTCGGCGATGGAACGGGTGATGGCTTGGCGGATCCACCAGGTGGCGTAGGTGGAGAACTTGTAGCCGCGGCGATACTCAAACTTCTCGACCGCCTTCATCAGGCCCATGTTGCCCTCTTGGATGAGGTCGAGGAAGGAAAGGCCGCGGTTGGTGTATTTCTTGGCGATGGAGATGACGAGGCGCAGGTTGGCCTCGACCATCTCGGTCTTGGCTTGATGGGCCTCGCGGATGTGCACGCCGGTCTGCCGCACTACCTCAAGAAAACGCTTCGGCTCGATGCGGTATTCGGACTCAATCTGCTTCATACGGGCGTTGATGCCCTTAACGTCGATAGCGGCGTCCTTTTTATTCTTTGGATGCTTGGCGCGGTCAAGTTGGGCCTGCAACGACTCAATCTCGCTGAGTGTCGGTTGAAGGGCTTCGAGCCATTCCTCGTAAACCTTTAATTTAAAGAAATACTTGGAGAAATTCGTGCGCAGCGTCGCCTCGCGCTTGGAGTGCTTAGCGAGGATCTTTTTGCGGTCGGCCTCGTTTCTCGCCTTCTGGAATTCTTCCCAAGACTGCGCTACGGAATCTTCGTTCTTCAGGGTCAGCTCGACATATTTAGGCAGGGCTTTGAAGTAGGCGTCGCGGCTCTCGATCTTCTTGTCGATGACTATGCGGTCGAAGCGCTCGGTGCGGTCGATGAGCTTTTGGCCGAGACCGGCGATATACTTGCCGATCATCGCAGCCTCGAAGAGAGCCTCCTGGGCCTTCAGTTCGGCGGTCTCGATGCGCTTGGAGATCTCGACCTCCTGCTCGCGAGTTAGCAGGGGCACCTGCCCCATCTGCTTCAGATACATGCGGACGGGGTCGTCCAAAATATCGTTTTGGGAGGTGCGGGTCTCGTCCTCTTCCTCCTTAACCTGACGCGCCTTGAACTCCTCCACCTGCTCCGGCTCGAGAATCTCGATCTCGAGGTTCTGCAAAATGGAGAGGACGTTGTCGATTTCCTCTTGGTTCTCGACCGAGTCGGGGAGGGCTTCGTTGATGTCGTCGAAAGTGAGGTAACCCTGCTCCTTAGAGAGACGGATGAGGGCACGGATCTTGTCGTTTATCCCGCCGGGTGGGAGGCTATCGACCGGATTTTCCGGAAGGGAGCCCTCAGCGAGTGGTCGGGTCTCGATCACCGCCTCAACGGCATCGGAGTGGGTAGTGGCGGCAGGGGAGGACTTGGCTTTACGCGGCATGAGAGTGGCGGAGGGAGCGAACTATGGAGGCAGGCGTGGAGAGGCGAAAAACGAGCACCCTATCAGGCGAGGGAGGCGAGCGCAAGGGGGGAGCGCAGTCGACGTTGGAGTTCGGAGCGTTCCTTCAGCAAGGCGGTGGCGTCAAAAGAATTGTCGGTCGCTGCTTGCGCCAGCAAAATATCGATCTGACGGAGTCGGGGAGCCAGCGCGCGAGTGCGAAGCCGAGTGAGCCCCTCAATCACTACCTTAGCAGGATCATCAATCTGCGGCCTCTCAAAGAGCAGTGAAGCCACCAAGGCGCGCTCCACTTCCGTCTCCAATAAGCCGTCAATCCGGTCGCGGCCGGGCCATTGCCCCTCGGAAAACTCTGCCAGAAAACGATTAAGCAATGCACCTGCCGGCAGGCGATCATCCACCCAATCATGGGGACAAGCAGTCGCCAGAGCTCGGCCAAGAGTCTCGAAGTGCAGCAAAAGTAACAGAAGATCGCGCTCGGGGGCCGAGGAATCGTCGGGGGACGCCGCTGCCGGACCGGTGTTTTCGAGACGCTCGCCCGGACCGGAAGCGCCACCTCCGCCTAAGGGGGAATCAAGGCCGGTCACCCCGGGACCGGTGGCAGCGGCACGCCCCCCCTTGGCCAAAAACGACGCAAAATCCCGTTCAAATACATCGGGCGTCACCTGCAAAGCCCCCAGAGCGGGCGCGATCTCGCCGAGCAGACGTCGGCGCAGCAACTCGGAATCCGCCGCCGCGATGACCGCATAGATCTCGCGCACCGCACCCTGCGTGCGCTCCGCCGTCGCGGTGCGGACATCGGGCAACACGTAGCGCCGCATGAACTGCATGCCGCCAAACGCGCCTTTTTTCACCTCGTCGTAGCCCGCGAGACCCTTGTCCAAAAACAGCAGGTCGGGATCGAGCTTTCCCTCGCCTGCCAAAGTAAGGAAACGCACCTCGATGCCGGTCTTGAGCGCGAGCGGGAGGAGCCGCAGCGCCGCCTTTTGCCCGGCCGAGTCGCTGTCGAAAAAGCATTCCAGCTCGGTGTGGTAACGGCGCAGAAGCAGCAACTGCCCTTCAGTGATGGACGTGCCCTGCGGGGCGATCGCAGTCTTGAGCCCGACCGACCAGCAGCGCAGTGCGTCGAGCTGACCCTCGACCATCACGAAAGGTTTGCCCTCGCCGGCGTGGGCACGGGCGCGGTCCAAGTTGAAAAGCAGGTTGCCCTTGGTGAAAATCGGGGTCTCCGGCGAATTAACGTATTTGGCCTCGCGCGACTTGTCATCCTCCGGCGTAAGCGCGGTCTGGCGCGCAGTAAAGGCCACCACCCGACCTTGGTGGTCACGGATTGGGATCATCAGGCGACCACGAAAGCGCGGCTTGAGTGCCTGCACAGTCATCAAGGCGTCGTCGTAAAGGTAGAACAGGCCGCACTGGCGGATCGCCGCCTCCGAGAATTTTTTCCGCAAAACCGCCGCCCCAAGCCCGCTGCACTGGGCATCGGCCAGACCGATTTTGAACTCGTCCGCCAGCTCAGCGGGGAAGCGCCGGTTAGTCGTCCAGTAGTCGCGCATCCATTTCGCGGCGTCACCCGCCCCCTTGAAGGCTTGGTGTAGGTGCTCGGTCGCAAACTCATGCAGGTCGAACAACTCCTGCCGCAGCGAACGCTCCTCTCGCGATGGTCCGCCACCGCCCTCCTCATATTCTAGCGCGATGTTGAAGCGCTGCGCGAGCGCCTCGACCGCCTCGGTGAAATTCAACCCCTCGGTCTCTTGAACAAAGGTAAATATATCACCTGACTTAGCGCAGCCGAAGCACTTATAAAAACCTTTATCCGAATCGAAATGGAAGGAGGGGGTCCGCTCTTGGTGAAAGGGGCAGAGGGCCTTAAAGCGGTTACCGCCGGCGCGGCGCGGTGTGGCGACACGCGAAACGACGTCTACGATGTTGATGCGCAGCTTGAGGTCCTGTTTGCAGCTTTCTTTGAGACGCGGCATCGCGGGCAGATTTGCACTTTCGGCCCAGCGGTTGCTCTGTCAAGGACTGCGCCCGCCCATGTTCCTCCGTCTCCTCCTAGCCGCCCTCGCCCTGCTACTCGCCACCACCTCGCGGTCCCGCGCGCAAACACTCTGGGAAGCCCGTCTCGCTCCCCTCGCTCCCGGTGTCAGCGCCGCCATGGCCAGCCCGGACCACTATGCGGACGCCGTGGAGTCGTTATTGCAAAGCTTCGAGACCAAGGTCGGCCGTCGCCTCACCCCCGGCACGAAGGCCAAGGTCGGTCTCAAACTTTACGCTGAATCGGGCCCGGGTCTCGCCACCCCCCAGCCTCTCGTGCGCGCCGTGATCGAGGCCCTGATGCGCCGCGGCTACACCCGCGAAAATATTTTCCTCGTTGGCCTGAACCAGCTCCGCCTCCGCCTCAGCGGCTACCTACCCTCCGACCCGCTTCTACCACCGCCCTTCGCCGGCCACCCGTTTTTCGTGCTCGAATCCGGCCGCTTCTACGACCCCGTGTGGTTCTACGACAGCCCCCTCCCTTCGCGCTTCGACCCGATCCTTTCCGGCCGGCAGGACCAAGCCCCCAATTACGACCTCGACCGCCTAGCCGCCGCCAGCACCGATCCGAAGTCGGACCGCGACGCGGACCGCAAGAGCTTCCTCGCCACCCCACTCTTTCTCGAAGCTGACTTCTGGATCAACCTCCCCGTCTACACTGACCACGAGTCGCTCGGCGTGAACGGCGCCCTCGTCAACGCCACCCTCTGGAATGCTTCCAACACCTCCCGCTTTTTCCGAAGCACCCGCAGCGCCCCCGCCGCCGTGGCCGAGATGGCCGCCATCCCCGAACTGCGCCAGACGTGGGCCTTCACCCTGACCAGCCTCGAACAATGGCAGTTCGTCGGCGGACCAGCCTTCAATTCTCTTTATACCCGCGGCGAACCCCGCCTATGGCTCGGCACCGACCCGGTCCGCATGGACGCCCTCATGCTCGCCCGGATTAACCAAGCCCGCCGCGAGGCCGGCTTCGAACCGATCAGCGAAGAAATCCGGACCCTCGAATTTGCCGAAACCCTAAGCGTCGGCAAACGCAAGGGCGAGGAGCCCACCCCCGTGGCCGCCGCCGCGAAATAAGGCCCGCCACGACCAAAAACACCCTTGCGACTCGCCCCCGGAGCGGGTCCTCTTTGCCTTCACCTTTTCGCCCGCCATGACGACCGTCGCCGACTTCGCACCAGTCCTGATCCAGCTCCTCCTCGCCGCCGGCCTCGCCTGCCTAATTGTCGGGGTAAGCCATCTCCTCGGTCAGCGCTCACGCAAACGCACCGCCATCACCGACACCGCTTACGAGTGCGGCGTTAAAGCCGAAGGCATCGTCCACACTCGCTTTTCGGTGAAGTTTTACGTCACCGCGATGCTGTTCATTCTCTTCGATATAGAAGTCGTTTTCCTAATCCCTTGGTCTCTGATCTACCGAGACTTCCTGGCTAACCACATCGCCATCCTTGCGCCTATCGGCTTCTTCTTCGGCGTCCTAGTCCTCGGCCTTTTCTACGAAATCAAAAAAGGCGCGCTGGAGTGGGAAAAGTAATCTCTCCGCGGCCAACCTCGGCCGCCAAGCCCGCGGGCGCCCCAGCGCCCCTCTCCGCCTGAGCGTATGCGCCTCGAACGCCACATCTCCCGCAACCGCTTCGTCGAGCTGAAGTCGACCGACTTGAAGGGTGCACTGAACGAACTGCTGGAAAACGCCTCCGCCTGCTTCTCGGACCTCCGTCGCGAAACCCTTCTGCGCGGCCTGCTCCAGCGCGAGAGCACGATGACCACCTACCTGGGCAACGGCGTCGCCCTGCCCCACGTGCGGGTAAAGATGCCCCGCCGCTACGTGCTCGTCGTCGGTCGCAGTCGCGAAGGTGTTGAACACGACGGCTCCCTAGGCGACGAACGCGCGCACCTGTTGCTGCTGCTACTGGCCGACGAACGCGCCCGCGATTACCTTCAGGTGCTCGCCACCATCGCTCGCTTGGTGAAGGAGCCCGAACTGGTCGCCAGCCTGGTCGACGCACCCAATCTAAATGCCCTCCACAGCCGCCTAGTCGCCGGCGTCGGCGGCATCCTCGCTCGCCCCGTTCAGGCCCAACAAAACCGCGTGAATCGTCTCATGATCCGCGAGGCCGACCGCATCGCGCGCGGCGCCGTATGCCGCGCCATAATGGTCTTTGGCGACACCTTCATAGGCGGCATCGAGCCCGGCGCTTGGTTCCCTAAGGCTAAGACCATCCTAGTGACCCGCAACCACGTGGAACTGGATGACGAGTCCGCCGCCGATCGCGCCGTCCAAGTCATCCAAGTGCGCTCCTTTTCCACCCAGCGACTGGCCCAGTTGCGTAGCGCTATGTTCATAGCCCTGACCCGCGGGGTGATCGCCTTCAATGATCGGATCTGCTGCGTCGGCGGCCTCGCCGGGAGCAACCAATTCGACACCGTCGTGATCGTGGACGTTGAGCGTGAGTTCCAGACCCTGCTCGGTGGCCACACCGACCTCCTACCTGCCGACGTAAAACCGGAGGTGCTGGAACGGGTGATTGGCATCGCCATGGAGCTCGGCGTAGAAGGCCGCGAGGGCCGACCCGTCGGCTGCCTGTTTGTTGTCGGCGACGCCGCGCGAGTCGAAAAACTCACCAAGCCCCTCGTTCTCAACCCATTTTACGGTTACAAGGAAGAAGATCGCAATATCCTCAACCCCTTCATGGATGAGACCGTGAAGGAGTTCTCCTCCATCGACGGCGCCTTCGTGATTCGAGGTGACGGGGTAGTCGCTAGCGCCGGCAGCCTGCTCCTCGCCGCCGACACCGACCACGCCCTGCCCAGCGGCCTAGGCAGCCGCCACGCCGCCGCCGCCGCCGTGTCCGTCGCCACCGATTGCGTGAGTATCGTCGTGTCCTCCAGCACCGGCCAAGTCACCCTCTTCCGCCGTGGCGTGATGCTACCCCTTACGGAGCGCAAGCTCAACCCCGGCGCGGCCTGAGCACAGGCAAAGCGAACGCGAAGCGAACACGAGCACAGTTGCCCTCTAGGTGGCACCATGGGTCGTCGTCCCATGGTGATGTCCTGAGGCTTTACGCCGAACGCGCCGGAGACCACCTTGCCTCCCGTGGATCCTTCGCCGTCCCTCTCCCACGCTTCCGAGCACGCCCTGCTCCACGCGGTCAGCCGCCTCGCTACCACAGCCGATAGCCCTCGCCTCGCCATGGTCGAGATCCTGCGCCTCGCCATCGACCATCTCGGCGCCTCGTCCGGCTCTATCTCGCTGCTCAACCCCGACACCAGTCGCCTCGAGATCGAGGTCCACCAAGGCATGCCGGCCGACATCGACGAGGTCGCGCTCCGCCCCGGCCAAGGCATCACGGGCTGGGTCGCCTTCCACGGCCGCCCCCAGTTGGTCCCCGACGTCCGGACTGATCCCCGCTACATTCCGGTGCGTCCCACCGTGCGCGCCGAAATCACCGCACCTCTCGTCCCCGCTAACGGTCAGATCCTCGGCGTAATCAACCTCGATAGCGATACCCTCGGCGGCTTCGGCCCCGAACACCTGCTCCGCTTGGTTGCCCTCGCGGAGGAAAGCACCGCCGTGCTGCTCCGGCTCTGGCAGCTCCAGCACCTGCGGGGCAAGGCCGGCCAGCTCGAAAACCTCGTCAGCGCTGGCCTCACCCTCGTCACAAAACTGGAGCGCCAGGAGCTGCACGACGCCATCTCCCGCGACGCCCGCAGCCTGCTTTCCGCCCGCGCGTGCCTGCTACTTGAATACAACTCCGCTCGTCGCTGCCTGCGCGCCGTGTCCCTCGCCGGCTTGGCCGATACACCGCTACCTGAGGGCGACCTGCCGCTTGAAACCAGTTTGGTAGCCGGTGCCCTGAACACCCGCCGCGCGCTCGAGTTCGCCAATGTGCAGTCGGCCGAATTCCTCGACGTGGTCGACCTGCCCCGCGACCCTGACCTGCGCTCCCTACTCGCTGTGCCCATGTTTTGGGAGAACGAAGCCGTCGGCGTGCTCGCCGTATTCACCGACCACCCCCACCGGTTCAATAACGACGAGAAACGCCTGCTGACCGCCTTCGCCAGCCTTGCCGCCGTCACCCTTCAGAATTCCCGCCTCTACTCCCGCGTTTTCCAGAGCGAAGACACCCTGCGCAAGAACGAGCAGCTAACCACCCTCGGCCTGCTGGCCGCCGAGATCGCCCACGAGATCCGCAATCCGCTGACCGTGATCAAACTCCTCTACGGCTACCTCGGGCTCGATTTCCCGGAAAACGACCCCCGCCGCACTGATGTGCGCGTGATCGGCGAAAAGCTTGATCAACTCGAGTCGATTGTGTCCCGCGTCCTCCAGTTCGCAAAGGCCCCCTCGTCCATGCACGCCCGCTGGAACGTCACCGACCTCGTAGGCGACACCCTCGTGCTAATTCGCTTGAAGCTCGCCCAGAGCAAAATCCGCCTTCGCTTCGATCCCCCCGCCAAACCGCTCCACGTCGACGTCCACAAAGGTCAGATCCAGCAGGTCCTGCTGAACCTGCTCCTTAACGCCACCCAAGCGATGGATCAGGGCGGCGCCATCACCGTGCGCGTGAGCACCGAGCAGCTAGAGGGCGCGCGTCAGGTCGTGATCGACGTAATCGACACCGGTCGCGGCGTGCCACCCGCGCTCGCCGCGCACATTTTCGATAGCTTTCTCTCCGGCCGCGCCGACGGCACCGGCCTCGGGCTGGCCATCGCGAAACGTATCTTGGTTTCCCACCACGGCGACATCACCCTGCACGCCACCGGTCCCGCCGGCACGACCATGCGCATCCGGCTGCCGCTCGCACCCTGAGCCCGGCTGCCTCCTTTGCATCCCGACTTTTCCTCACCAAACCACCCTCTCGGTTTGCTCCGGACCTAGGCTCCGCTAATTTTTCCACCGTGTTAGATTCCTTCGGCCGCTTCATCGATTACCTGCGGATCTCCGTCACCGACCGGTGCAACGAACGCTGCCTGTATTGCATGCCCGAGGGCTACAAGGGTTGGGCGAAACGCGCCGATCATCTCTCCGCCGCCCAACTTGTCGCCGTCGCCCGAGCGGCTTCGCGGCTGGGTTTCACCAAGTTCCGCCTCACCGGCGGCGAACCCCTCCTGCGGGATGATCTGCTCGAAATCGCCCGCGGTATCGGCGCGTTCGAAAACCTTCATTCCCTCGGCCTCTCGACCAACGGCACCCGCCTCGCTCCCCTCGCCCCCGAACTCGCCGCCGCCGGCGTGCGCTCCGCCAACATCTCTTTAGACGCCCTAGACCCCGCCATCTACCGCCGCATCACCGGCGGCGACGTAGCGCAGGTCCTCGCTGGCATAAACGCCGCTCTCGCCGCCGACCTATTCGTAAAGCTCAACACCGTGCTCATACGCGGGGTCAACGATCAGGCTCTACCCGGCCTGGTCCGCTTCGCCGCCGCCCGCCGCCTGCCCATCCGGTTCATTGAGCTGATGCCCCTCACCCGCACCGACGTGCTCACGCCGGCCAATTTCCTCTCTCTGGCCGACGCCCGCGCCACTCTTGAAGCCAGCCTTGGGCCCCTCCGCGCCCTGCCCGACTACCGCGCCGGCCACGGGCCCGCCCGCTACCACGAATGCCCCGATCTGCCCGGCGCCCGTATCGGCTTCATCGGGGCTCTTTCCGAACAGGATTTCTGCGTTTCCTGCAATAAACTCCGACTAACCGCCGACGGCAAACTCCGCCCCTGCCTCGGCCGACACGGCGAACTCGATCTCGCCAAAGCCCTCGCGAACAACCGCATCGACGAAGCCATTGCCCAAGCTATCGCCCAAAAACCCGAGGATCACGAGTTTCGAACCGACTATCATCCCGCCCGCCCCATGACCGCCATCGGCGGTTGATCCGCTAGGCACCTAGCCTTTCTACCGTTATGCTGCCAAAACTCGGCGCTTGGCCCTGGATCAGCGGCATCGTTATTGAGCTGCTTTTTCAACCCGCCGGCACGGAAGCCTTATTCTACCCCGCCCCCAACCCTGATCGTCGCCATAGCCTTGAACGGCTGCGCCTATCACCGACCCGCTTATGACTCTGCTCTACTTCGCTCAAGTTCGTCGCATCACCGCGCTCGCCTCGGAGTCACTCCGTGGTGAGGTTCCGCTAACCAGCGATGAGTTGTGGCAATACGTCCTGCAACGCCATCCCGATTTAGCCTCGCTCCGTCCCGCGATCCGCCTCGCCCGCAACGGCGAGTTCGCCTCGGCCGAAACTATTTTCCAACCCGGGGATGAAATCGCTCTAATCCCACCTGTCTCTGGCGGCTGAACCATGCGCATCCACATCCAACTCGGCCCCGACCCCATTTCCCTCGCTCTGCCCGCACTAGCCCCAGAGCCAGAGACCGGCGCTTTTGTCGAGTTTCGCGGCCTAGTGCGGAGCACGGAGGCCGAACGGGCCATCGGCGGCCTAGTCTACGAAGCCTACCAACCCATGGCCGAGCACGAGATCACCCGAATCGCCAAGTCCCTCTTGGCCGATTACCCCGTGCAAGCCGTCCGCATCCTCCACCGCCTCGGCCCAGTGCCAGTTGGCGAGGCTGCGATTTATATCTGTATCACCGCTCGCCACCGCACCGAGGCCTTCTCCTTCCTCGCTGGCTTCATGGATCAGCTAAAAAAAGACGTGCCTATCTGGAAAACCGACACGCTACCCGCGGCCTGATTCAACTACGTCCCTTCTGCCCATGCTCTCCGTCGCCACCGTCTGGGAACGTCTCGACACCCTTGGCGCGCCCCTGCCAACCGAACGTGTTTCCCTCGCGACCGCCAGTGGTCGTGCGCTTCGCGAGTCCGTGACCGCACCCGAAGACCAACCGCCCTTCGACCGCGCCGCCATCGATGGCTACGTCGCCGCACTCGACCTCCCCGCTGGCGCCACCGTGCGCGTGCTCGGCGACATCCCCATGGGCGCGAGCGCGCCCGACGCACCACCACCTGATACCGCGCTGAGACTTTTCACCGGCTCCGGCGTGCCCTCCGGTCCACTGGGCCTAGTAATGCACGAGGATACCGTCTCCAACCCCGATGGCAGCATCACTCTGCGAGCCGCCCCCTCCGTTACCCACATCCGTCGCCGCGCCTCTCAGGCCCACGCAGGCGACCTGCTGCTCGCCCCCGGCACGACGCTCCAAGCCGGCTCGCTCGCGTTGCTTGCCTCGGTCGGCCTCGTCGCACCGCTGGTCGCGCGCCGCGCGCGCATCGCCCACCTCGTTACCGGCGGCGAACTTATCCCGCCCGATGCCGCGGCCCAGCCCGGTCGCATCCGCGACAGTAACTCCACCCTCCTCGCAGCCCTACTGGCGGGTGCCTCCGCCGAAGTCGTCGCCCATGCCTGCGTGGGAGAAAGCTACGACGCCACCGCCTCCGCCTTCGCAGGTCTACTCGAGTCCGCACCCGACCTCCTGCTCATCTCTGGAGGCTCATCCGGCGGCGCGCATGACCATACCGCCCGCCTACTTACCGCCCAGGGCTTCTCCCTCGTAATCGAGCAAGTCGCCTCCCGCCCCGGCAAACCCCTGTTGGTCGGCGTGCGTGGCGCGCAGATCGCCTTCGGCCTGCCCGGCAATCCACTCTCCCATTTTGTGTGTTTCCACCTGTTCGTCGCGCGCATCCTTGCTCGGCTCGCCGGCACCGCCCCCGCCCCACTGTTGCGCCTGCCACTGGCTCCCGGCGCGGCTCTGCGCACGCACCCGCGCGAGACCTGGTGGCCCGCTGCCCGCGTAGCCGAGGGTTATGCGCCCCTTCCGTGGGTCGATTCCAGCGATCTCACCGTCCTGGTCCGCACCCACGCTCTACTGCGCGTTCCAAGTGCCGCCACGCCCGAGTCCACCGCCGAGGGACTGCTCGTATAACCCCCACCTACCTCAAAAAATGTCCGCGCCCGATCCTACCTTCAGCCACCTCGACGCCACCGGTGCCGCCCGCATGGTCAACGTCGGTCATAAGCCCCTTCAGGCTCGCGCCGCCACCGCCGTCGGTGAACTCGGATGCCAGCCCGCGACCATCGAGTTGCTCCGCGCCCGGGCCTTGCCTAAAGGCGATGTAATAGCCGCCGCTCGTCTAGCCGGCATCCTCGCCGCCAAACGCACTGACGAACTCATCCCGCTCTGCCACAGCCTGCCGCTCGATTCCGTATCGGTCGATTTCGAGCTGCGCGTCGACCGCGTGGTCATCACCGCCACCGCCCGCACCACCGCCCGCACCGGCGTGGAAATGGAGGCTTTGGTAGCGGTCACCCTCGCCGGACTCACTCTTTATGACATGATGAAAGCCGTGGACAAAACCATGGTCCTTGGAGCGGTGCGGGTGACCGAAAAAATCAAATAATAAACCACGGAAATCACGGAGCGCCACGGAGCCAAAATCACAAAACCATGCCCGTCTCCTTCCGCCTCTCCATGCCCTCCGTGTCCTCCTTGGTTAAATCCGGCTTTCACCTATGAAAATCGCCCGCGTCACCCTCAGCGACCGCGCTAGCGCCGGTATCTACGCCGACCTTAGCGGCCCCGAGATCGAGCGCGTCCTCTCCGAGCACCTCGGCCTCGGACACACCTTTCTCACGCGGTTGCTATCCGACGACCGCCCCGCGCTGTCTGCTCTCTTAATCGAGCTGTGCGACGTTGAACACTGCGATCTTATCGTGACCACCGGTGGCACCGGCCCTGCACCCCGCGACCTAACGCCCGAGGCTACCCGAGCCGTGTTAGAGCGGGAGTTACCCGGCTTCGGCGAAATCATGCGCGCAAGCAGTTTCCCGCTCGTCCCCACCGCCATCCTCTCGCGAGCCACCGCCGGCACGCGTGGTCAATCCCTGCTCATCAACCTGCCCGGCAACCCGCGCGCTATAGGCGAATGCCTGCCGCCCCTCGTGCCCGCCATCCGCGAATGCATCCGCCACCTGCACGGCGAATGAACCGCCCAAGCGCCGCCCCTCCCTCCTCCGCCGCCACCATGATTCGCATCGAGCACATCTACCTATCCCCCGGCCATGCCTATTTCGGCCAGCACGGCCAGGGCCCCGCCGACCACCCGATGATCGCCGTCTCCGAGGTCGAATGCGTCGCCGGGCGCGGCCTGCGGGGCGACCGGTTTTTCGATTACAAGACGGACTACAAAGGCCAAGTCACCTTCTTCGCCGGTGAAATCTACGACGAACTGCGCGACTCGCTCGACGCGCACGAACGCGAGCCGTGGGCGTTCCGGCGCAATGTCATCACCCGGGGCGTAGACCTGAACTCCCTCATCGGGGTGGAGTTCACCATCCAAAATATCCGCTTTCACGGCAGCGCCGAGTGCGCGCCCTGCGAGTGGATGGACCTAGGTTTCGCCCCCGGAGCGCGCGCCGCACTGGTTGGCCGCGGCGGTTTGCGCGCCCGCATCCTCACTGACGGTATCCTTCGCGTCGATGGCACCAAATCCGCCTGAAGCCTGCACCAGATTCAGCGCCGTGCTTCTCACCGGCGGCCGCTCTCTGCGCATGGGCCTCGACAAGGCACTTCTGCCGCATCCCAGCTCAGGTCAACCACTCGTCCTCCACCAACTAGAGACGCTCCGCGCCGCCGGCGCGAAGGAAGTATTTTTATCGATCCGTAACGGGACGGATTATCCTCAGGTGTCGGCCGACCTCTCACGCCTCCACGACGACGGTTCGCGCGGTCCAATGGCGGGGATCGCCGCCGCCCTCGCCGCCGCGCGCGAGCCGCACCTGCTCGTCCTCGCGGTGGACCTGCCTGATGTCACGCCCGCGTTGCTCCGCAAGTGGCTTGCGCGGGCGCCGAAGAAACAGGGTTTCGTGCCGATCGGTCCACAGGGCAGCGAACCACTCTGCGCGCTCTACCCACGCACTGCCCGGCCCTTTTTCGACTCCGCCCTAGCATCCGATCGGCTCGCTTTGCGAAACGTGGTCACAGCAATGTGTGCAGTCGACTTGTTATATCCAATGGCGCTTACGCCAGAAGAATACAAGGCGCTCACGAACTGGAATTCCCCCGCTGATCTCACCGGGGGTTTAAACCGCTAGGCCAAACGCGGATTACTGCGCGAAGGGCGCAAGTTCGTCCTGCGTCCAAGCCTTGGCGCGAGAAGCCTCGGCCTTCAGAACTGCGGCAACATTATCCTTGGTGATAAACCCAGCGTTGTTACCCCACTCGTGACGAATATAACTAAGGACGTGGGAAATCTTCTCCTCGCTCCAATTGTAGCCGCCGCCGGGGATCTTGCCGAAGGCCGGCATGGCGCCATTGTAAGTATTGCCTTTGACCTGAACCGGACCGCCCAGGCCATGCAGAAGGACGCGAATGAGACGATCCTCCTTACCAAGGACCCACTCGGACCCGGCGAGAGGAGGGTAAACTCCGGCCACACCTAGACCCGTGGCCTGATGGCACGCGGCACAAGTTTGGAATAGGCGCTTGCCCGAAGCCAGAACCTGCTCGGGCGTGAGCTCCTTCGGGGCGGATGCAGCTGCTTTGGCGGCTTCGGCATCAAATCGCTCATCGTAAACCAAGGGATCGAAGCCCCCCCGGTAGTGCACGACGTAGACCGCACACACGAAAACCATCGCCGAGATGAAACCCAGCAGGAAAAGCGGCAGTGGCGTGAATCCCTCCGAAGGCTCCGGTTTCTCACGCAACAAGATGGCGTGGACCTTTTGGATGCTATCGTCGTTGGCGCCAGCTTGCTCCGCGCGCTGGTGTTGCTCCGCTGGGATGTGCGGAGGGAGTTTGGTCTTTTCGCTACTCATTTGGCGGCCTCCGGGTGGGCGGACTCGGTTTTCTTTTCGGCAGACTCGGGCTTGGGCACGTAAACGCGCGCGGCCTCTTCCGGATACAAGGCAGGATCCTTGAGCGCCAGTAAGTAAGAAATTAGGTCTTCGCCACGCTGGGTAAGGACGATTTCATGACCGGCAGGGGGCTGATATTGTGCGGGCAATTTTGCCTGGACCGCGCGAGGCGAGGCCTCGCCAACAATGGACCGAGTCTCGAAAAGGAACCGGAAAGGAGGCATGATCGAACCCTTCGAAGTAATCTGGGGATCGTAAAAATGCTGGATATGCCAATCGCGGCCAGCATCGCCCACAAAACGTGCACCGACATTTCGTAGGTCTGGACCCGTGCGCATGGAACCGAGGTAAACTCGTTTTTCGTGAATATAGTCGCGGGCTACACTGCCACGCTCGCCCCAGCCCCGCTCTATATCTGTGCCGTAACCCGGTTGGCGGACCTGCTGGGTGTGGCAATACACGCAACCAAGATCACGATAGACTTCCTTGCCTCGCTCCGCGTTACCGGGGAGTTTTTGCGGAAAGGCTTTGCCTTCCGTCTCGTCAAAAACCGGCTGCAACTTGGCGTAGCTTAAGTGGTTGGTCAGAACAATCCCCGTCCAACTGAAGGCGAGGGCGAAGAAAATGCCGAGGAAAATGAGCGGAGCGCGATTCATGGTGCGACCTCCAGATCAGGGGCGTGACGGAAGAGGGTGGGCTCGGAAGTGCCAGGTTGACGGGGCTTTACTAGCATCCAAGTAAAATTGATCGCGAAGGCGATATGACCGATGGCGATAACGACGCCTGCGACGGTGCGAAGCTCAAGCCACTGGATAGTGTTCGCTACGATCGTAAGGAAGGGAATCGGAGAACCGGCATGACCATCCGCGCCAACCGGGAGCGCGTTCATGGCTAAACCCTGCTGGATACCCGCGATGGACATCACAACCACGTAAAGCGTGATACCACCGGCCGTGGCCCAGAAATGAAGACTGATCAACTTAGCCGAGGGCCACTCCTTCAAGATTATGCGAGGCAGGATGTAATAAATGCTGCCGAACATCACCATAGTGAAGAAGGCATACATACCGTGGTGAGCGTGGGCCACGGTGTAGTGGGTGAAGTGGGTAATCTCAGCCCAAGAACGCATGGCCATCAAGGAACCGGCCAAGGAGGTCAGAGTGTAGTTTACACCGCCAAATACGATGAAGCGTAAAGTGGGTGAATACTTTAAAGCGGACGCGGCGCCAACTAGGGTAAGATGCTGATTAAGTCCGGTGACAATAACAGGGACTACCATCATGAAAGATGCTGCTATACCAGCGGTTTGCACCCAAACCGGCACAGGACCGCCGATTAGATGGTGCACGCCCGCCCAGTTGTAGAAAATCGCCAGCGACCAGAACCCTAACACAGACAAATAGTAGCTATGGATAGGTTTGCCGAGGACCTTGGGCAGGAAATAATAAATCGCAGCCAAACCGATCGGAGTGAACCAGAGACCGAGCACGTTGTGTGCGAACCACCAATTTACCAGTGCCTGCACAGTGCCTCGGGTGGGCTCGAACAACAGCATGATCTGCGCGATCGAGTAGAGCCACGGAAACCAAAACAGGGCGGCGAGCAAATACCACTGCGAGACGTAGATATGCTTGGCTCGGCACGAAGAGGATGGGAGTCGCGTAGGTAGGGAACTCGAGCCACTCGATCGAGGTGGAGTCACCCAATGCGATACCCACCATGCCCACCGTCACGCCGAGATTCCAAAATGCAGCCGCAATGAATAACAGACCCACATGCCGCAACTCGGCGCGCGCGAGTCGGGCCATGAGCCAAAGCGCCACCGCGAATGAGGCGTTGACCGACCAGCCGTAGATCACGGCATTCAGGTGCAGGGTGCGGGCCCGGCCGAAGGTCAGCCACTCGATGTTTCCGAGAAACTCGGGGGTGTGCAGTTTGTAGGACGCAATCAGGGCGAAGACCGTCCCCACAAGCAGCCAGAGCACAGCAGAGCCGAGGAAATACAAGGCCGGGGCCTTGGTGGAGGCGTCGATCGCGCTAAGCTCCGCGCGTTTCGCCAGGTCGGGCGAACTCGCCGGGTTTAGGGATGCGGTGAGACTGGAGGCCATTGGGAAATCGTTTGACGAAGGAAGGGTCCTAAGCGGATCCAGTGGCGAAGTGCCACCAGAGTTGGGTGCTAAGTTTTGAGCGGCTTGGCGGTCTTGGGCTGATTGAGAATCTGATCCGTGGGGCGTCCGATCGGCTCCTCGTGATCAAAGATAACCTTGGCTCCCTCTTCCAAGTTCTGAAGCTCCCCTTTTTGGCTCGCCCAATAAAGACCGTAAACCGCGCTCGCGACAATGAGCAGGGCCATAGGCAGGGCAACGAAGTAGAGGAACCATTCAGGCATCAGAGCAGGGAGCGGGGGCAGGAGACGGGCGCCGCATAGGGCGGTGACCTTACTTCTTGGCCTCCTGAACGATAAGCTCGACGGCGCGCTCGAGGGGGAGACGAACGATACCCTTATCTTTATCCACCCAGCCATAGGTAGTGGCAGCCGTCTGCTCCTTGCCGCGCAATTCAGCCAAGGCGGCTTTGCGTTCAGCAGGCGTCTTCACGCCGTCGCCAGCGGGAGCAGCCTTGTTGGGCAAATAAGCGACCAACAAGATGATCAGGAAAATAGAGAAGCCGCCCACGGCCGCCAGTAGCGTCGCGGTGAAGGATCCCTTCGGTTCGGAGGTGGCGGATGCGTCACTCATGGTAGGTCAGGGATTCAACGATACGGGGATCGCGGATCGGGATGAGTTTGGTTTTGGCAAAACTGTTTAAATAGGCCCAAACGCAGACTCCGCCGACGCCGACCACAGAAGTAGCAATCCAGAGCAGATTAAGACTGAGGAAAGGATACGCATCGC
This sequence comes from bacterium, assembly GCA_010027235.1. GTDB lineage: Bacteria > Verrucomicrobiota > Verrucomicrobiia > Opitutales > Opitutaceae > IMCC26134_A. The sequence goes on from RGVP01000018.1 coordinate 22,654, forward strand.
CCGACGAGTTTTTCAACGAGGGCATGACGTTGTAGGTCATATCGACGAGAACCACCGTGGCGATGAAGGCGCCAACGCGGGGCAACCACGTCTTGGAGAGCTTCACCGGATAGTGGATCAGAGTAAGGAAAGGAGCGACGAAGTGGCCGAAGAGCAGAAACATGCCGACATAGCCCCAAGTGTTGAAAACCCCGTCCTTGTTGATCTCACGGAGGCTATACCAGAAGGTCTCCTCTGGAATGTTGGCCATGTAGATCAGGAAATACTGCGAGAAGGTAATGTATGCCCAGAACACGGTGAATGCAAACATCAGCATACCAATGGAATGCATATGGTTGTTATTCATGATACCCTTATAGTCACCGCGCGACCAGAGCCAGACCATGAGGATAACACCCAGCGAAAGCGCCGAGCGGATGGCACCCGCGAAGAACCAGACACCGAACATAGTGGAATACCAGTGATAATCGAGAGCCTTGACCCAGAGGATAACGCAGAGGGTCATGGATAAAGCGGTGAAGGGCAATCCGACGGCGGTCCAGAAGCGGTTGGCGTGCGTGTGGGAGATATTGCCATCGGTGTCTTGAGCGACCGAGTGGGCGCGCAAGCGACTGGAAATCAGGGTCCAACCACCGAAGCCAACGAAACTCGCGATGATCAGCGTCATGGTGCTGAGCAGGCCGGACTTCTTCACCCACAGCACGTCTTGAGCGACAGTCCCGTGGCCGCCGACCTGACTCAGGTCGTAAGCCGGATCGGTCCACTTCCAAATTACACCGGGGGCGACTACGGCGGAGATGAGCAACGGGGCAAACAGCAGACCGAGCCAAGGCAGACAGGTGATCCAGTTTTCATACTGGCGGCGCAACACCGTAGACCAACCCGCGTCAAAGACGTGGTGGATCATGATGAGAAAAAGCGCTCCGAGAGAGACCGCTACCCAGAAGACGAGGCCAGTAAGGTAAGAAAAGGCCGCGGCTTTGCCGGAGATGACCACACCAAGCCCAGTGGCGGCTAGGCCAACTAAGCCCAACACCAGGGCTTTATTGGCGGCGGAACCCACGGAGTGAGTGGAGCCAGCGGCGGGAGTGCCGGCGACGTTAGAGATGGTGGCGACGTGGGTGCTCATTTCAGGCCAAGCTCGGATTTGTGGGCGGGGACGACATCGGCTGAGGTGCCGGTCTGGGCGCGTTGCAGGGCGCGGACGTAGGCGATAACCGCCCAGCGATCCGCTGGCTCCAGTTTATCGGCGTAAGACAACATGTTGCCCTTGCCGGCGGTGATGGTATGGAAAATATCGCCCTCAGGCGTGCTACGCAAACGGTCGTCATGGTAGCTCGGAGTGGCGCCCATGCCATATTGCTTCGTAATCCCATTGCCGTCACCCACCGCGCCGTGGCACGGCACACAATAGATGGTGTATTTCAACTGGCCGCGCTCCAAGAGCTTGGCATCGACCGTAATCCCGGCGGGGAAACCTCGGGCGGGGGTTCCATCGGCGGCCAAACCACGATATAAGTGGTCGTCAGCGCCAAGGAACTTAGCATCGGACGCTAGGGCAGTCCGACCGTAAGGAACCACACCGGCGGGCGTAGGGCGGTCCGTGCGGCGGTCAGCGAAAAAGGCAGACTCGGCCTGAGGCTTGTATTTCGGCTGATGATCCATGTCCGGAAAAATCTCCAAAGGGGTGCGCTGGGTCAGTGAACCGCGAAACCCTAGGATGGACACGGCGGAAACCACCACGAAAAGAAGAGTGAGGTAGGCGTAGCGCATGGTCTTAGGCCTCCAATTCGGAGATTTCCTTGGCCCCGGCCTGACTGAGCAGAGCCTTGGCGCGGTTAAGGTCGAATTTCGGGTCGCGCGCCTCAATCACCACGTAGAAGGCGTCATCCAGGCCGCGCAGGATTTCCTTGGACTTGAGGACTGGGTGGTAATGCTGCGGCAACCAGTTTAGAATAAACATGCCGGCGATGGTGGCGAAGGCGGTGAAAAGAATCGTCAGCTCGTAGCTGATGGGGAATGCAAAAAGCGGACTAAAGTAGGGCTTGCCGCCTACGATCAGCGGATAATCGAAAGCCCCCGTAAACCAGATCATCGACATACCAGTGGTGAAACCGGTAAGGCCGCCGATTAGGGAGAACTTGGGCACGTTGGAGCGACGCAGGCCCATGGCCCCGTCGAGACCGTGGACCGGGAACGGCGTGATGCAGTCCCAGTTTTTGTAGCCGGCGTCGCGCACTTGTTGAGCCGCGTGGTAAATATCCGGCGCGGTGTCGAAGCGGGCCATCAGGCCGTAGAAGGTGGCAGCCATGTTCGTGGTCGTGAAGGGTGCTTAATGCTTGTCGTGACCGCCGTGGACGTCCGCCTGAGGCATGACGGCTTTAATCTCGGCCATCGGCATGATGGGCAGGAAGCGGATGAAGAGGAGGAATAGGACGCCAAAGACGCCGAAGGTTCCGAAGAACGTGAAAATCTCGACTGCCGAGGGGCTGTAATAGCCCCAGGAGCTAGGCAGGAAGTCTCGGGCCAGCGAGGTAACGATGATCACAAAGCGCTCGAACCACATGCCCACGTTGACGAAGATCGATAGGATCCAGACCAAGCCGATGTTGCGGCGGATGCTCTTGAACCAGAAGAACTGAGGCGTGACCACGTTGCAGGTGATCATGATCCAGTAGGCCCAAGCGTAATGTCCGAAGGCGCGATTGATAAAAGCAAAGCCTTCGTAAGGATTTGAGCCATACCACGCGATAAAGAACTCCATGCCATAGGCGTAACCGACGATCGTGCCAGTGGCCAAAATGATCTTGCACATGCAATCGATGTGATACTGCGTGATCAGGTCCTCCAAACGGAAGATTGCGCGCAGCGGAAGCATGAGGGTTAAGACCATGCCGAAGCCGGAGAAAATGGCGCCTGCCACGAAATAAGGAGGGAAGATCGTGGTGTGCCAACCGGGCAGGAGGGAGACGGCGAAGTCGAACGAGACGATCGTGTGCACCGACAACACCAAGGGAGTCGAAATACCGGCGAGCACAAGGTAGGCCATCTCGTAATTGCTCCAGTGGCGATTGCTGCCGCGCCAACCCATGGCAAAGAAGCCGTAGAGGGCGGAACGGATCTTGTCGCCGCCGCGGTAGAAACGATCGCGTAGGATGGCAAGGTCGGGAATGAGACCGATATACCAGAAAAGCACCGAAACCGTGCCGTAGGTCGAAACCGCGAACACGTCCCACTCCAGCGGGGACCGGAAGTTGGGCCAGATGGCGTTAGCGTTGGGGAAGGGGAAGAGGTAACCCGGTAGAACCGCAAACCATACGCGACCGACGTGGAAGACCGGGAAGATCGCGGCGCAAACCACCGCGAAAATCGTCATGGCCTCGGCGGCACGATTGATAGAAGTGCGCCACTTCTGGCGCAAGAGACACAAGATCGCGGAGATGAGCGTGCCGGCGTGGCCAATGCCGATCCAGAACACGAAGTTGACGATATCCCACGCCCAGTTGACCGGGTTGGCGTGGCCCCAGACGCCGACGCCGGTGGACACCAGATAAATGATGCCCGCGACGGTGAAGCTCGCAAGGAAGCCGGACACCGCGAACGCGATCCACCACCAGCGGGGGGTCGGCCCCTCGATGATGCCGCAGATCTTTTCGGTGACCCAGCTGAAGCTGCGGTTCTTTTCAACCAAGGTCGCACGCGGGAATGAGACCGGTTTGACCTCGGCCAGGATGGCCGGGGCGGGATGATCGGTGTGAGCGTGGGCCATTAGCTGTTACCTCCGAAGGAGAGTTTGCCGAGGGTAGCGTGGGACTTGGACTCGCCGTGAGTCTCATGGGCGGGGGCGTGGCTTTCGCCGTGCTCCGAGTGGCCGGTTCCATGGCCGCCGCCATGCTCCATCCCGGCGGGATGGTTCTTCTTTTCATATTCCTGGCGGCTCAGGGGCTGGCTGGCGTAGTCAGGCATCTCAGGATTCGGATTGCGAAGCTTGCCGAGGAAGGTGGTGCGGGGGCGGATGTTCAGGTAGCCGAGGAGTTGGTAGTCCTGCTCCCGGGCCTTGGCCTGGGAAACGCGACTGTTCACATCCTTGACGTTGCCAAACTCAATGGCCTCGACTGGGCAAACCTGCTGACAGGCAACCTTGAAGGAACCATCTGGTATCTCGACGTTGGCGGAAGCGCCGGCGGCGACCTTCTGCTTGATCTTGGCCTGCTGGATGCGTTGCACGCAGTAGGTGCACTTCTCCATCACGCCGCGCATGCGCACGGTCACGTCGGGGTTCTTCACCATCTTGACCAATTCGGGCATGCCCTTCTTGCCCAAGGGCCCCATGTAGAGGCTATCGAGTTGGCGCTGGTTGTAGTCAAAGAAGTTAAAGCGACGGACCTTATAAGGACAATTGTTCGCGCAATAACGGGTGCCGATGCAGCGGTTGTAGGCCATCGTATTGATGCC
>RGVP01000171.1 GCA_010027235.1 bacterium
CCCAGCGCCGTTCGCGCGCTACCCCCGGCACGCCCCCTCCCCGTATCCAGAGACTTACCAGCCCGGTGGGCTCGGCCGTGACCCGCCACGTCGGCTCCGCAAACGCCCATTGCTCGGGCGGCGTGAGACGCACCGTGATCCCTGTCGCGAACCGCTCCGGCAAACCCAGCGGCCCGCGCCAGACCACCCAGGCCGACTCCGCCAGTCGCTCCAGTCGCAAGCCCGCCTCACCAGCCTGCGCTGCGACCTCGAAACGCCCGCCCGATCCCGGGAAAAAACGCACCTCGGTCGACGCCACGTCCGGGCCGGCCGCCAGCCACGACGCCCAGAAGAGCATCGCCGCCAAAATCGCACTGAAACGCCCTGCACTCACCGCAGCCGGACGGATAACTCGTCCGCCTTGATCGTTAAGCTCGCCGCCCGACGAAGCACTAGGCCGACCTCTGGAGGAAGCGTGCCCTCGGCCTTTAAGCGCGCAGCCAGCGAGGCCATGAGCACGGGGAACCGATGCACCGGAAAACACCCGAAATACACTTTCTTGGGCGCATAACGCCAGCCGGCTCCGTCCGATTCGAAGCCGCCCTGCGCTTGCAAGACCAGATCGTGAACGAACCCGAAGCAGATGAGCTCGGCGACCACGCCGACTTGCAGTTCCTCGCCGACGAGCCGGAAATTCGGCGTGCCCGGCACGAGCAGGAACCGGGCTTCTTGTTTCGCCGTCTGCACCTCCGGATCAACCGGGTAGGCCGCCTGCGCCCAGGCATTGAGGTCGCCTTCCCCCAGTCCTACTGCGCCCAAGCCCGAGGCCAGCGCCTCCTGCTTGCGCTCCCAGCCCGTTCCCGCCGCCGCCGCTCCGCCACCCTGGACGAAATAACGCACCCCGGCGACCGGCTCCTTGGGGACGTTGCTGACGATCTCTACCGGCTTAAAAATCAAATAAATCCCCGCGAGCAGCATGCCGAGCACAAGACTGCACAACGCGCCACTGATCACGCCGACAAGACCCGGTGCCTTTTGCTGGTGGGATTTCGCCATGCCCGTGAACGTGTAGAGCCGGCTTGCCCATGTCGAAACCTCGTTTCCGGCCCCAACTCAGCGCCGCCCTGCACTTGCAGGCGCGGAAATACTTCCGAACGCTAACCTCGACGATGGACTTCTCCAGCCGACTGCAAACCCTCACCGCTCAGACCGAGGCCGCCCTCGATACGCTCGTGCCCGCCCTGCCGGCCGACGCCCCTGCCGGCCCCGCCCGCATCCACGCGGCCATGCGCTACAGTCTGCAAGCCGGCGGCAAACGCCTCCGCCCCGCCCTCGCCCTCGCCGCCGCAGGCCTGGCCGGCCCCGAGGCCCAGGCCAACGCCCTGCCCGTCGCCGGCGCGCTGGAGTGCATCCACACGTATTCTTTGATCCATGACGATCTGCCCTGCATGGATAATGATGATCTCCGCCGGGGCCGTCCTACCTGCCACCGCGCCTTTGACGAGGCCACCGCCCTGCTCGCTGGCGACGCCCTTCTGGCCCAGGCCTTCTTGATCACCGCCGAGGCCTACGCCAACCGCCCCGCCCTCGCCGCCGCCCTCTTGCGCGAGCTGGCCCGCGCGAGCTCCGCCACACGACTGGTCGGAGGCCAGATGCAGGATCTGCTCGCGGAACGCGCCGGCACGGCCACCGCCAGTGAACTCGATTTTATCCACCTCAACAAAACCGCCGCCCTGCTGGAAGCCTCACTCGTGTGCGGTGGTCTGGTCGGCTCGCTGCCAGACGCCGCCATCACCGAGCTCCGTCGCGCCGGTCGCCACCTCGGCCTGGCCTTCCAGATCATTGATGACGTGCTCGACGCCACCGCCGAAAGCACGGCCCTCGGCAAGACCGCCGGCAAAGATGCCCGCGCCGGCAAGGCCACCTACGTCTCCCTCCACGGGCTCGAAGCCTCCACCCGCGCCGCCGCCGAGGAAACCACGCGAGCCCGCGCCGCTCTCGCCAGCCTGCCGGGCGATGCATCCCTGCTCCTCGGCCTCGCCGATCTCATGCTCACCCGCCAGCGGTGAGCCGGACTCAGGACCGCAACCGTTCCTCCGCAAAACGGGCGCACAAGGCATGAATCGCCGCGGGTGACTCCATCGCCAGCGCCAGTTGCGCCAGTTGCTTGGCCTCGGTCAGCTTGAGACTGCGCAAGACATAGCGGGCCGCCGGGATCAGCGGGGGCGCCATGCTCAACTCGTCCACCCCAAGACCGATCAACAGCGCGGTGTAGTTGGGATCGCCCGCCATTTCACCGCAGACGCTAACTTTTATCCGCGCGCGGTGCGCCTCGACCACGATATGGCGCAGCGTGCGCAGAACCGCCGGGTGGGTGGGCTCATAAAGGTGAGCGATGCGGTCGTTTACCCGGTCGATCGCCATCAGGTATTGGATCAGATCGTTGGTCCCGATGCTGAAAAAATCGCACTCCCGCGCGAGCAGATCGGCCGACAGCGCTGCGCTCGGCACCTCGATCATGCTGCCCACCGGCATGCAGGGATCGAAGGGCACACCCGCCGCCCGCAGCTCGACTCGGCACTCCTCCAGCACCACGTTGGCGCGGCGCATTTCTTCGCTACCGCTGATCATGGGATACATCAACTGCACCCGACCGTGGGCGCTTGCCCGTAAAATGGCCCGGAGCTGCTCCTTGAAGAGCACCAAGTGGTCGAGACAGAAGCGGATGGCGCGATAACCGAGAAAGGGGTTGTTCTCCTTTGGGAAGAGGTGGGATTGCGAGGCGATGGGCTTGTCCCCCCCAAGGTCGAGCGTTCGGATCGTCACCGCCCGAGGCGCGAGTTCCTCGGCCAGCATCCGGTAGGAGCGGTATTGCTCCTCCTCGGTCGGCGCGGCATCGACCCCGAGGTAAAGAAATTCGGTGCGGAATAAACCCACGCCGTCGGCGTTGTATTGCTTCACCAAGGCAGCCTCCTCCGCCTTCTCCACGTTGGCTCGCAAAACGATCTCGACCCCGTCCAGCGTGACCGCCGGTTGCCGGTTGGCCTCAAGTAAACGATTCTCGCGAGTGCGTTTTTCCCGCTGAATTTTACCGTAACGAAAAAGCGTCGCCTCGCTGGGGTTTAAAATCACCGCTCCATCGTAACCATCCACCAGAATGGTGTCGCCCGGCTGCACTCGGGCGGTGAGGTCCCGCAACCCGACCACAGCGGGGATCTTCATCGAGCGGGCGACGATCACGGCATGGCTCGTCTTGCTGCCGGAGTCCGTCACGATCGCGAGCGCCGAAGACCGGTCGAGCCCGGCCGCATCGGAAGGCGAGATGTCATTCGCCACCACCACGCGTTGATCCACCAGATTGATGAGGCGCTGCCCGGTATGGCCAAGCAGGTTGGACAGCACCCGCTGGGCGACATCACGGATATCGCCCCCGCGTTCGCGCAGATACTCATCATCGATCTGCTCAAAAGCCGAGATGTAGCGCCGCGCCACCTTGTTGAAGCAGGTCTCGATATTGACCCGCGTCTTTTCAAATTCACGCAAAGTCTCCGCGATCAAAGCCTGATCCTCCAGCACCAGCAGATGCGCGTCAAAAATTCGTGCCTCCGCCTCGCCGAGGTTTCGCTCCACCTCGACCATGATCTTTTGGATCTGCCGGCGCGTCGCGACCAAGGCTTGTTCAAAACGGCCCGCCTCCGCCGCCCAAGCCGACTTCTCCACCAAATACTCGGGCACCTCCAGATCGCTCTGCAGATAGACAAATATTTGGCCGTAGGCGATCCCCTGCGAGGCGGAGATGCCTTGCAGCACGACTTCGGGACGCGAATTGGATTCGAGGACAGGCATGAAAGGCCGGAGGACTCGGGCAACCACGCTTACCGCCGGCTACGGGGTAAAGCATGAGGCGACCGCCCGCTCCTGCGGTCAACCTGTTTCCAAACCAGGCACCACCCTAGTTCACCCCAGTAGGGTCGCCTGCACAAACGCCCCCGCGCCCCACCCCTCGCGGATGGTTTGCACCAGCAGCGCCTCGTCCTGCCCGGGCTGGAGCAGGAGGAAACATGCGCTGCCACTGCCGCTCATCCGCGCCTGGACGCCGTGGCGTTCCCGCAGCCACGCCAACATGGCCGGCAACGCGAGCCACTTGGCAAAGACCGGTCGCTCCAGCGTGTTGGCGAGTAGCGCCTCGGCCGGCGCACCGGGATTCGCTTGCCACGCGGCCAGACGCGCCTCCTCAACCGCCACCTCGGCATACCAGTCGGGCCGCGCCGCCAGCGCCGCATAAGCCTCGGCCGTCGCCACCCCGAATTCAGGTTTAAAAATCAATACCCGCCGGCCACGCAGACGCGCCGCCGCTTCCGCACCCAGCGGCTCGATCCGTTCTCCGCGCCCCCGCATGACCACGGGACCCTCATGGCAAAACAGTGGACAATCCGAGCCCAGCCCCGCTGCCAAGGCCAGTCGCTGCTCCCTCCCCAGCGCGACACCGCTTAAGGCCTCCAGCGCTCGCACCGCCGCGACCGCATTGCCACTCCCCCCGCCCAGACCGGCACCGACTGGGATACGTTTTTCCAGGCAAAACGCCACCCGCCCCTGCCAGCCCGTGGCCTCCGCAAAAGCCGCCGCCGCCCTCAGCACCAGGTTGCTTGCATCCGTCGGCACCCCGGTCGCATCGCAGGCCAGCGTCGCCGGCCCGGTGTCCCCGAGCTGCAAGGAAGCGTGGAGCGTATCGCCCCAAGCCAACGTCGTTACCACCGAGACGAGCTCGTGAAACCCATCCGTCCGCCGCCCGGTGATCGCGAGCGAGAGGTTTATCTTGGCGGGGCTAAACAAGGTAACGGTCTGCATGTGCGCCTATGCAAACAGCCCGCCCGCCCCGCGCACGCCGGAAAATACGCCCAACTCGCTAACCCTGGTCCGGAGCCTCCGCGCTTCGCACCG
>RGVP01000172.1 GCA_010027235.1 bacterium
GGGCGGGGATGACCGGACGCCGCATCCGCCCACTTGATACTGCTCCCAACCGACTGAATTTTGCCGCCAAGGACCAAGGGCTCACGTGGTGAGCCCCTCCATCCGTATCCTCGGGAGACTCCATTTCCACTGAGGATCTGCATGGATCTCAACCCGCCTCCCATCCCCTTCTACGGCACGCTCTGGGACGTGCTGCCGGACACGTCCGCGCTCAAGCGCTGGACTGCCGAACTCGCAGCCGCCGCCGCTTGCACGAGCCACACCGCCGACCCTTGGACCGCCGTTGGCCAGGGTATGCTGATCGAGCATCACGACGTGGACGAGGTCGATGCGCTGATGCCGACCATCGCGCAGAGCGCCGGGATGCATCTGGTGGTGATGGAGGTAGACGGGGTCGAGTCTCCGTTCGACGCGCTCGGCGAAGAGGAACCCGTGTTGGTCTTCCTGCGTCCGGGCGAGTGGCTCGGGGGCGATCTCGGCGACGCGCCGGTGTTGTTCGGGCGCGCTCGCAACCCGCACTTCGACCCGCGCGCGGCCTACGCCTTCCGCCACACGCTGGGTAGTGCGCTGCTCGGCGCATGGTCGGGCAGACCTATGGTGATGGTCACGGCCGTGGAGAGCCACGATCAGATGGATCCGTTGCTGCGCGCGCGGGGCCTCTTTGATCGCAAGCTCGCGCTGCCGCGTTTCACGCCCGAAGTGCACGCCGGGATGTTCCTGGCCGAGGTGGGTCGCCACCGCTTCGCCCGTGAGGTGCTGGAGGGGCAAGTTCGCCTCGGCGCTTTGCTCGCCAACCAGTACGCCTGCAGTCGCCGCCGCGGCCTGTTGGCGACCGCGCTCGCGCGCGCCTGCGAGCGCAGCGGCAAGCCGATTGCCTTTCGCGACATCCTCGAATGCATGACTTACGGCACCACCGAGGGCGACGATGCGCCGCTGCTGCAGGACGAGGACTACTGGGCCATCGCCGTCCACGAAGCCGGCCACGCGCTGATCGCGCATCTGGATTCGCGCGACAAGGTCATCCCGGCCTACTGCACGGTGCTGCCGCGTGGCGACACCCTCGGGCTGATGACCCAGCCGGCCGATGCCCACTTCCACACCAATCCCAACTCGCGTGTACGGGACATGCGGCACTCCATCCGCGTCGATCTGGCGGGTCGCGCCGCCGAGGTCTTGTTACTCGGGCCGGAAGAAGTCAGCGTCCGCGGCGCACGTCGCGACCTGCAATCGGCCACCGAAGACGCCATGGCCATGTTCGGTGCGTGGGGTATCCCGACCGACCTGGCCCGCGAGGCGGCGGGGAGCAACCTTGCGGCGTTTGGTCGTCGACCGAGCGAGTCGGACCGCGAGCGGGTGGAGAGCCTGGCGCGCGCCTACCTCGAACGGGAGTTCGCGACGGTGACGGCGATGCTGGAGGCGCATCGCGAGACGTTGGTGGCGATCGCCACTGAGCTCGCAGAGAAGAAAGTGTTGGTGGCTTCGGAAATGACGTTTTTGCTCAGGGCCGCTTGACGAATGGGCCGTGAGCGCGCGTCGCACGCATCTTTGCCACCGAAAGCATTTACAAAAAATAAGCACCGCTAATATCGTTCCACTTCGCTCGCGAGTGTAGACAACGCGGGTCCGGCCGCCAAGCAAAGCGCCGTGTTGCCTTTGCAAGGGGGGCAGTCGAGGTAAATATTTGAGAGCCATGCGTAACCTGTCCAAGTCCAAGATCCTTGCCTACTTGCAATGCCCCAAGCGGCTCTGGCTGGAGGTCCATCGCCGCACGCTGCTCGAAGATTCGGCAGCGACCAAGGCCAGCTACGCGTCGGGGCATCAGGTCGGCGAGATCGCCCAAAGGCTTTATGACGTGGAGGGCGATGCGACCTTGATCGATTGGGAAGCCGAGGGTTTCGCCGCAGGTTTTGCTCGCACTCGGGAGGCAATACAACTTGGTGCTCCCGTGTTCGAGGCCGGATTCCAGGCGGAGGGTGCCTTGTCTCTAGCCGACGTGCTCTTGCCGTTGGAAGTGGGTGGCGAGCGTGCCTGGCGCATGGTGGAGGTCAAGTCGTCGACCTCAATCAAGGACTACCACCTCGCTGATGCGGCTGTGCAGTCGTATGTCGCCAAGTCTGCGGGCGTCCCTCTGGCCGGATTGGCTTTGGCGCGCGTGGACTCGTCGTGGGTCTACCCGGGTGGCGGCGACTATCGCGGTCTGCTTGTGGAAGAGGATGTCACCGAGCGAGCCCTCAGCCGTGAAGATGAGGTGCGCGGCTGGATCGAGTCGGCGCACCGCACGGTGGCCGAACCGAGCGAGCCGGAGCGCCGCACGGGCAAGCACTGCCATGAGCCGTACGACTGCGGGTTCCTTAAGTACTGTCAGAGCCAAGAGCCGCAAGCGGAGCATCCGGTCGATTGGTTGCCGCGCAGGTCCGGCAAACTCAAGCAACACCTCGCCGCAAACGGCATCACGGAGATGCGCGACGTGCCAGATGAGCTGCTCAACGCGACGCAGCAGCGCGTCAAGACAGCGACGCTGTCGGGCGAGCCCTACTTTGACCGCGAGGGTGCGGCGCGGGCCCTTAGTCGGTACACCCCGCCGGCGTGCTTCATGGATTTCGAGACGATCATGTTTGCCGTGCCGATCTGGGCCGGCACAAGGCCGTATCAGCAGATCCCGTTCCAGTTCAGCGTGCATCGGATGGAGCAACCCGGCGAGCTTGGACACTACGAATTTCTGGACTTGTCGGGCAACGACCCGTCAGAGCCTTTCGCGCGCGCCCTGATTGCCGCTTGCGGCAAGCAGGGGCCGATCTTTGTTTACAACGCCGGCTTCGAGACAGCGCGCCTTAGGGAGTTGGCGGAGCGATTCCCCGAAATGGCCGACGACCTGCTCGCTCTTAACGAGCGCGTAGTCGATCTGCTACCGATCGCGCAGACCCACTACTACCACCCGAGCCAGAAGGGGAGCTGGAGCATCAAAGCCGTTCTGCCGGCGATGTACCCCGAGGAGGGTTACGACCAACTTGACGGCGTGAAGGATGGCGGTATGGCGATGGAGGCCTACATCAGCGCGATTACCGAGGCATGTCCGGCAACAAAAGCCGCCCTCCATAGAGAGTTGCTCGCATACTGCGAAAAAGACACGTATGCCTTGTTACAAATCACGATAAAAATCATGTCAGCGTGGAAAAAATCCCCGCGGATCGGTTAAGGTCGGCGAAGATCGCGCAAAATTTAGACTGTACGAAATATTGAATTAAGTCGGAACTTTTATTTTAAATTGTCCTCAAAATTTCGGCTAAAAATGGAATTCCAAACGAAAGTATTTTTGGAGATTGTTAAGAGGCTTGACGACTTCAACAGGAGTTTCGGGGCCGAGCTAAACAGGCCCAACTTCTTTGCTGCGGCGGGGCTTCTTGGCCAAGAGATAAGGCATTCATCGATACTCGCTTTCCTACTGGATCCCGCAGGATGGCATGGCCTTGATGAAAGCTTTCTTCGAGAGTTTATTCATTTGGCTCTCGAGGGCGTTTCCGATTTCCAAGATGCCGATGCATTCGAATTGGCCTTGGGTAACATTAATGATGCCGTTGTCTCAAGAGAGGTGCCGGTTAACGGTGAAGTTGGGAAGGGGAGGCTTGATATTTTAATTGCTTCCAGACATTCAAAATTGCTTTTAGTGATCGAAAATAAAGTACACGCGAGTCAGTCTCCAGGCCAACTCAAAAATTACAAAAAATGGATTGCTGAGGGCGGCCGCTGGTCTGCATTTGAAAGAAAGTTATATGTTTATCTGGTTCTTGATAAGAGCGAGGCTGCCGAAGCCGGTTGGGTAAAGATAACGTACGAGCAACTTTTGGCGACCCTACAGAAATGCGTTGCAAGAGAGCCGTTGATGCCCGAGCTTGGAAAATTATTTATTCAACAATATATTGATTTAATTAACGGCCATATCATGAAAAATGACAGCCCTGAGATGATTGACAGAATTCGAAGATTGTGGGCCGAGTATCCGGGGCTCCTTGCTAAAATAGTTGAGTATCAGCCAGTGCCTTCGACCGAAGCCATGGAAAAATTTGAGAGAGATCTAAATGACAAATTCCCCTGCGAGAAAATTTTTAAAAATCGGTCAGACTTTTATTTTATCCCGACAGATTTGACGGAAAAATTTAAAGGGATGGGCGAGGGAATCATGGATGCGTCGAGCTGGGACTATCCGCTCCGCCTTGAATTCAAAATAAAATCGGGTGACGATCGAGAATTGTCTTCTCTGCAATTGAGGCTTTTTGTTGGGCCTTTCGAGGGCCGCGACAAGTTGGTGGAGTGCTTGCGAAAAGAAATTGGCAGGCCTGCTGGGGCGAGGGCAGATTCAGTTAAATACACTCAAATATGGGCGTCTTCTTCAAAAGATGTGCAAGACGATAGCGAGGAGATATTTCAGGCGATGAGTGGATTGTTTTCGGAATACAGATCGCCAGGTTCATCGGGAAAGTCACCTCACCAATTGGTGCTTACGGTGGTGTCGCATTGGGTGAATTCCATTTCAGGCGGAATGGGCGTCAGTGCGTGACTGTGGCTGTGTAACGACGCGATAGGATACCCTCCGGTCGACCCATACCTTTCTTCGGATGTCATCAAAGCGCCTTGTAAACCTCCGCCCCCGCCTTCACAAACTCCACCGCCTTCACTTCCATCCCCTTCTGCAGCGCCTCCTCTTCGGCGATGCCTTGGCTCGCGGCGTAGTCCCGCACGTCCTGCGTGATCTTCATGCTGCAAAAGTGCGGGCCGCACATCGAGCAGAAGTGCGCCAGCTTGGCGCCTTCCTGCGGCAGTGTTTCGTCGTGGAATTCCTGCGCCTTCTCCGGGTCCAGCGACAGGTTGAACTGGTCGGCCCAGCGGAACTCG
>RGVP01000173.1 GCA_010027235.1 bacterium
CCCTCTTTGTAGGTGCGCCCGTGATAGCTGATACCGACTTCGTAGATGACGATATCGGGAATTTTTGCGATCTTCGCGGTGATCTCGGACTCGAAGCCGAAGCGGTTTTCCTCGATGAGAATTTGGGACACCACCGAGCGTTTCATGGCTTTGTAGCCAGTCTCCATGTCGGTAAGGTTCAGGTTGGTGAACATATTGGAGAGCAAAGTAAGGAACTGGTTGCCAACGAAGTGCCAGAAATACACCACGCGGTGGGGACCAGAGCCCATGAAGCGGGAGCCGAAAACTACGTCCGCCTTGCCCGATTCGATTGGCCCGAGGAGCAGCGGGTAGTCCTGCGGATCGTATTCCAGATCGGCATCCTGGATGATCACAACGTCGCCGGTGGCGGCAGCGAAGCCGGTGCGGAGGGCGGCGCCTTTGCCCTGATTTCGCTCGTGAAGGAGGATGCGGTCCACCAGCGGGGCGATTTCCGTGCGGAGCAATTCGCGGGTGCCGTCACGGGAGCAATCGTCCACGATGATGATCTCACGTTCGACCGGCCGGGCGTCGCGCACGGCGTCAACGATCCGCCGGATCGTGCGAAGCTCGTTGTAACAGGGGATGACGATGGAGAGCTTCATGCGGCGGGCTGCACTGTCGAAAAAGGTGAGCGGCGTTTACGACGGCAGTAAGCCGAATGTAGCCATGCTAGTCGGCCAGAAGCCGGAGATAATCGGCGTAGCGGGATTTACCGTGCATAGCGGTGGCGGCCTCGAGCCCAGCGCGATTTATCCAGCCCTGGCGGAAGGCGATCTCTTCCAGGCAGGCGATTTTCAGCCCTTGGCGCTGCTCGATCACGGCCACGAATTGGGAGGCGTCGGCGAGGGCATCTGGCGTGCCGGTATCCAGCCAAGCGGTGCCGCGGCCGAATTTTTCAACCCGCAGGGCACCGCGTTCGAGGTAGAGCCGATTTAGGTCGGTGATTTCCAGTTCACCACGGCTCGAGGGGCGCAAAGAACGGGCGAGTGCGGGGGCTTCTGCGTCGTAAAAATAGAGTCCGGGCACGGCGTAGTTAGACTTCGGTTTGGCGGGTTTTTCCTCCAATGACACCACCTGTCCGGCCTCGTTGAACTCCACCACTCCATAGGAGTGCGGTTCAGCCACGGGGCACGCAAAGATGGTCGCACCTTCGGCTCGGGAAGCGGCCGCGCGGAGGGTGGCGCGGAGGTCGTGACCGTAGAAAAGATTGTCACCCAGCACGAGGGCGGAGGGTTCGGTGCCGGCAAGGAAGCCGGTATCGGCGGCTATGGTCAGGGCTTGGGCGAGGCCGTCGGGCGAGGGCTGGGCGGCGTAGGTGAAGCGCAGGCCTAGGCGGCAGCCGTCGCCGAGCAGACGTTGAAAAAGGGGCACGTCCTTGGGGGTCGAGATGACGAGAATTTCGCGCAGGCCGGCCATCATCAGGACGGATAGCGGGTAATAGATCATCGGTTTGTCGTAAACAGGCATCAGCTGTTTGGAGACAGCGAGCGTGAGGGGGTAGAGACGGGTGCCCGAACCGCCGGCGAGGAGGATCCCTTTGCGTTGCATAAAAAGTCAGGCGCGACAGCCGAGGCGTTCTCGGGCGTAGCGGGTAGAGGTGATGGCGTCGCACCACGAGCGGTTGGCCAGATACCAGGCGACGGTTTCGCCGAGGCCGGCCTCAAGTTGGTGACGGGGGGACCAGTCGAGTTCCGCGCGGAGACGGGAGCAATTTAGGGCGTAGCGCCGGTCGTGGCCGGGGCGGTCGGCGACGTGCGTGATTTGGCCGGAGTAGGGACGGCCGTCGGGGCGGGGGGTGAAGCGGTCCAGAAGGTCGCACAAGGTGCGAACGAGGGTCAGGTTGGTTCGTTCCGATTGGGCTCCGATGTTGTAAACTGAACCGGGGGTGGCGCGGCTGAGGATATTCCAGAGTGCGTCCACGTGGTCCTCCACGTGCAGCCAGTCACGAATCTGCCGGCCGTCGCCGTAGATTGGGAGGGGTTTGTCCTCTAGGGCGTTTAACAGTATCAGGGGGATGAGTTTTTCGGGGAACTGGCGGGAGCCGTAGTTGTTGGAAGAACGGGTGATCAGGCAAGGCAGGCCGTGCGTCTGGAAGGCGGCGCGGACCAGCAGGTCGGAGGAGGCCTTCGAGGCGGCGTAGGGGGTGTTGGGGGCGAACGGGCTTTGCTCGTTGAAGGGCGGTTCGGAGGGGCCCAGGGAGCCGTAAACCTCGTCGGTGGAGACGTGAAGGAAGCGGAAGGTGGCGCGGCGGTCTGCTGGCAGGCGGGCGAAGTGGGCTTGAGCGGCCTCAAGCAGTTGGTGGGTGCCGAGAATGTTGGTTTGGACAAAGACAGCGGGTCCGTCGATCGAGCGGTCGACGTGCGTTTCGGCGGCGAAATGGACGACGGCGTCGAAATCGTTTGCCGCGAAGAGGCCGTCGAGCAACCCGCGGTCGAGAATGTCGCCATGGATGAAGGCATAGCGGGGATCCGCCGGCCGGCCGGCGAGCGGAGAGGGGTCGGCGGCGTAGGTGAGGGCGTCGAGATTGACCAAGCGGCCGACGGGTGTGCAGGGGGCGGCCAGGAGTCGGCGGATGAAGTGACCGCCGATGAAGCCGCAGCCGCCGGTGACGAGAAGGTTCATCGGAGCAGGACTAGCGGGTGGAGTGTCGTGCCGCGGCATGGTGCAAAAGCAGTTGGAATGACGTCGCGTGGTCTGGCCTGAGGAAACGGTGACTCCGGTTTGTGGATCATCCGGCTACAAGGTGGGGAAGGGGTGGGGATGGGTTCAAACCAAACCTTGCGGCGCGGGGCTTGACCGGGGTGCGCGGCGGGCGGCAGGGTCGGGTATGGAAAAAAACCAGATACTGGGGGACGGAGGCGCGGCGCGACACCGCCGTCGGCGTCTGGCGGTGCTGGTGGCGGGTGGCGTGGTGGCCTTGGTGCTGGCGGGAGTGGCGGCAATGCAGCCGACGGACACGTGGGTGCGGGCGAGGGAGGCAGTTGGCCGGATCATGGAAGCGGTGCGGGCGCTGGGAGCGGGGTGGTTTTTTGCGGCGTTCGCGCTACTGCCGGCGGTGGGTTTCCCGGTATCCGTCTTTGTGCTCGCGGCCGGGCCGCTTTTTGCTCCGGTCATCGGTCTACCTGCGGTGCTGGCTTTGGCGGGTGTGAGTATGGCGGTGAGTATGACCCTTTCCTACGGGTTATCTCGATACCTGCTGCGGCCGTGGGTGGAGCGCCTACTGGCCTTTCTTGGTTACGTCATCCCGAGCGTGCCGGCCGGTAAACGTCGGATGTTCGTGTTCCTCGTCCGGGTAACCCCCGGACCGCCCTATGTTTTCCAGAGCTTTCTGCTTGGTTTGGCGAAGGTGCCCTTTTCGACCTATTTGGGTATTTCTTGGCCCACCGCTACGGCGAACATCGTTTTGGTGATTGTTTTTGGTGACGCGCTGATGAACGGGCGTGGTGGAGTCGCGCTGGCGGCGGTGGCGGGAGTGGTTGTGGTTGTTTTTTCGATCCGGGCTTTGCGGCGTCGGGCCGCGGCGAAGGCGGTCGCGGACGAGGCGGGAGGAGCGTGATGGCTGGTCTGGAGATCGACCTCGGGGCGAGCGGAACGACGCGTGCGGAGAGCGTGACGGAGTTCACCCGTCGGGTGAAGGTGGTTCTGGAGACTGGCATTAAGCCCGGCTGGGTGCGTGGGGAGGTTACAAACCTTCGGATACAGGCCAGCGGGCACGTCTATTTCACGCTCAAGGACGCCGGCGCGCAGGTGCGGGCGGTGATGTTTCGCGGCGACGCCGCGCGGCAGGAGATAAAGCTGCGTGACGGCGGGCAGGTGGTGGTTTTTGGCGAGGCCTCGGTTTACGAGGCGCGTGGTGAATACCAGCTCATCGTGCGCTTGGTGTTGGACGACGGGGTCGGGCGTTTGCAGCGCGAATTCGAAGTGCTCAAGGCGCGGTTGGCGGCGGAGGGGCTCTTCGACAAGACGAGCAAGCGAGTCCTGCCGAGGCTGCCTCGGGCGGTGGGCTTCATAACCTCGCCGACGGGCGCGGCGGTGCAGGATTTTTGCCGCATTCTAGTCCGTCGAGGCTGGCGCGGGCGCGTGATCATACTGCCTGCCAAGGTGCAGGGTGAGGGTGCGGCGGCGGAAGTGGCGGCGATGATCGCGCTGGCCAATGACCCGGGGTCGCTCGGTCTGGAGCTAGACCTGCTGGTGGTCGGGCGGGGGGGCGGTTCGCTGGAGGATTTATGGGCGTTTAACGAGGAAACGCTGGTGCGGGCAGTAGCGGGTTCACGTCTGCCAGTGATCTCGGCGGTCGGGCACGAAATAGACTTCACTTTGAGCGACTTCGCGGCTGACACTCGGGCGGAGACGCCAAGCGCCGCGGCGGAATTGATCTCAAGCGGTTTTGTGGCCGAGGTGGACCGGCTGGACCGGCTCGCGGAGAATTTGGACGCCAGCGCGGCGGCTGGGCTGGCGGCGGCGCGAGACCGATGGACGGGGCTGCTAGACCGGCTTCGCCTGCTTTCGCCCGCCTCGCAGGTGGAGCGGGGTGGGCTTCAGCTGGATGATCTTTCCAACCGGCTCGAGGCGGCGCTGGCGCGGGCGGCGCAGACGCGGGCGCACCGACTCGCGCTGGTGGCGGGACGGCTGGCGGCGGCGAGTCCGGCGCGCCGAGTGGAGAGCGAATCGCAGCGCCTGCTCGGGTTCTGGAAGCGGCTCCAAGCGGCAAGTCCGGCCTCGGTCTTGAATCGGGGTTTTGTGATTTTGCGCGCTGCGGATGGTCAACCTATCGGGCGGGCGGCCGAACTGGCATCTGGGGGGCGCGTGCGGGCGCAGTTTGCCGACGGCGAGGCTGAGTTGAGGGCGGATTAACCGAGCAGTAACTCG
>RGVP01000174.1 GCA_010027235.1 bacterium
AAAACGTGGACCGTCTTACCTATCGTTCCCACGCCAAAGCGGATTTGAAAGCCAGCTGACCATGTCGCCCAACTTTGTTACGCTCCGCCAACCCTCGCAAATTACTTTTGGTGCCGGATGCGCTATCCCGGCACTCATCGCTTTCGTGCGTGCCAATAGCATTGCCCGCGTTTTTCTCCTCACCTCACCCTCGGTGCTGGCCTCGGCAAACACCCTCGCCGAAGCTTTGGGGGCCGAATCCGTTACGGTGGAAATTGCCATGGGCGTGCCGCCCGAACCCACCACCGGATGCGCCGAAAAGATGCGTGCTTCCGCTCGGTCCTTTTGTCCCGATCTGGTGCTGGCGGTGGGTGGAGGCAGCGTGCTCGACGTCGCAAAACTCGTCGCCGCGATCCATGACCGCCCCGAGCCCATCACCAGCTTTTACGGCATAAATATTCTCGCAGGACGGCGCACGGCCCTGGTTTGCGTGCCCACCACGGCAGGCACCGGCAGTGAGGTGTCACCCAACGCCCTGCTGCTCGACGAAGCCACCATCGCCAAAAAGGCCGTAATCAGCCCTGCTCTAGTTCCGGACGCAGCCTTCATAGATCCAGCGCTGATGCTTTCTCTGCCGCCCGCGTTGACTGCGACCACCGGCATCGATGCACTAACTCACTGCTTAGAAACCTACGCCAATCTCGCCGCGCATCCAATCGTGGATCTGCATTCGCTAGAAGGCGTGCGACTGATCGGCGCCCACCTAACCCGCGCCATCGGCAATGGTGATGATCTTAGCGCCCGTTCGGCGATCGCACTCGGCAGCCTCTACGGCGGACTGGGTCTCGGACCGGTGAACACCGCCGGGGTCCATGCGCTGGCCTATCCTCTCGGTGGCGAGTTTCACCTCGCGCACGGCCTTTCGATTGCACTGCTACTGCCACACGTGGTGCGGTTTAATTTACCCGCCATGCCAGACCGCCACGCTGCCCTAGCCCACGCCCTCGGCACCGCATCAGTCGAAACTCTGCCAGACAGGTTAGAACAGCTCATCGCCGATTGCGGTATTAAAGCCGGCCTATCCGCCTACGGTATTCCGCGCGACGCCCTGCCCCGCATCGTCGACGCCGGCCTCGGAGTTACGCGCCTCCTGAAGAATAATCCCCGCGAAATCACCCGCTCCGACGCGCTTCGAATCTACGAAGCCGCATTCTGATTTTTCACCATGAAAACCTCTCCCAAACACCGCGGCGTCATCGTCCCTCTCGTCACCCCGGTCAACGCCGCCGGTAATCTTGACGAGGCCGCCGCCTGCCGCCTGGTGGACCATCTCGCTTCCAACGGTTGCGGTATGCTTGTGCTAGGCACGACAGGCGAGGTCGCCTCGCTCCCCTTGGCCTTGCGCCTCCGTTATGTGGAGATCGCAGTCAAAACCGCCGCCAAACGCACCCCCGTCTTTGCCTGCGCCGCCTCCAACTGTGTGAGCGATTCCATTGAGGCGGCCAATGCCTACCTCGCCCTCGGAGCCGACGCCGCGGTCGGCATTCTCCCGAACTACTTCAAGTTGGAACCCTGCGAAATTCTTGCCTACTTCGAGCGCCTAGCCGACGGAATTCGCGGTTCTCTGATGGTCTATAACATGCCTGCCACCACCGGCATGTCCATCCCCTACGAGGTCATCGAGAGGCTCAGCCAGCGTGACAACATCACCGGCTTGAAGGACTCCGAAGGCACTGCGGGACGGCGTGAAGAGATCGCCAAACGCTTCGGCGGTCGGGCGAATTTTTCATTGTTCATGGGCATCGCCGCCCACTCCGTTCCCGCCCTTCGTCTCGGTTTCGACGGTCTCGTGCCGAGTTCGGGCAATCTCTACCCCGGGCGACTGGAACACCGCAGAAAAGCTCCAGCTACAGCTCGATGCCCTAGGCGCTATCTTCCAACGAAACCGCACACTAGGCCAGTCCCTCGCCGCACTCAAAGCCGGTCTCGGTCTTCGCAGCCTCTGCGGCCCTGATATGATTTCTCCTTTGCTGCCGCTCAGTCCCGCCGAACAGGAGTCCGTCCGCACCGAACTCCTTCAGCTGGGCTGATTCTCCGATGGCGCGCCGACCAATCATCGTGCTTGCAGACGACCTGACCGGCGCCGCCGAGGTCGGTGCTCTTGCCCACGATTTAGGATTGAGAGTCGTGGTGGTGACTAAGGTGCCCCGCGCACCGATCGACACGGATGTGCTGGTGCTCGACACCAATACCCGCCTCGACAAACTAGGGCGAGCCGCCGCAAGGGTAAAAAGTCGAGCCGACCGCCTGCGAACGTTTCCTCACTCCGGGGTCTTTAAAAAAACCGATTCCGTTCTACGCGGCTCGGTGCTAACCGAATTATCCGCCTGCGCCGCTGCCTTCGGCTTTTCTCGCGCATTGCTGATCGCGGGCAACCCTTCCCTCGGTCGCACCATCCGGGCAGGGCTTTGCTACATCGATGGACAAGCGATCGACCAAACTCCCTTCGCTCGCGATCCACACCACCCTGCACGCAGCGCCGACGTGCTCAGTTTGCTCCAAGCAGCAAGACGTTCAGACGTTTATTACCTCAAACCGAAAACTCCGCTGCCGCCCCGTGGGTTAATCGTTGGTGAAAATAGTTGCGCTGCCGACACCGCCAAGTGGGTCCTCTCCGTTGATAAACACACCTTGCCAGCCGGGGGCGCAGATTTTTTCCGCGCTTGGCTGACCAGCCGCATCACCGCCGACCCTAAGCCTTCTTCCGGTGTGTGGCCCATCGGGCCAGCTTTGCTGCTGCATGGCACGACCGCCTCGACCGCCGGAGAATCTGCGCTGGTATTCAGCGGACTTCGCCCCCCTCCGACAGAGCGAGTCGCTCTCGCCCTGCATCAAGATGCCGCTGCCACCATCTCCGCCAGCCCGCACACCTTAAACGACGCGACTGCCCCAGCCCAGGTCGCAAAGGCTTTCGGTGAACTTACACTTTCCCTGCTAGACTCCGATGCCTTTCGCCACCTGCTCATCGCCGGAGGCGCCACCGCCGCGACCGTGCTAAAAGCACTAGGATGGCAGCGTTTATCCGTGGTGCGGGTCTGGGCGCCCGGCGTGGTTAGTTTGCAACCAGAGGACCACCGAATAACCGTAACCCTGAAACCTGGTAGTTACCCTTGGCCCGCCGAAATCCAACACCTTTACCCCCGCCTCTTTTCCTGACCCATGAGCACACTGCCAATCGTAGCCATCACTCTAGGCGATCCTGCCGGCACCGGCCCGGAAATTATTCTCAAAGCCCTAGCCCAACCCGATGTCCGCGCCTTGGGCCGAATGCTTATTGTCGGTGACGCCGCCACCCTCGATCGCGCCCAAACCTATACCGGCACGCAGTTACGTCTCCGTGCCGTCTCCTCGCCCGAGGCCGCCCGCTTCGATTCTGACGTGCTCGACGTGCTCGACTTGAAGAACGTCGATCTCGCCGGCCTCGCCGTGGGTAAAGTCAGCCCCATGGCAGGTCACGCCGCCTACGAATACGTCAAAACTGCCGCCGAACTAGCCCTCGCCGGCACACCGGCTTGCTCGCGGAGGTGTGCAAGGCACCCGGCGCCACCATGATGCTGGTCGCCGATAAGCTGCGAGTCACCCATGTCTCGACCCATGTATCCCTCCGACAGGCCATTGATCGCGTCCGCACCGAACGTATCCTAAAAGTTCTCCAGCTCACCCACGACGCCGTGCGCCGCCTCGGGATCGAAAAGCCCAAGCTCGCCGTCGCAGGTCTAAACCCCCACGCCGGCGAAGGCGGGCTCTTCGGCGATGAGGAGGAGAAATACATCGCCCCCGCTATCGCTCAGGCCCGCACCCTCGGCCTCGATGCCTCCGGTCCCTGGCCGGGCGACACGGTGTTTTTCCGCACCTTGCAAGGCGAGTTCGACGGAGCCGTCGCCATGTATCACGATCAGGGCCACGTTGCCGCCAAGATGCTCGGCATCTGGCGCGGCGTTAACGTTACCCTCGGTCTACCTATCATCCGCACCTCGGTCGAACACGGCACCGACTTCTCCAACGCCGGCACCGGTCGCGGCGATCCTCGCAGCCTCATCGAGGCCATCAAGCTTGCCGCCATCCTCGCCTCCAACCCAGCTGGCGCCCGACCATGAGCACACGCCTCCCGCTAGGGTTGCTTTTGCCCCTCGTGCTGCACGCAACGGAGCCGTCCCCACCGCTCGTCTACACCGGCCCAACCGAAATCGCCGCCACCGCCGACGGCGGCCTGCAACCCGTGGTCGGAGTGCAGAATATTCAGGTCTTTCGCGCCAACCGCACCGCGTCCGCCCACGCCGACGGCCTCACCGATACCTATAACCACGCCCCCATGTTGGCCTATTGGCACGGTCGCTTTTATTTAGAATATCTTAGCGGAGCGGTAAACGAGCACGACAACCCCACCGTGACTTCGCTGACGAATTCTGCCGATGGTCTTACGTGGAGCGCACCGCGAGTCATTTTTCCCGCGATCACCCTGCCTGACGGCACGCATACCATCGCCCATCAGCGCATGGGTTTTTACGTCGCACCTGATGGCCGTCTGCTGGCGCTGTCTTTCTACGGCACGCCACCCTCTCCAAACGATGGCAAGGGCCTTGGTCGCGCCGTGCGTGAGATCCACGCCGACGGTTCGTTGGGGAATATTCATTTTATACGGCTCAACACCGATCGCGACTTCCCAGATTTCCCGCTTCCCTATCCGCTTTACTCCGCTTCGTCCGACCCCGGTTTTGTCTCCGCCTGTGAAGCTTTGCTCACCAACTCTGAACCAATCAT
>RGVP01000175.1 GCA_010027235.1 bacterium
CGCGGAGTTCAGCCTCGCCGCCGCGCAGGTTGCCTTCGTCCAGCCGGACTTTGGCGCCACGAACATAGGCGTAGCGGCTGCCGGCGAACACGGCGACGTGGTCGCGAATCAAGAAAAGCGCGGCTGCGCGAGCCTCGGCGGTGTAGGGGCGGGGCGCCGCCAGCTCGGAAGGCGGAGGGGTTACCGGAGCGGCTGGTGCGCCGCAAGGAGCGGTCAGCCAAGCGAGGATAAAGAGACTGAAGCGGGGCAACTTCATCGGCGGGACGCGTTTCAACGGGGGTAGGCGTTCACGTCCTGTTGGGAGTCGAAAGCTTTTCGTTTGGTGTCGCCGGTTTTCAACAAGGTGACTTCGCGAGGCGCGACGACAGGACGAAACTCGTCTACCTGGAGCCCATAGAGCGAGAGGTCGAACGGCGGCAGGCTAGTCAAGGCAGCCCTGGCGGCGGGGGAACGAGGGGTGAAATCGAGCGCGGCGGGGTCGGCGAGATCGGCGAGGTCAACTAGCTCGCGAATATCGGCGAAAGCGAAGCCGGCGAGGGTTTCGGGCTTGCCGCTCCGCCGGGCGAAGGTGCTGCAGGCGACAGCGACGTTTCCCGTGATCAGGTTTCCGCGCGGCACGGCAGGATCGGTGTCGAGCAACGAGATCAGCGCTGGATAACGTTCTCGCCAATGGGCCTCGCGCCACGGAACGGAATCCAGGTCGCCGCGCAGGCGGGGATCGTCGGCGGTGTATTTGCGGGCGACGCCGCGATCATCGACGTGGAAGGCGCGTGGGCAGGCGACGATGAGGTTGCGACGGACGAGGTGATCGTGGCCGCCGCCGATGAACACGCCGGACTCGGTGCGATAGACGAGGTTGTCCTCCACGATCAGACCGGAGTCGCCGTCGTCCATGTAAACAGCGTTGGCATTTTCGGAGTGGTGGATGAAATTTTGGCGCACCACGTTGCCGCGTGAGGTCCAACCGCCGGTGGTGTAAAGGCCGCCGAGATCCCCGCCGTCGAGGCCGAGGCGGTAGAGTTCGTTGTTCTCGAGGACATTGTCGTTACCCGCGAAGTGAATTCCGGAATAGGAAACATCGTGAATGCGATTACGCGCGATGCGGGCGCCGACGAGCTGCTGGGTCCGGACTTCAAGGCCGGCGATCAACGCGGGCACAGGAGCGGAAAGGGCGGCGCGCCAGATATGGTTATTGACGATCTGGTGGCCGGAGGGCGCGAGGGTCTGGCGGTCGCCACCGAGCAGGTCGATGGCGGCGAGGCCGATCTCGGTTAGGTCGCAGCTTTGCACGACGTGGTTACGTCCACCGCGGATGACGACGCCGCGCCGGACGACGCCATCGACGCGGCAGCCGGCGAGGCGCACTGATTCGCCATCGGTGATCACCACGGCGTCGCCCATCTGGCGGCCGAGGGTGACGTCGCGCAGCGTGACAAATCGGGCAGCGTTGAACGACAGGAGAGGTTGGTCGTTGTCGGCTAGAGCGAGTGAGCCAGCGCCGAGCTGGGCCGGAGGCAGTAGATAGATTTTGCGACGCTTAAAATCGACCGACCACTCGCCGGGCTGGTCGATCTCCTCCAACAGATTAAGCGCGAACCAGTTCTCCTTCCCGTCGCCGACTCGATTGCCGTCCACGAGCTTGGAATACTTGGAGCCAATGCCGTTGGAAGTGGACACAGCGAAGGCGATGGTGCGCGCCTCGGCATCGATGGCGCCGACGCGAAGGGTTTCGGCCACCCACGGCACGCGCCAGAAACCCCGTAGCCAGACGCCGTCCTCGGCCAGGGCAACGCGCCAGCGGGCGGGGCGGTCGCCGGCGTATTCAAACACACCGCCGTCCGGCATCCCTGCCTTGAAATGACCGCTCTTGAGCACTCGCTGCATGGTGGCGTAGCCATAGGGACCGTTGGGCCAGCGGGACAGCGGGAGGCGCGCGCCGTCATGGAAAAGCACGCACAGATCAGCGGTGTCGCGCAGGTAATCGGGAAACCGGGCTGCATGGCGCACGCCTTCGGCGGCGAGATCGATTTCGACGATTTTCTCGCGCGCCTCGGGAGCCATGCGCTTCAATAAAGCGGAATCGGTGACCCGACGGACGCTGGTCTTAGCAACCGGGCGGGCGCCGACAAGGCGGACGCGTTTGCGGTCCACGCCGCGCCAAGTGACGGGCGCGGCGGCGGTGCCAGACTCGCCCTCGCCAAGTATCCAGGTGGACAGCACCGGGTAGTCGCCTGCGCCCAGCCATACGGTGACGGGCTCGGTGGGTCGGGCGGCGCGCACGGCGCGGACCAACTCGGCGGCGCGCGGCAGGCCGGCCACCGGCGCGGCCTCGGTGCCGGGGTTGCGGTCGTCGCCCTGCGGGGATACCCACAGAGTCACCTCGGCGCAAGCGAGGTTCACAACTAGGCCGAGCAGGATGGGGAGACGAAGGGAAAGCATACGGGCGGGGTCGGGGCGGAGGCGGACGGCGCGGGATTAACCGCGTGCGGGCAGGTCGGCGGGGGCGAGGAGTCGGCCCTCGGCGTGAAGTTCATCGATGCGCAGGCCGGCGACGTCGTCGGTGAACACGGGCGGACGCGCGTCGGGGCTTTCGAGGCCAAGGTGGACGTCGCGCAGGGTCAGGCCGCGCACGTGGCGCAGGTAAAGGCCCCAAGCGGGTATGGGATGAAAGGACGGAAACTCGGGATACTCGGTCTCCTGCTCGGGCACATCCACGCGGGCGGCGTCGGCGGGAGTGCCGCCGCCGGGGAAGGTAAAGCGGATGTTTTCGAGCCGCAGATCCTCGATGGGTTGACCAGGTATGCCGGTCACGATGATGCCGGCCTTCCGCTTCAGTTTCCCGTAGAGCAGGTAGCCCTCCTCCCACACCCGGCCGGAGACGTTGCGGATAGAGACATTGCGCAGAATACCGACGGGGCGGTCGGGCTGGTCGGCGTGGTATTTGCGTAGGCGGGCGCCAAGGCGAACGAAGATGGGGCCCGAAACGTTGTCCATGATGATATTGTTCACCTGCACGTTCTCGAGGCGGCAGCCGTCCATGCTGATGATCTTCAGGCCGCCGCCGTGGGTATCGCGGATCACGCAATCGCTGATGATGATATTGCGGAAATCGCCGGCGGACTCGGTCCCGAGTTTCAGCGCGCCCCAGACCGAGCGTATCACACAACCCGTCACGACGATGTTTTCGCAGGGTGTGGCGCGAGTGGCCTTGATGCAGATGGCGTCGTCGCCGCAATCGAGGTCGCAGGCGGAGACGCGGAAGCGGCGGCAGGAATCGATGTCGATGCCGTCGTTGTTGCCGTTGGTGTGGCTGCGGATGGTGACGCCATGGACATGGACGTTTTCGCAACCGAGGTAATGGCTGACCCAGCCGGGGGAATCACGCAGGGTGACACCGTTCATCTGGACGTCGGTGCAATCGACGAAACGCAGAAGAAAGGGTCGGCCATCCTGTTCGTATCCAAAGGCGGAGCCGTTGCCATCGATTACGCCCTGGCCGGTGATGGCGATGGACGTGGCGCCGACCGCGTAGAGCAGGCACCGGTTGCGTTTTTGTCCGACGGCGTCGGTGAAACTGCCGGTGATCTCGGGGTAGTCGGCAAGGTCGGCGGAGCCCTTCAGGACGGCGCCGTTTTCAAGGTGCAGGGTGACGTGTGAGGGCAGGCGCAAAGTGCCGGTGTGGTAGAGCCCGGCGGGCACCAGGACGGTGCCGCCTCCGGCGGAGTGGGCGGCGTCGAGGGCGGCTTGGAGCGCGGAGGTTTGCACAGTGGGCGCGCCGGGAAGGGCGCCATGGTCGAAGACGTTTAGCATGGGAACAGACGGAAAGGCGCGAGGTGGGCGCGGAAGGGGGCAAACACTGGGGAAAGAGAGGCTAAGAAAGGGAATCGTTGCTAGTTTTCCGATATTTACCAGACTTCTTGCATTATTTTGCTAAGATTTGCAGCGCGCTTAGCGGGCACTTTGCGGGAGCCCGAAAAGTGCGGTTCAGCCCCAAGCCTAGCCGCCCTATCCTAGCCTACCCTCCTTGCGCACCGTGGCCAAACAATTACCCACTCCCCGTGGCACATCTGTCCCGAGTGGGCGCAAAGAATGCGCTGGATGCGCTAAACGCGCGATGATGCCCAAGCGCAGGACTCTGTAAGAGTTGGCTAGGCGCGGAAGCAGGCAGGCAAATGAGGCTTGGCCTAGTTTTGTTGCAAATGTCACCTAGTTTCAGAGCAAAAAACGGACGGGGTGAATCCTATCCCCAATCTATCCTCGAGCTGTTCCGCTCTATCGGCCAGCTTCATCGTTCTGCCTAGCCGTTAGATCATTCTATCCGGCCGCTGCATCGTTCTAGCTGCCCGGTAGATCGTTCTATCCAGCCGCAAGAACGTTCCATCCAGCCAATAGATCGTTCTACTCGCCAGCCGCATCATTCTATCCGCTAGGCAGAACGTTCTACCCAGCCGCTGCATCGTTCTACCCCGCGACTAGAATGTTTTATCCGTCCGTTAGATCGTTCTATCCGCCAGCTGCTCCGTT
>RGVP01000176.1 GCA_010027235.1 bacterium
GGTCGTCGCCACCGGCGCCGCCGACGAATTGGGCAACTGGACCGCGCCCTACACGGGACCGGCCCTCGGTGCGGGGCAAAAAACCTTTACCGCCACGGCCACCGATCTGGCTGGAAATCCCGGCCCAGACTCGCCCGCCTACGTCGTAGACACCGGCTTGGCCGCGCCCGTTTTCACCGCGATAAACACCGATAGCGGCGCGTCCGTGACCGATCGCCTGACCAACGACACCACACTGGTGTTGTCCGGCACCGCACCCA
This sequence comes from bacterium, assembly GCA_010027235.1. Taxonomy (GTDB): domain Bacteria; phylum Verrucomicrobiota; class Verrucomicrobiia; order Opitutales; family Opitutaceae; genus IMCC26134_A. The sequence goes on from RGVP01000176.1 coordinate 261, forward strand.
CCGGCGCGACCGTCAACGTCACCCGCGCAGGCGTAGGCGTTGTGGGCACCACAGTCGCGAGCGGCGGCGGATTTTCGTTCAGCTATGCTGGGACCACCCTGCCGGCCGGTGAGCACACTTTCACTGCCACCGCCACCCTCACGGGTTTCGCCAGCCCAGTTTCCGCGCCCTTCGTGGCGACAATAGACACCACCGCTCCCACCATTGCCTCCCTGCGACGACTCACCCCCACGACCTACTCCACCAATGGCGGCACCGTGGTCTATCGCGTCACCTTCGCCGAACCCGTCACCGGAGTCGACTTGGCCGATTTCACTCTCACCAAGTCAGGCACCACCGGCTCGCTCGCCGCGCTTTCAACCGTGAGCTCAACGATCTACGACGTCTCTGCCGCCAGCATCTCCGGCGACGGCACGGCGCGGTTGGACCTCAACGCCAGCGGCACCGGCATCCTTGACCTCGCGGGCAATGCCATCTCCGGCGGTCATACCTCCGGGCAAGCCTACACCGTGCGTCTCGCCGGCAGCGGCGTCTGGATCAACCTTGATGACGACGGCCTCTGGAGCGACTCCGCCAACTGGGACGGCGGGCTCCTCGCTGCTGGCAGCGGCGCCACCGCCGATTTCGGGCTGCGCGATCTCGTCGTGGATACCACGCTGATCCTCGACTCCAGCCGCACACTGGGGCGCATTGTTTTGGGCGACACCGATTTCTCCACCCCAGCCGGCTGGACGATTTCCGACGGGGGCTTATCTACTCGTGCCATCACGTTGGAAGGCACCTCGACCCCGGTTATTCAGGTCGACGCCCTCGCCACGCCGGCAGGCGACACCACCGACGTGCCCGCCGCCAACGCCACCCCTCACCACCTCGCCGTCGCGCTGGCGGGAGGAAAAGGTTTTACCAAAACCGGCGTCGGCACCCTAGAACTGAACCGGGCAAACCCTGCGCTCGCCGGCGCGTTGACCATCTCCAAGGGCATCGTCCAAGTCGGTCCCGGCGGCACGCTCACACCCGCCTCGGTGACCATAGCAACTTCGCAGCAACTGCGCGTAACGGGCGGCGCATTCGCTACCACTGGAAACGTAACTTGGACCTCCGGCACCGGCACGGGCGTGATCGTCAGTGACGGCACGGCGAGCTTTCAAAACATCGTCCCTTCCAACACCCGCAACAGCTTCTTCAAGGTCACTGGTGGCGTAGTAAACGCGAAGGACATTAACTTTCCCCGCAGTGGCGATTCCGAGGCCCAGACTACCGGGACCGGCGTGTTGATCTCCGGCGGTGAAACGACGTTCGCAAACATCGGCCTGGGCACCGTCGACTCGTGGGCTGGAATGACTGTTTCAGGTGGCAAACTCACCGTGACCGGCACGCTGCACAACGGTTATCAGAAAACCGCCGGGCGCGGTGGGGTGATTTACCTCTCCGGCGGCGAACTCGCCGTGACCGGCGCGACCAACGGCCTCGTGATGGCGCGCAATCCGGGGGGCACGAGCGCCAACACCAACAACGTCGCAAAACTGATTATCACCGGCGGAGTCGCCAACCTCGCCAAACTCACGCTGGGCTACGACACGACCGTGAGCGCAGGCTCCACAAGCGTAACCCTGAGCGGAGGAGAGCTAAACCTGGGGGCCGGCGGTATCGTGAAAAACGGCACAGCCGGACTCGCATCCTCGTTGTCCTTCTCTGGCGGCACCCTCGGCGCGCTGGCGGACTGGAGCACCACGCATCCGCTTTCGATCACTGATACCTCTGCCACGCCGCTTTTCTCCATTCGCGCCGCTGGCCCCGACGGCACGCCCCGCCATATCACGCTAAACGGCATGGTCTCTGGCGCGGGCGGTTTCAATAAAACCGGCGATGGCACCCTGACCCTCTCCGCAGCAAACGCGCTCGCAGGAAACATCCACGTCAACGCTGGCACGCTCAACCTCACCGGCACGCTCGCCGCCGCCTCGGGCAAAACGCTCGTGGTCAACACTGGTGGCACACTCGCCGGCACCGGCACCTCAAACCTGACGCTAGAATTGTTCCCCGGCGGCACGGTCTCTCCGGGCGGCAACGCGGCGGGCACGCTCACCGTCGCGGGCGCGCGGATTTCCGGCGGCTCAACCCTGCGCTTCAACCTAGGCACGGGCGGCGATCAACTGATCATTCCCGGCGGCTTCACCACCTTCGGTTCCGGCCAAGTGACCTTTGCCTTCACCCCGGGAACCCTCGCTGTCGGCACGCCCTACACCCTGATCACGACGCCCAGCGGCAGCCCTGGCATCACGACCGCCAATCTGGCCTACACCGGCTTAGGCTACGGCAAGGGGCACTTCTCGGTGGGAGCTAGCACGGTTCAATTCACACTGGACAACGACGGGGTCGCGCTGGCGCCGTTCTATGACTGGTTGACCGGACGCGGCCTAGTCGTCGCCGCCACCACCGCAACGGGCGACCCCGACGCCGACGGTATCGCGACGCTGCTTGAATTCGTCTTCGGCCGAGATCCCCTGCAACCCGATGTGGCACAGATTCTCGCTACTACCATCGTGGCGAACGAAGAGATCTACCCTGCAGTCAGCTACCGCAGGCGACAGAGTCGCGGCGGCGTGATTGTAGCGGTCGAGGCCGCCCGCGACCCCGCCTTCTCCGCTCCGCTGGCGCTGGTCGACGTATCGGCGCCGGGCGAACCGGACGGCTTCGACCGGGTCTTGGTGCGCTCGGGGCTGCCGGTTTCAAGTGAAGCGAGACAGTTTTTCCGCGTCCGCGCCTCTCTGCCCTAGCCTGCGTTCATAAACCCAACTCTTCAACGGTCAGTTCCCGAAAACGCCCTGGAGACAGGTCACCTAGGGTAAGCGGACCAAACGATACCCGATGGAGCGCGAGCACGGTGCCAGCTCCAGCAGCGGCAAACATGCGGCGGACTTGATGGTATTTGCCCTCGATCAAAGTCACCTCGGCCGCGCGCTGACCGAGCGGGCGCAAAGTGGCGGGGGCGCAGGGCTCCTCTTCGCCGTCGAGGCGGAGCGTGCCACCGGCAAAAACCTCCGCGAGCCCAGGGGGCAGGTCGCGGTCGAGGGTGGCGTGGTAGACTTTTGGGACCTTGTGCTTCGGGGAGGTGAGGCGGTGGACGAGATCGGTTTGGTCGGTAAGCAGGAGCAGTCCGGAAGTATCCTTGTCGAGTCGGCCAACGGAAGTAACGACGGGATTGCGCTCGCGCCAGCGAGGGGGAAGTAAGTCGTAGATCAGCGGGGCCTCGCGAAGATCGTGGGAGCAGGTCAGGCCGAGGGGCTTGTGGAGCAAGAGGAGCAGGCCCTCGGGGTGGTCCAGGGGCTCGCCATCGACGCGCACGGCGGCAGGCGAGGGTTTTACACCGGGGTCGTTGGCGGTTTTCCCAGCGATGGCGATGCGGCCGGCCTTCAGCCAGTCGCGCACCTCGCGGCGGGAGCAGTAGCCGAGATTGGAGAGGAGTTGGTCAAGGCGGCGGACGGACATGCCGTAAGCGTGGAGGTTTCCCGCGCCGGGAGCAATGTTAGGTCGAAGACGCCCGCCCGCACGCTTGACCGCAGCGGTCGCGCCCCGCTTCCTTTCGCGCCATGAGCGAACGCCTGGCCCAGCCTTCCCAAGTGAAATACAAACGCATCGTCCTCAAGCTCAGCGGAGAGGTCCTGCGCGGCAAAGGCTCCGACCCCATCGACCCCCAGATTCTTGAGGACATCTGCCGCCAAGTGAAAGTAGCCCACGACGCCTCGGTCGAAGTCTGCGTCGTGATCGGCGGGGGCAATATTTTTCGCGGTCTCCAAGGCTCCCAGCGCGGCGTCGACCGCACCACCGGAGACTACATGGGCATGCTCGCCACCGTCATTAACTCCCTCGCGATCATGGATTGCTTGGAGAAAATTGGCGTGAGCTGCCGCGTCCAGTCCGCCATCCCCATGAACCAAGTCGCGGAGCCCTTTATCCTGCGCCGCGCCATCCGCCACCTGGAAAAGGGCCGCGTGGTCATTTTTGCCGCCGGCACCGGCAACCCCTACTTCTCGACCGACACCACCGCCGCCCTCCGCGCCTCCGAGATCCGCGCCGACATCATCATGAAGGCGACCAAGGTCGATGGCATCTACAACAAGGACCCGAAAAAACACGCTGACGCCGTGCGCTACGACCAGATTACCTTCCTCGATGCCCTGAAGCAGCGCCTCAACGTCATGGACAGCACCGCCTTCAGTCTCTGTCTCGACAACAACATGCCTATTCT
>RGVP01000177.1 GCA_010027235.1 bacterium
CCCGGCCGCGCGGCCGGGTTTTTGTTGGGCAGGTAAGGATCCTAAGGCTCAGGCCACGCGCTCCACCACAAGGGGCGGAGGGGTCGGGCGCTTTGGCGCGAGGCGGTAGGCGTCCTTGAAGTAATTGAGGGCCTGCTCGAGCTTCGCCTCATCGTTATAATGGATCATCATCAAGGGCTCGCCCTGTTTGACCTGGGTGCCGACCTTCTTGATTTCCGATACACCGACCGCGAAGTCGATCTTATCGCTGGGTTTATCCTTGCCGGCGCCAAGGATATGCACGCCGCGGGCGATCATGGCGGCGTTGATGGTGTGAACGTAACCGCGCTTGGGGGCGGGAAGCTTGCGGATATATTTGGCCTTGGGGAATTTCTCCGGGTCGTCGATATAGGAGGCGTCGCCGCCCTGGGCCTTGACCAAGTCCTTGAGTTTTTCCAACGCGGTGCCGTCGGTGAGGTGCCGCTCGACGGTCTGTTTGGCTGAAAGAGTGGAACCGGCGACGCCGGCGAGGCGGACGATCTCCATGCCGAGTTTGAGCACGAGCTCCTTCATATCCTCGGGGCCACCGCCCTTCAGGAGTTGGATGGCCTCCTTCAGTTCCAGCGAGGTGCCGACGGTGTCGCCCAGGGGTTGGTTCATGTCGGTGACCAACGCGACGCAGCGGCGCTTCAGCGAACGGCCAACGCGGGTCATGGCGCGGGCGAGTTGCTTGGCCTGCTCAAGGTCCTTGATGAAAGAACCGTTGCCCCACTTTACATCGATCACGAGGCCCTCGCTGCCCTCGGCGAGCTTTTTGGAAAGCACGCTGCCGGTGATGAGCGGAAGGCTAGGGATGGTGCCGGTCTCTTTGCGTAGTTCGAGGAACTTGGCGTCGGCCGGGGCGAGATCGGGCGTCTGGGCGCAGATCGCGCCGTTGATCTTGGCGAGCTGGTGCGTGAATTGATCAACCGAGAGGTTGGTCTTCAGACCGGGGACAGAAGCGAGCTTCTCCAGGGTGCCGATCACGTAATCGTGCTCCGGACCGCACATCATGGGCACCACCACCCCGCTGGCCATGGCCAAGGGCACGAGGACGAGGGAGGTCTTGTCGCCCACGCCGCCGGTGGAATACTTGTCGATCTTAGGCTTCGCGATGCCGGATAGGTCAATGACTTCACCGGAAAGCATCATCTCCTCGGTGAGGATGGCAGTCTCCTGGGCCGACATCTGTTGGAAGTAGATGGCCATCAACAAAGCAGCCAATTGCGGCTGGGGCATCTCACCATCCAGCGTGCTGTCGATGATGAAACGGATTTCTTCTTGGTTAAACTCCTGGCCATCACGTTTTTTCTCGATCAGCGAGGTGAACGAAGGCTTGATGAAGCGGCGTTGGGGGATGGTGCGTTTCGACATGTGTATTTAAAGAAAAAATGGACGGGCTGGCAGGCCGGAAGCGGAAGATGCCAGCATAAACTGTGTAAAAGTCGAGACTATAACGGGGCTTGCGCGGCGAGTCCCGGGGCGCCTTCACTCGCCCGATGTCCGTGCCCTTCCACCTCGCCGCCGCGCTCGACGCGGGCCTGAAACAAGCCGCCGCCACCGCCGGCTTCGACGTCGCCCTCTTCGTGCCCGAGGTGCGCGTGGCCGCCCCCCAGCACGGGGATTTCCAAGCCAACGGCGTGCTCGCTTACGCCAAACAGACCAAACAAAACCCCCGCGCCGCCGCCCAAGCTCTCGTCGCCGCCCTGCCGGCGGAACTCCTTGCCCTCGCTGAGGTTGAGATAGCCGGCCCGGGTTTCCTAAACTTTACCCTGCGCCCGGTTGCCCTCGAGGCTTGGCTGGCAAACTTTGGCTCGGCCACAACGCTCAAAACCGCCGCAGCCACGCTGCTCGCCGGCCAGACTTGGGTCGTGGACTACTCCTCGCCCAATACCGCCAAACAGATGCACGTCGGCCACCTGCGCTCCGCCGTGATCGGCGAGGCCGTGGCTCGTATCGCCGCCTTCGCCGGAGCCCGCGTCATCCGGGATAACCACATCGGCGACTGGGGCACTTCCTTCGGTAAAATCATTTGGGCCTACAAACACGCCCTCACCACCGATCGGGCCGCCTTGGAGGCCGCCTTGGCCGACACCCCGCTGGAGGAATTCGAACGCCTCTACAAAGTGGGCAACACCACCGCCGACGCCGATCCGGCCGTGCTCGAGGCATCGCGCGCCGAATTGGTGAAACTGCAGTCCGGCGACCCCGAGAATATCGCCATCTGGCGCCGCATCGGCGAGGTGTCTGTCGCCGCCTTCCAAAAAATCTACGACCAGCTCGGCATTCAGTTCGACCACACCCTAGGGGAGAGTTTCTACAACGATAAGGTCACCGCCGTCTACACCGAGTTAGTGACCAGCGGCGTCGCCGAGGAGAGCCAGGGCGCCCTGGTGGTTTTTCACGACGAAAACCCCCGCTACTCCCGCCTAGCCGAGCGGCCGAATCCCTTTATTGTGCGCAAGGCCGACGGCGCCGCCAACTACGCCTCCACCGACCTCGCCACCATCCTCTACCGCGCCGAGCACTTCCGCGCCGACACCGCTCTTTACGTGGTCGACAAGCGCCAAGGCGACCACTTCGAGCAGTTGTTCCTCACCGCGCAAAAATGGTTTGGTCGCACGGGTCGCCCCCTGCTCCGCCTCGAACACCTAGGCTTCGGCACCGTGCTGGGCGAGGACGGCCGCCCGCTAAAAACCCGCAACGGCGAAAACATCAAGTTGAAGGACTTGCTGGCCGAGGCGGTCGAGCGCGCCCGTCGGCTTGTGGAAGAGAAGTCCGGCGAACTCGCCGAGCACGAGCGCGGCGCCATCGCCGAGATCGTCGGGATCGGCTCGGTGCAATATGCCGACCTATCGCAGAATCGCTCCAGCGACTATACCTTCGCGTGGGATAAGATGATCTCCCTCGAGGGCAACACCGCCGCCTACCTGCTCTACGCCGTGGCGCGCATCCACTCTATTTTCCGCAAGCTCGGGGCCAGCCCGGGCGACGCCGCATCCGAGACCGGCGCCAGCCCACTGGAAACCCCGACCGAACTGGCCCTGGCCCGGAAGCTGGTGCAATTCGCCGACGCCCAGACCCAGTGCACCGCCTCCCTGCGCCCTCACGTGCTCTGCCTGTATCTCTACGAACTGGCCGGCGCCTTTAGCGCTTTCTACACCGTGGAAAAAGTCGCGGTGGAAGACCCGGCCATCCGCGCCCGCCGCCTGCGCCTGTGCGCCCGCACCCTGCTGTTGCTCGAGACCGGCCTCGGCCTTCTTGGGTTGCGCACCTTGGTGCGGATGTAACCCCCCCCCGGCACCCCCGCCGGTTGATTCGTCGTTGGACAAGCCCGCAGTCCCCCGCCTAGCCTAAACCCTCATGTCACTCTCCACGCAGGAGTTTTATATCCGCCAAATCGAAGAGACGGAGGCGCGCGGCCCCTTCACTTTGGAGGAACTCACGACCCTGGCCGAAAACGGCAAGGCCGATTCCGGCACTTTATATTACGACGCCGCCGCCGAAGAGTGGCGGAAGATCAACACCAACCCCGCCCTGCTCGAAGCCCTTTTCCCCAGCCAGAAAAGCCTGCGGGCCAAAGCCCAGGAAAACGGGGGAGAGATCACGGTGAAAGCGATGCTACTCGCCGCCGAGGGCCGCCCGGAGGCGACACACCATCCCGCCGATTCTGACAACATCCGAGCCCGCGCCGCCGACTTTGGCCGGAAAGCAGCCATGGCGATCCTGTTTATCAACGCCGCGGCTTACCTTTTGCCCCAGATCAACGTAGTGCGGACCGCCCAGCTGCACGCCATCTTTCAGGCGCCCTTCGCCTTGCTGGGCCTCCTGAACCTCGGCCTCGGGGCCTGCCTTGCTCTGGGCGCCGTCTCGGTGTATCCTTGGATTCGCTTTGCCGCCCTGCTCGGCCTCGGCTTCGCCGGCACCCTCTTCGCCCTCGAAAACCAATCCTACCCGCTGGCCCTAAGCGCAGCCAACGCCCTCGGCCTGTATTTTACGACCAGCTTGCCACACATGGCCGCGGTGCGCGCCGCCGCCACCCTCGGCCTGGCCGGCGCCTGCGGTCTGGCCCACACCCTGTTCACAACCTGAGCCCCCGCATGTCCGCCCCCGGCCTCCACCTCTGGCAACGCGCCGTCCAGCTATACACCCGCGATATCTGGCTGAACGAATACCTCGAAAACCGCTCCCTGCGCGGCCGGTTTTATGCCTGCTTGCGGGTCGTCTCGATCACCCTCACCGGCCTCATCGAGACCAAATCCGCCAGCCGCGCCGCCTCCCTGAGCTTCTCCACCCTGCTCGGACTCGGGCCGCTGATGGCCATCGCCGTGCTCGTCGCCGGTTTCGTCCTCGACCGTCAAGATCCCCACCTCGCGGTCAATACCCTCAACCGCCTGATCAAATTCGTCGCCCCGCAGGTCACCCAATACGAGGAACTCGAAGCCAGCCAACCGCCCGGAGCCAAACCCGTCACCCGCTCCGATG
>RGVP01000178.1 GCA_010027235.1 bacterium
TGAGAAGGTGGCCGGCGCGACGTGTTTTGCCCCGTCATAGGTCAGGTGCTCGTAGATCTCGTCGGAAAGGATGTAGAGGTTGTGCCGCAGGGCGACCTCTACGATGGCCTGCATCTCCGCCCGGGTGTAGACCGCGCCCGTGGGGTTGGAGGGGGAGTTGAGAATGAGCAGGCGGGTGCGCGGCGTGATCGCGGCCTCCAACTGGGCCGGGGTGAGACGGAAGCCAGTCGTATCGTCGGCCAGCACCACGACTGGACGCGCACCGGCGAGCTTTACCATCTCGGGGTAGCTCACCCAGTAGGGAGCAGGGATGATGACCTCGTCGCCTGGCGAGCAGGTGGCGAGGATAGCCAGATAACAGGAAAACTTGCCGCCGGGCGAGACAATCACTTGGGACGGCGCAACCGCCAGACCATAGTCGTCGCGATACTTATCCGCCAGCGCTTGGCGCAATGGCTCTATGCCCGGCGTCGGGGCATACTTGGTCTTGCCGGCCTTGAGGGCCGCGATGCAGGCCTCTTTAATGTGCTCGGGGGTATCAAAGTCGGGCTCGCCAGCGGCGAAGCCGCAGACGTCCTCGCCAGCGGCGGCCAGGGCCTTGGCCTTGGCATCAACCGCCAGCGTGGGCGAGGGTGAGATATTACGAGCCCAAGTGGAAAGGGCGGCGGGGGCGGTGCTCATGAATGAATAAGTGGGAGGAGAGTTTCAGGAACGGAAAAAACAGGCGAAAAGTGGCGCCTCGGCTAAGCAGGGGCGCTGCCAGCGCGGCTAAAGCCCCAGACCAGTCACCGGGCCTGAAGGCCACAAACCAAGATCACTTCTTGGACTTTTTGGCGGCACCCTTTTTGTCGAAATTCTTTTTATCCGAAACCTTCTTTTCTGGTAGCGCCTCGAGCGCCGCCCGCAAGATCTCGCCGAGGCTGACCTTCTGCTTCTTGGCGACCTTCACGAGCGAGGCCTTGTCCACCGCCGCAAGACGCACGGAAATCTGGCGTCGCTCCTCGGTGCCGGCTTCGAACTTCGAAAGGTTGAACTCGCCGAGCGCATAGCGGACGACCTCCGAAGTGGAGGCCAGGCCGAGTTTTTTGCGCTGCGTCTCGATCTTATTGAGGAGCGAGACCGGCAGGTCGAAGGTAAGGGGTGAAGGAGCGGGAGCAGTTTTTTTGGCCATGTGAGGTTTGAGTGCGCAGTGATGAAAAAGAATGGAGTAACTCCAAGGGATTCACGTATCCACGCCCGAAAGACGCGGGCAATGCAAATCTATCAGAAATCCACGCCGCCCGGCCGCCACCCGCGCCCGGCGTTGACTCCGCCGCGAGGCGCGGAATTGTCTTCGCTCTTTAACCGGAGTGCGGTGCCCGTGACCCGCCCACCGTAAATCCCCATCACGGAAACCCGTCCTTACACCCCATTCGCCCCTCCATGGCCACCGTTGTCATCTCCAACCTTGAAAAATCCTATGCCGAAACCAAAGGCCCCGGCATCAAGGTCGTCCACGGCATCAATCTCGAAATCCGCGACCGCGAATTCATGGTCTTGGTCGGCCCCTCCGGCTGCGGCAAGTCCACCACCCTGCGCATGATCGCCGGCCTCGAGGAGATCACCGGTGGCACCATCGCCATCGACGGCGTGGTGGTGAACAACGTCCTGCCCAAGGACCGCGACATCGCGATGGTCTTCCAGAACTATGCGCTCTACCCGCACATGTCGGTTTACGAGAATATGGCCTTCGGTTTGAAGCTGCGGAAATTCCCCAAGACCGAGATCGAAGCCCGCGTGCGGGAGGCCTCCGCCATGCTCGGGCTCGACCCCTACCTCGACCGCAAACCCAAGGCCCTCTCCGGCGGCCAGCGCCAGCGCGTCGCGGTCGGCCGCGCGATCGTGCGCAAGCCCAAGGTCTTCCTCTTCGACGAACCCCTTTCCAACCTCGACGCCAAGATGCGGGTCTCCACCCGCACCGAGATCTCCAAGCTCCACGCCCGCCTCGGCGCGACGATGATCTACGTGACCCACGACCAAGTCGAAGCCATGACCATGGGCGATCGTATCTGCGTGATGAAAGACGGCCGCATCATGCAGGTCGCCGCGCCGCTCGAGCTCTACAACCGCCCAGAAAACCTCTTCGTCGCCGGCTTTATCGGCAGCCCGCCGATGAACTTCTTCAAAGGCCGCCTGCAACGCTCCGCCACCGCTGGCCTGCTGGATTTTGTCGAGACCAACACCGCCGGAGCGCCTGTGCGCATCACGCTGGATGCAGCCCTGTCCGCCAAGGGCACCGGCCACGTCAACCGAGAGATCGTTTTCGGCATCCGCCCCGAGGACGTGCAGGACACCCTCGGCCTGGAGCGAGCCGACCCCGCCCACACGATCGAGGTTAAGGTGGAAGTCTCCGAGCCCATGGGCGCCGAGACCTTCCTCTATCTCGGCACCGGCGCGACCAGCTTCATCGCGCGGGTCCGCCCCACCGACCGCTTCGAGGTCGGCCAGGTAGTCAAGGTCACCCTCAAGATCGGCGCCGCCCACCTCTTCGACGCCGCCACCGAGCAGGTGCTCAAGTAGGCCTGTTCCGCGCGCTTTCCGTCAAAGCCTGAGCGCCGAAGTCCCCGCCGAAACCTCCACCCCGGCGGGTTTTAAAAATCCTGCAGCCGCTGCTCACCCGCGCCGCGTTCGGGCTCCAGCCTAGCCAAGACCTCGCCGAGCAAATAGATCGAGCCCGTCACCACCAAAACATCTCCCCCCGGCCCGGGCTCTCCGACCGCGCAAGATCGCGGAGCAGGAAACAACCCCGCCACCTCGCCGCGAAAAACCCGACCGCCGCGCGCGAGAAAGTCCGCCGGCACCAGCGCCTCTAACTCCTCAAAGGTCGATGCCCGGGCCTGCTGGGGCCGCGCCAGATGAATCTCTCGGGCGTGCCGGCCAATGACTTCCAGCAGGGGCCGCGCGCGGGCCACGCCCAGCACGCCAGCCACCACCACCGGACGCCGCCCGGTCTCCGCCACCAGTTTACCAAGCAGGCCATCCAGGACGACCGCCCCCTCGGGATTGTGGGAGGCGTCGAGAATGAGCAGGCGCCCGTCGGCCAGCCGCGAACGCTGCCAGCGCCCCGGCCAGGCGACCCGCGCGAGGCCCTCTTGGATATGCGCCTCGGTGAGCCCGAAACGTCCCGCCACCACCCGCGCCGCGAGCGTGGCCGTCGCCGCATTTAGCCGCTGGTAGTCGCCCTCGAGCGCCGAGCGCGGATACGTTGCCAGGTCCTCGCCAAAAACATCCCGCACCGCCGTGAGCGGTGCCCCGCGCTCCGCCGCCACCCTCCGCACCACCGCCTCGGCCTCGCTAGGCAGCAGCCCCATGACCACCGGCACCCCCGGCTTGATGATGCCGGCCTTCTCGCCAGCGATGGCCGCGAGGGTGTGACCAAGGAATTCGCAGTGATCGAGACCGATGCTAGTGATCACCGCCACCTCAGGCGTGAGGATATTGGTCGCGTCGAGCCGCCCCCCCAAACCCACCTCAATCACCGCCGCCGCGCAATTTTTCCGCTGAAATTGGAGAAACGCCATCGCGGTCATCAGCTCAAAGAAACTCGGCGCCTCACCCGGAGTCGCTTGCTCCAGCTCCGCCGCTTTTGGCAGTAATTCGGCGACGTAAGCCACGATTTCCGCTTCGGTCAGGGCCTCTCCATCGACCCGCACGCGCTCACCAAGCCGCACCAGATGGGGCGAGGTGTATAAACCGGTGCGCTGGCCGGCCGCCCGCAGGATGGAGTCCAGCATGGCCGCGACCGACCCCTTGCCATTCGTGCCCGCTACGTGCAGCGCCGGTATCGCCCACTCCGGATGCCCGAGCACGGCGGCAAAGGCGCGCATACGGTCGATGCCAAACGAGACACCGCACGCCTTGAGCGCGTAGAGTCGCTCGCAGATTGCGGCATAGTCTGCCGCGTCACTCGGGGAGGTCTCCGTGCTCACGGATCGGAGGGATCACGGGCGGACCGCACCGGACCGCCCCCGCACTCAGGCCACCGAGGCCGGGGCCTTGCGCAGATGCAGGGCGGAAAGAACGTCGCGCAGGGTGTCACGCATCTCGAGGCGGGGCACGATGAGGTCGATGAGGCCCTTTTTCTCGAGAAACTCGGCCGTCTGGAAACCCGCCGGCAGGGTCTGCTTCACCGTGTCCTTGATAACTCGCGCCCCAGCGAAACCGATCAACGCACCGGGTTCGGCGATATTGACGTCACCGAGCACCGCGAAGCTGGCGGTGACGCCGCCCATGGTCGGATGGGTCAGGATGGAAATGTAGGGCAGGCCGGCCCGGGCCAGGCGGCCGAGCGCCGCACTGGTTTTAGCCATCTGCATGAGCGAGAAAATGCCCTCCTGCATGCGTGCGCCACCCGAGGCCGAGAAAATCAGACAGGGCGTCTTTTCGGCCAGCGCGCGCTCGATCGCGCGGGTGATCTTTTCGCCCACCGCCGAGCCCATGGCACCACCGCAGAAACGAAAA
>RGVP01000179.1 GCA_010027235.1 bacterium
GGATATAGCCAAAACCGGTCGCCGGCTCGGTCGGTGCGATGCCGATCGTCACCATCACCTCCGCTGCACCGGCCGCCGCGAAAGCTGCCCGCAGATCGCGTTGGTAAGCCTTCGTATCGTGGATCACATGATCCGCCGGCAACACTGCAAAGACTCCCTGCGGATCACGCGCGCCTACCAAGGCCGCCGCGAGGCCGACTGCCGCCGCGGTGTCACGACCGGCGGGCTCAACCACGACGTTTGCCACCGGGATCAGCCCGCGGCACACGCGAGCCACCTCGCGCGCCTGCAAGGCACTGGTGATGACAAAAGTATTTTTCGCCGGCGCGATCCCCCGAACCCGTTCGAGGGTCTGAACCAGCAGAGGAGTGCTGCCCACCACCGGCAGCAGATGCTTGGGGCGCGCGGCGCGGCTCTGGGGCCAGAACCGCTCGCCCTTGCCGCCAGCGATGATAACGACGTAAGGCTCGGAGGCAGCGGCGGGAGCGGATTTCGCGGATTTGGAGGGTTTCGCGGTTTTGGCGTTGGCCATAATGCGGGAAACTACGGCGCCCGCCTTCGCCCTGCGCAACGCCGCAGTTGCACCGCCCGCGCGGGTTTTGCAGCTTCGCCACATGGCCGATAAACCCTCTGTCCCCGTTCCACTCGAAATCTCCGTCGAGGAGGCTCGCGACCTGCTCGCGGCTCGACCCCTGGACACGGCGTTGATTGACGTGCGCGAACCGTTTGAACACCAAACGGCCCGCATCGCAGGCGCGGAATTTATCCCCATGCGCCAAATCCCCGAGCACGTGGATTCCCCCGCCCTGCCCAAAGACAAACACCTGCTCGTTCACTGCCATCACGGCGGACGCAGCCTGCGCGTCACCGAGTGGCTCCGCGCCCAAGGCTACCCTAGGGTGAGCAATGTGGCCGGCGGCATCCATGCTTGGTCGGCACGCATCGACCCAGCGATCCCGACTTACTGAAGCCGCCCTCGCTTCCGGAACCGATTAGCGGGCCGGAGCGGCCAGCGCGACCTCAGTCGCGGCAGTGCCCGCGGCGGCGACGGCATCGGTGTAGAAAGTCGCGTAAACCGTGCCGAGCAGGTTAGCCGATGTGACCACGGTGCTATCGGCCTCGGTGTTATTGGCCCCACGCACCAGCCAGCCTTCGCCACTGCGGCGCTCGATACGGTGGGCGATCAACTCGTTGAAGCGGTTACGGTAAAGAACCACCATGCCTTCACGCAGGGTCGCGACGGCGGCATTACGAACCACCAAGACCGCACCGTCGCCGAAATAAGGGAGCATCGAACTGCCCTCGACGCGCACGACCCGGTCACCCTTTCTGGAGGCGAGGGTCATGGCATCCGAAACCGCCACCGGCAGCGAAACGGGGCCCACGGACTTAGCCGAAATCATGTGCCGGAGATTGGCCGGAAGGGCGGAGGCACTGAGCGCCGAAACCATCAAAATCGCACTACCAACAAAGCGTCGGAGAAAGCGGAAGAGGGCAGGCGATTTCATGTCCCCACTCTAGTTTTGACGCCGGTTTTCCGGCAGACGGTCGGTGCCTCATTATGCCCTAGATCGTTTACCCAAATAATTTTCAAAAACTACCCAGTCACCCATGCCACCACCCCAGCTCGGCAGGTAATACTTACCCAGAGCCAACCTTGCTCCATACCCAGATAGCCCAAGGGTAAAAACCCTATGCTTTAACGCCGGTCGACGTCGTTTCCGAGTCCGATACGACAGAGGATCGTCGTTGCCACGGCCTCGCCGGAGGCCATGGCCCCCTCGATCGAAGCCGAGGCGCGGTGGTCGCCGCAAATCCACAGCCGGTCGCGGAGTTCGCGAGGGCCGTGCCCAGTCCCAGGTCGGCCCAGCACCGGCAACGCCCGCCGGATGCGCCGCACCGCCAGCGGGCGCCAGTTCCAGACCTCCTCCCCAAAACGCTCCGCCAGCTCCAGCCCCAGAGCGTGGGTCAATTCCTCTTCATCCTCGGGCGCATCGCCGAGCACCGTAGCCGAGACCAGAGACTGCCCAGCGGGAGCGTAGCCAGCGGCCACATCGGTCGGCACCACCAGATTATTGATCATACCGCGGCCACGGCCGTTTAACCAAAGCACCGGTTCGCCCCCCATAGGACTGCGCGCGGCGGACCACTGGACATTAATAACGCTTCGCCAAGCCGCGCCGCCGATTTCATCCACCAGACGAGTAGCCTCTTCCCGCTCGGTCGCCAGCACGACATGCCGAGCCGGCACGATGCGACCATCGAGCAGTTCCACCGCGCCGGCCCCGGCCCGAGCGACTCTCGCGCGCAGCACCACACCCTCCGCCCCGAGCGCGGCAGCGAGTTGCTCGGGGATGCGTTGCATCCCACCCGCCGGTAGGGCCGCGTAGCCGAGCGAAAACATCCGGTAGACAAAAAACAACATCGACGCCGGCGTCGCCAATTCGCGCTCGAGGAAAATCCCGCCCAGCCACGGCCGCAGAAACCGCTCCAGCATCACCGGTGAAAATCCCCTCGCCGCCAGCTCGGCCGCCGTCGTGCGCATAGCGCCGTCATTGCCTTCGCCCTTGAGCCAGACCGCTTCGGAGGCGCCCGCCGTGGATGCCAACCGCAAAGCCGCAATGCGAAGCTTGTCCCCCGTCGTGCCGACCGGAGCGCGCCAGGTCTCGAGCAAACCAGACGGGCGCCGGAACGGATCGCTCACCCTCGCTTCACCATCCGGCGTAGCCACCAAGGCTCCCGGCTCGAACTTCCCTAAGCCCAAGGCCGTGTAGTCGAGCCAACGCCGCGCGGTTGGATAGGCCGTGAGCAACACCTGAAAACCCCGATCCACCCGAAAACCCGCCACCTCATCGGTGCGCACCCGCCCGCCCACCGCGTCGCCCGCCTCAAGCACTACGCAACTGGCCCCTTTCGCCCGCAACGCCCGAGCGCATGTCAAACCAGCCAGCCCCGCCCCGACTATGACCACATCATGCATACCCGCAGCCGGAGTTCAGGCCAATCCGCGCGCCAACTCGGCCTTTACGCACTCGGCAAGCGCTAGGCCCGAGAGCGCCGCACCTTCCACGCGTGGACCGCCCAAGGCATCGCCTGCGAAACCTAGGCGCACCTTCGGTAACCAGATAAAAGGCTCTGGGTCGGTTACTCGGGCGTGGCTGAATTTCCAACGGTGAAGCGTCGCCCCCGCAATCGGCGCGCCGATGAGATCCTCGGCCTCCGCGCGCACGAGTTCCAAGACCTCCGCGTCCGTGCGACCATAGTGCTCGGTGGAAAAATCGGGCGCAAGGTGCAGGGTCACCGCCGCCACGTTCGGCGACACCCCCTTGGCCTGATTATCTGCCGCCCAGCGGATTGCCCCGGCCTCGCGCCGCACCCCTTCCGCGGGCAGCCGGGAACGCCCGCCTAGCGTCACCAACAACGCGAGACAGGGATCGTAGCTCACAGCCGCCAAACGGGTCGCCAAAGCCTCCGGTAAAGTAAATTCACCCGCCTTCAACAAAGCCAGGGCCTGCGGCACCGGCGCGGTGAGGATGATCCGCTCCGCCCGCAGGCAGCCGTGGTTCTCCACGTCCACGCACCAATGGTCGCCGCAAGAACCGATGGCGGTCACCTTGTGCTCGCGCTTGATATCCAAGCCCTCGCCGAGAACCTTGGCCACCGCCGTCATGCTGGGACGACCAACGTAACGCATGCGCTCTCCGTCCGGCCAGCGCGCCACCACTCCGGCCGTCTCCCAGCAGTCCACCCAAGCGGCGAAACGCGGGTCCTTGACCGTAAAATACTGCGCCCCCTGATCGAACACTGCATCCCCCACCCGCTTTGTCGCCAGACGGCCGCCTAGGCCACGACTCTTCTCCAGAACCGTCACCCTCGCGCCCGCATCCTGCAGCGAACGTGCCGCCAGCAAACCCGCTATTCCTGCTCCGATGATAAGTGTCTGGTGATGCATGCGTGCGCGAAAACCCGCCATCAAAGCCGCCCCAGCACATGACGCAACGCCGCCCTGACGTTTTCATGACGGAAACGGTAGCCCGTCGCCATCAGGACCCCCGGCTCCACACGCTGGCTGGCGAGCAGGGCCTCGTCGGCCAGCCCGCGGCCTAGCGCCAGACGCAAGGCCCATGCCGGTGCCGGCAAAAAGGCCGGCCGCCGCAACACCGCACCCAAGGCAGCCGCGAAGTCGCCACTACGCACCGGCTCCGGTGCGACCGCGTTTACCGGTCCGCGCACCCCCTCCACGCGCAAAGCGTGCCCGATCACCCCGACCAGATCATCAATCGATATCCACGACCACCACTGCCGCCCATCCCCGACCGGACCGCCAAGCCCGAGCCGGAAAGCAGGCAAAAGCTTCGCCAAGGCCCCGCCCGCCGGCGAGAGCACTACGCCGGTCCGCAGAAAAACCAG
>RGVP01000180.1 GCA_010027235.1 bacterium
GGCGTCGTCGCCCCTTCTGCGGCGAGTTCCGCCACGAGGTAGCGGACCGAGCCGCCCTCCTCCCAGGCACGGGTCCGGTCAAGGCCGGCGGTGAGGGTCAGTGTGTTGTTGGTCATCGGTCTCTTCCCAGCAGGATGTCACGGATCAGGTCGGCACAGCGCTCCAGCCGAACCCGCTGCTCGGCATCGAGCGGGGCGCGGACGGAGAATTCGACGTCGGGGGTAATGGGGATGCGCAGCCACTCCTCGGCACGGGCCTTGCGGGCTGGAGGGGCCCTGCCCTGGCCCAGGCGGTGCTCCAGGGCGTCGAAGCCTTGCAGGGGCTGCGGGGTCAGCGGCTCGTCCATGAGCAACGCCGACCGCGAGGGGGCCTTGGGTCCCGCCCTCAAGGCGTCAATATAATCGAGAGCGCTGGAAGCGGACGGCTGCGGCCGGGCCATCGGAGCCAGCCCCTGCGCACGGCTGGCATATCCGCGGATTTGCTCCTGACTGGCGACCAGGAGTTCCTTGCGAATTTCGGCCAAAGGCATGCCCAGCGCATCCCGCATGGTGCGGATGGCCAGGACCCTTTCGAGCGTATCGGCGGGGTAGCGGGCTGCCGGGCCGCGGTTGAGCGGCGCGGGTAGGAGGCCCTGCGCGACCCAAGAGCGGATTGTGCGCGCCTCGATGCCCGAGGCGGCGGCCAGGTCGGAGAGGGAGGGCTCGGTGGTGATCATGGGGAGATTAGACATCAAGCAATTCGACATGTCAATTAACTTGACGTGTCGTGATGTATTTTTCTGCGGGGGAGGGGGCGCCACGATGCGCCGCCACTCGACTGGACCGGGGCGGCATGAGCGATGCACCATACAATCGATTGCGTAATCACGCGGACGCGGTGCAACCCGCCGACTGGGAGATCATATTGGCCAGACCAAAAGGCGATCCGCAGGCCCGGCTAGGGGGCCAGCCCATGAGAGGCTTTTTGCTTGGTGCCCTTCCGGCAATGGCCCTCGCCGGCGTCGCGGACGCACAAACTTCGGTCGTCGGCGTGGCCAGTGTTATCGATGGCGACACAATCGAAATCCACGGTCAGCGCATTCGCCTGTTCGGCGTCGATGCCCCCGAGAGCAGGCAGATCTGCGTCGACGCAGCGGGGAGAGACTGGCACTGCGGCCAGCGCGCAGCCTTGGAACTCAGTGATATGATCGGGCGTGCGACGGTCCTTTGTGAGCAGCGAGACTGGGACCGCTACCGGCGCATGGTGGCCGTTTGCCGTAGAGGCGGCCAGGATATCGGTCGTTGGATGGCAGTGAATGGCTGGGCCGTGGCCTATCGGCGCTACACTATCGACTACGTGCGTGACGAGGAGGTCGCGCATCAGGCGAAGCGCGGCATTTGGGCCAGCCGCTTCGAGATGCCGTGGGACTGGCGAGCAGATCACCGAGGGCGATAGCGCGATGACTGGGACCGATCACCTTCATCAGCATCGCACATCCAGCTTATGCGGCCCGAGACCCAGACTGAATTCTTAATTTGGAACAGGCAAGAAAAAGGAGTCGCTGTGTCCAAAGCGCTCGATACCGCAATATATTACTTGCCGGGCCGCGGCGGGCAAATTTCTACTGGTCTGGGCCAGGGACTCATCGACAGAGGTTTCAATGTCGCCGGCCGGGAAACTCGTGGCGAATTTATCAATCGCTCTTTCAAGGCGCAGGTCGATCAAATTGCAACGGACTTAGAAAGCCATTTTTGGAGAAGCTGTGCTTGCGTGGTGGCCAATTCGTATGGGGCGTATCTCTTTCTTCATGCGCAAGCCCAGCTTTCTCCCTTCCCCGGTCGAGTTCTGTTACTATCACCCATTGTCGGTGATTTCAGAGACGCAAACACAAACCTTGGCTTCATACCCCCCGGAGCGCGCAAAATCCGCGAACTGGCTATGAAAGGCGAAATGCCCGTGCCTCGCATATGTGAGGTTCATGTCGGCTCGGAGGACTGGCAGAGCAATCCCGAAAACGTGCGGATGCTCGGCAAACTTCTAGGAGTGAGCGTTACGATCGTCCAAGGAAGTGGGCACATGTTGGGCAAGGAATATGTCGGGCCCTTGCTGGACCGGTGGCTACCCCCGGCTCCTGAAAATGCCGATATGACCGGGACCGATCACCTTGAATAGGCGCTGCTCATAGCCGCAAGGAAACAACCATGACCGTCAGCAGGCGCCGAACTGATACCCCAGTGCTGGAGACCTAAGACCATGGCCAAGGATAAGCTTCCGAGCGGCATAGGCCCGAGGACCGCGGTTTTCCTACGGGAGCGATATCCTCGCGACCGCGCCAAGCTGATTGCCGGGCAGTTCCGGGTTTCTGTAAGCACCGCCCAGCGCTGGCTGGACGGAACAGCCCCGACCACCAGCCAACTCGAAGCCATGTTCGCGCTGTGGGGCGCTGATTTCCTGCGTGTCGTCTTCGCGGAAGCCTTCGTCCTGCAGGACAGCAGTGCGACCTTGGATGCCCTCATTCAGGCGCGCATCAAACTGCTGCAGCAACTCGGCAACCCGGCAGACCCCTTGGCCAGGGCACGACAGATGCACGAACTCAACTTTCGGTGGGGTGGGCTGGACTGGGTGCCGCGTCGTGGCGATGACACGGAATTTGCTGCAGCGCGCAGTAGCGGCCGGTATGAGCCCCCGCCTAAGACGCCCCTGCACGAGGAACGCGTCTCGACATTGCTACAGGCGCTGAGCGACACGGTTCCTCGCCAGACCTTAACCCAAAAACTGCTGTGGAAACTGGGCTGGTAGGTCGACCCCTTCAGCCCCAAGCAGGTGGGCAAGCAGTGCGGCCTGTCATGTTCTGACAGGTCAAAATCGTTGCAGGTTTCGGCGCCGTAGGTGAGAATGCGGCCGCAGCCTGGCGATTTATGGGCGCCGACGGAATGACACATCCATGAGACTACCTGAGCATCATCGCCTGGTGGCGGTGCCGTTGTGCTTGGCTCATGGCGCTTGAAGGGCAACTCGGATGTGGGTGGATAATGCGCAGAACACGCTCAGGTTTCGCAATGCATTAGCCCTGCTCCAGGCGGGGGGCTACGATGTGGACCTCCACCAGGATCGGATGCTGCTGCGAACTGCGCGGACCGGCCGTGAATGGTTGTGCGAGACCCTTGAGGATTTTGATACTGCCTGCGCTTTCCATGCTTGGGAGGCGATGGGCCGACCCTCGGTGCCTCGTCGTTCTATGGTCTGGACCGATGCCGTTTCGCATGAACCCAGCATTCAGCGAGCGCTGAACACCTTTTACGAAAACGGCTATGCCGTTCGTATTTCCCGTGGGCGCATCGACTATGTCGACCGCATGGGATGCAACTGGGCATTCTGGAGCAGGGACGAGTTCATCGCGGGGGCCGCTGCGTTGGGCAGCGAACATTCCGCCACTGCCAAGTCTGTGCCTTCTAGCGGGAATGCTGGTCTGGGGTTTGGCGGAGGGCCGGAGCGTCCGCCGGTCAATGAGACACGAGACAGCAAGCTCAAACCTACCGTCCCGATGGCGCCCTCTTTACCCAGTGGCGAGATGGCAGCCCTCGCTAAGATGAGGCAGCGCTTGGTCAGCATGGAGGCGAGAGCCACCGCTGCCGAGCGGCGCGCTGCGGAACTGGTGAATGGGGACGCAGACTATCAGCAACTCAAGGCTGCGCTGTTGACGAAGTATGATCCCGCGCGGGGGCGCGCAGGGGTTGAGGAGAAGAAGCGGCGCAATCGGATGCGCGCATGGCTGTTGCGGCTATGCAATACTATCGAAGGAGCGTCTGGTCGGCGGGGATAATTTTAGGTGATGACTGCCGTTCCACTGAGTGAGCTGTCCGCCGATGCGGACCTGGCCCAATCTGCCGACCTGGAGAACATCATGGCCGTCCCAAAGATTGGGACGTGGGCCGCGTTGGCGCCAACCAACAGGGTATCGGCGGGGGAGAGCCGTCTTGTGCGGCGCTGCGTGCCTCGGTTCGCGATCGACGCCGGGGCGCAGAAGTACAACCTGGGGCTGCACAACTAAGCCCATGGCCAAGGATAAGCTTCCAAGCGGCATCGGGCCGCGCACCGCGGTCTTCCTACGTGAACGATATCCTCGCGACCGCGCCAAGTTGATTGCTGGGCAGTTCCGGGTTTCAGTAAGCACCGCCCAGCGCTGGCTGGATGGGACAGCCCCGACCACCAGTCAACTTGAAGCCATGTTTGCGCTGTGGGGCGCCGACTTCCTGCGTGTCGTCTTTGCGGAAGCCTTCGTCTTGCAGGACAGCAGTGCGACCTTGGATGCCCTCATTCAGGCGCGCATCAAACTGCTGCAGCAACTCGGCAACCCGGCAGACCCCTTGGCCA
>RGVP01000019.1 GCA_010027235.1 bacterium
GACGGGGACAGGGGGATAAGGCACCGGAGTGGGGGCGGAGTCGGCGGACCCGCCGGGGCCGGAGAGCGGGAGTTCGGGTTGGTCTTCGGACGGTTTTTTGCCTTTGGGCATCGCTAGAGAAGGTAGAGGGGGGGCGGCGGAGTCACCGATTTGCAGGCCGAAAGGCACGAAGACGCGCCAATCGTCAACGCTGCGCATCGGCGGTCCGGCAGCGGAAGTCGCAAGACTTCCCTAGAACCGGGCGAGGGCCTCGCGGGCGCGCTGCTTGGACGACTCGTCGTAGAGCTCCGTCGAGGGGAGGGCCAGGCCTCGGGCGAAGCTCGCCCGCGCGTCGGCCACGCGTCCAGCGGCGAGGAAAGCGAAGCCGAGTTCAAGGTGGTGCGGCACGCGGTTGGGCGCGAGCGCGACCGCCCGCTCCAATCGGCGGATCGCTTCCTCGAAGGACGCCGCCGGCAGACCGCCGTAGATCAGGCGCACGAAAAAGCGTTTGGCCACGCCAAGGTCGGCGACCTCGTAATGCCAGCGCCCGAGCACGTGTTGCGCCCAGTCGTAATTCGGGTCGAGGGCGGCGGCGCGCTCAGCCTCGATCTTGACCAGCCGGGAGTAGCCGATCTTGGCGCGAGTGTCGCCGTAGATGCCCATCTTGCCGTAGCAAATCGCGAGCGAGAGCACGTTGACGGCGTTTTCAGGCGCGAGCTCGACCGCGCGCCGGGCGTAGGCGAGGGCCTGCTCCGCTTGGGTCTTCCGCTCGGCGTCGCTCGCGGCGTCGAGGCTGAGATCGGAGAGCTGCTGGGCGATTTTCTGGAGGATAACGGAATTTCCGGGCGCGAGCCGGTCCGCCTCGCGGTAAAGCTCCAGCGCCTCCGCCAAGGCAAAACGCGCCTCCGCCGCCCGCGCCCGCTCCAGCGCGACCTTCGCTTCAGCCGAAAACGTAGCGGCGCGCGCCGTCCACGTCAGGCCAAGGAGCAGAAGGGCCACCGCTAGGAGTCGAAACGCGCGCATGGTCCCTTCAGACTAGAACAACTCCGTCAAGGTTCCCAGATAGGAGTCAAACCACCGGTCGGCGCCGAGAAAATAGAGCGCGCCCGCCACCGCCAGCATGGGGCCAAACGGCACCTGGACCCCTAGCGCCAGTTCCTCCGCCGCCACGCCCTCGGAACTTTCCGCGCGCGGTGCGATCGGGGCCCTTTGGCCGGAGATGCGTTGCCAGAGCCAGGCGACCGCAACCCACCCGGTGCCCACGATGGCCCCGCCAAAGACGCTAAAAACCGCGCCCTGCCAGCCGCAAAAAGCCCCGATCGCGCCAACAAATTTCACGTCGCCAAAACCCATCGCCTCCTTTTTCAGAACCGCCTCCGCCACCAGCGCGATCCACAAGACCAACCCGGAGCCGACCAACAAACCCACCAACGCGACTCCGCCCGAGCGCAGATGCGCCAGCAGGGAAAGGTCCGCCTGCACCCCGTGCAGCGCTGGCCAAGCCAGCGAAACCGCGACCCCCGCCACTCCGAGACCAATGGTAAACACGTCCGGGATGATCATGTGGTCGAGATCGATAAAGGTCGCGCAGACCAAACAGGCCAGAAAGAGCATGCCGAGCAAAGCCTTGGCCGGCGCGAATTGCACCGCACAGCCCCAGAATAACGCGGCTGTGAGCAACTCGACGAAGGCGTAGCGAAAAGAATAGGGCCGCCCGCAGCAGCGCGCCTTGCCCCGCAGGATAAACCACGAAAACACCGGTATATTGTCGAACCAAGCGATGGGTCGCCCGCAGCCACACTGCGAACCCGGCGTAACGATGGATTTCTCCAGCGGCATCCGATAAATCACCACGTTGAGAAAACTGCCCACGATGGCGCCAAAGAGCGCCGCGCAGAGCGGGAAAAACCAAGGAAAGTCGGCAGCAAAGGCGGCGAAGTCGTAGTTCATGGGCATTGGGGGCAAACGCCAAAGGCACCGCTACTCGCGCATATGCCCGTGCAAAAGACGAGCCTGACCACACTTCACTCAATCGGGGATCATTCGATTTGTGAGTTCAGGCGGGACGCGGACCGTCTCGCTTTTGGGCCTTCCTGACTCATCCCTCGCCCACGCGCGGGCCAGTTCGCCCTTGGCTGCTGAATGCGCCGAAACCCTCACCCTCTGAACACCCCAAAAACGAGGCTGGCTCGCCGCCTGCGAAGAAGAACTGACCATGAGTTCAGAAAACCTCACCCAAATGTCCCGCGCAGCGATCACCGAGGCCCAAGCCGTCGCTCGCCGCCACGGCCACGTCGAAGTCGACTCGTGGCACCTGCTCCTCGCTCTCCTTGCCCAAGAAAACGGTATCGTGCCCGCCCTTATAGACAAAGCCGGACTCACCGTGGGCGCGCTCCAACTCTCCGCCGAACGCGAACTAGAACGCCTGCCCCGCGCGTCCGGCAGCACCGATAATTCGAAGGTCTTTGTCACCCAGGCCGTAAACGACGCCCTCTCCCGCGCCGAGACCGAGGCGAAGAACCTCAAGGATGAGTTCGTCTCCACCGAGCACCTGCTGCTCGGATTGGTCGAGGTCGCCCGACCGGATGCGTTCGCCAAGTTCCTCAAATCCTTCGGCCTCGACCGCGCCAAAGTCCTCGCCGCGCTCAAAGCCACCCGCGGCAACCAGCGTGTGACGTCCGACCAGCCTGAATCCACCTACGACGCGCTTTCCAAATACGGAATCGACCTCTGCGCGCAGGCCAAGAAGGGCAAAATGGACCCCGTGATCGGGCGCGACGACGAGATCCGCCGCGCCATCCGCATCCTCTCCAGAAAAACGAAGAACAACCCCGTTCTCATCGGCGAACCCGGCGTGGGCAAAACTGCCATCGTCGAGGGTCTCGCCCAGCGCATCATTCGCGGCGACGTGCCCGAGGGCCTGAAGGACAAGATTATCTACTCGCTGGACATGGGCTCGCTCATCGCCGGCGCGAAATACCGCGGCGAGTTCGAGGAGCGCCTAAAGGCCGTGCTGGCCGAGGTGAAAGCCGCCGAAGGGCGCATCCTGCTCTTCATCGACGAGCTGCACACCATCGTCGGCGCCGGAAAGTCCGAGGGCGCGATGGACGCCGGTAACCTCCTCAAGCCCATGCTCGCGCGCGGCGAGTTGCACTGCATCGGCGCGACCACGCTCGACGAGTATCGCAAACACATCGAGAAGGACGCCGCCCTAGAGCGCCGCTTCCAGCCCGTGCTGGTCGAACCGCCCTCCACCGAGGACGCCATCTCCATCCTGCGCGGCCTAAAGGAGCGCTTCGAACTACACCACGGCGTGCGTATTCAGGACAACGCACTCGTCTCCGCCGTCACCCTCTCCGAACGCTACATCGCAGACCGCTTCCTGCCCGATAAAGCCATCGACCTGATCGACGAGGCCTGCGCCATGATCCGCACCGAGATGGACAGCGCCCCTCAGGCCCTCGACGCTCTTCAGCGCCGCGTGCTCCAGCTCGAAATTGAGGAGGCCGCCCTGAAACTCGAAAAAGACAAGGCGTCAAAGTTCCGCCTCGAGAGCCTCAGCCGGGAACTCGCCGACGCCCGCGAGCAAGCCGCCGGCCTGCGCGCCAAGTGGGAAGCCGAAAAAGCGTCCGTAGAACGCGTGCGCAAGGTCCGCGGTGACCTCGACGCCACCCGCATCCAACTCGAGAAAGCCGAGCGCGACTACGACCTAAACAAACTCGCCGAGCTCCGCCACGGTCGAGTCCCCCAACTCGAGGCCGAATTGAAAAAACTCGAGACCGAGTCCGCTAAGACCGAGCTGTTCAAGGAAGAGGTCTCGGCCGACGAGGTCGCATCCATCGTGGCCAAATGGAGCGGCATCCCCGTTTCCCGTCTGGTTGAGAGCGAACGCGAAAAACTTCTGCGCCTCGGCGAGGTGTTGCACCAGCGTGTGATCGGTCAGGACGAGGGCGTGCAACTGGTCAGCGAGGCCATCCTCCGCGCCCGCGCCGGCATCAAGGACCCGCGCCGCCCGATCGGCAGCTTCCTCTTCCTCGGCCCCACCGGTGTCGGCAAAACCGAGCTGGCCAAGACCCTCGCCGAAACCCTCTTCGACAGCGAGGGCGCACTCGTGCGCCTTGATATGTCGGAATACATGGAAAAGCACTCCGTCTCGCGCCTAGTCGGTGCGCCCCCCGGCTACATCGGCTACGACGAGGGCGGCCAACTCACGGAGGCAGTGCGGCGCAAGCCCTATGCGGTCGTGTTGTTCGACGAAATCGAAAAGGCCCACCCGGACGTCTTTAACATCCTGCTGCAGGTGCTCGACGACGGTCGCATCACGGATTCACAGGGGCGAACGGTGGACTTTAAAAACACGGTCATCATTCTGACCTCCAACATCGGCTCGCGCCACCTGCTTGAGGGCGTGACTGGCGACACCATCCCGGAGAGCGTTCGCGAGAGCGTGATGACGGAGTTGCGCCGCGCCTTCCGGCCCGAGTTCCTGAACCGCATCGACGAGACCGTGCTCTTCAAACCGCTCACGCTGGAGGAGATCACCCACATCGTCGCGCTCCTCGTCACTGATTTGAACAAACGCCTCGCGGAACGTCGCGTGACAGTCGTTTTTGACCAAAAGGCGAGCGAATGGGCAGCTGAGAAAGGCTACGATCCGGTCTTCGGGGCGCGGCCCTTAAAGCGTTTCCTGCAACGACACGTCGAAACCCGCCTCGCCCGCGCCTTGGTTGCGGGCGAGATTGCCGACGGCGCAACCGTGCGCTTCACTATCGCAGACGGCGCCCTCGCGATGGTCTGAGGGGCACGCAAAAAAGCCGTCCCTTCTAAGGGGACGGCTTTAGGTCACAAACGATCTTGCCGCCCATTAAGGAGTGGCGGCGACGGGGGCGAGGGTGGTGCCGTTCTTGCGGGCGACCATCTCGACCAGCCGCTGGATTTCGAGTTCACAGGCGCGCTTGGCGATGCGGGCTTTTTCGACCTCCGAGTCGAAATCAAGGCCGGCCTGGATCGCCTGGTCCTTTTGCTCGCGCAGGCTCTTTAACTTGGCTTCAAGCGCCTTTACCTCGGCAGCGTTTTTCTCAGTTTGAGCGATGTAATTGGCAGTGTCATCGGCGATGGCCTTGCTCTGGGCCTCCCACTTGGCGCGTTTTTCGTCCTCTTTTTTCTTCTCCTCGGCCACGCGCTCGGCGGTGCGGCGGTCTGCGTCCTCGCGAGCCTGTTTTTCGACTTCGGCTTTTTGAGCGGCGATCGCAGCGGCAGCTTTGGCGGCCTCGGCCTGAACCCAAACGGCCTTGGCGGTGGCTTCCTTCTGATGGTTCAGGTAGAACCCAGTGAAGGTCAGGGTCAGCACCAAGGGGATGATCAGATAGAGCTTGTTCATGGTCGGGTCCTTATTTGGCGACGGGAGCCGGAACGGGCGGCGGGGTGTTTAAAGAGACGAGCAGGGCTTGCAGTGCTTTTACGTTGGCCTGAGCCTTGGTTACGAAGGCCTCTTGAAAGGCTTTTTCGGCGGCGGCGGCCTGGCGAGAGGCACCGAGTTTGGCGAGCGCGGCTTGCTCCACTTCGACGTCTTTTTTGAGCTTTTCGAGCTGGCGGGAGAGTTTCTCCTGTTCGCGATAGGCCTTGTCGCGGACATCGATGGCAGCCTGACGAGCTTCTTTGTCGAGCTTGTCTTGGGCCTCCTTGGCAACCTTGTCTTTTTTGCGTTGTTCGGCGGCGGCGATGGCGTCGGCCATGGCGGCTTTGCGGGCGGCTTGCTCTGCGTCGAGCTTGGCCTGACGATCGGCCTCGGTCTTGGCGATGCGGGCGGCTTCGCGGGCCTTCAAGCCGTTGTGGTGCACGGTGTAAAAACCGGAGAACACCACCAGCAGGAGCAGGGGCGCGATGAAGTAGACTTTATTCATGGTTCGGGTCCTGAGAGGTTAGGCGCGGGCGCGGATGGCCTCGGCGATGGCGTTGGCGAGGGGATCAAGGGTAGCCGCGGGCACCCCACCGCCGGCGCGGGCTTTTTCCACCCAAGCCTTGGCTTCGTCGTAGCGCTGAAGTTCGTAGGCGAGGTAGGCGAGGTAAACTAGGGCCTGACCGGGTTTATCCAAGCCTTTGGCCAGAGCGGCTTCGGCGCGGGCGTAAGCCTCTGGCAGCTTGCCGGTGCTGTAAAGGAACTGGGCAAGGGAAAACTCGAGCGCGGCGTCCTGGGGAAAGCGACTGCACGCGCGCAGCATGGCGTTGAGCGCTTTTTCGTCCTGACTGGTCTGCTGGTAAGCGGAGGTCAAAAGCTCCCAATTCCGCTTTTGATTTTCGATCGAGCCATCGACCAGTCCTTTTTCAAGCAAGGCGGCGGCGCGGGAGTATTGCTGGATGTTAAAGAGTATGGCGACCCGGGTGTAGTGGTCCTTGGGTGTGTTGAGGAAACCAAGCGCTTGGGCGCGGTCCATGACGAGGAGGGCGCGGATATTTTGGCGGCGGCTCTCCTCGGGGTCTTTGCTCTCGGCAGCGGCGGCGAGGTAAAGAGACTGAAGCTGGGACCAGGTGGTGGCACTTTTGGGGTCACGCAGTGCGAGGGCCTCCAGTTGTTCGGCTGCGAGGGAATTTTCGCCTAGCTGGAGGTGACAGGCGACCAAGAGGAGAACGAGTTGGTTGGTAGGATTGATCGAAAGCAGCAGGCCTTCACGAGCGTGGCCGATGGCCTCGCGGAGCCGGGTCTCGTCGGGCTTGGCGGGGTCAAGAGAGCCGAGCTGGTAGGTGAGGGAAGCGGCGAAGAGGCGGGAATCGGCGGTGGGCTTCGGCGTCTTCGACAGCCAGCGATTCATAAGGTCCAAAGCGGTCAGATAGCCGGCCTTTTGAGCGAAAGGATCCTTCAACTCGGCTGCTTTCTGGTAGTGGAGCTGGGCGAGCAGGTTCATCTGCTCGAGCTCGGCGGCGGCATCGTAGAAATTGGCGTTGTTCTCGCCGAGGCGCAAAGAGGTCTCCAGCGGGACAATCGCGTCCGTGAGTTTGCCCTGAGTAAGAAGGATCTGGGCCTTAATCTGAGAAAGGACGTAAGTGTCGAAAGACGCGGGCTCAGCTTTGGCCAGCAGGGTGTCGATCAGGAGCAGACCCTTAGGGTAGTCCTTGGCGTCGATGAAAGTTTTTAGCTGACCGAGAGAGCCGGATGTCTTTTCCGAAATCTCCTTTTTAGGAAGATCGGCCTGAGCGCGCAGGGCGGGAGACAGGGCGAGGGCGAGGACGAGGAAGAGGCGGCGCATGGTCACTCGGCGTTGAGACTGAAGGAGAGGGGCTGGGCGACGCGGGTGTTGACCGCTACGCCGCCTTTTTTACCGGGCTTAAACTTCCATTTAAGCACGGCCTGGATGGCCGCTTCCTCGAAGCCGGGGTTAGAGGAGCGCACAATGTAGGGGTCACGGACCTCGCCGTTGGAATCGACGATAAAGCCGACGACCACCTCGCCCTTAAGACCGGATCGACGCATCTCAAAAGGGTAAACCGGTTTGATGCGGACGCGGGCCTCGGGTTTGTTATCCAGTTGGGCGAGGTCGAAGATGTTGCCCAGACCCTTGCCGGAGGTAACGGCCGGGCGAGTGTTGGTGGGGATAACAATGCTGCCAGAGGGTCGGTTGAGACCTGGGGGCGGAGGCGCTTGAATCTGCTGAACGAAGGGCGAGTCAATAACGGCGGAGGGCACGTCGTTTTGCATCGGGGGGGCGAGATCAGCGACCTCGGCGGGTTTATCCGAAGAGACGTCCTCGATGACCTCGGGCTCCTCAGGCTCGGGGGGAGGCGGCAAGTCCAGGGCGATGGTGGGAATCTCGGCTACCGCCACCACGGCTTCCTTCTTTTTGAAGAGGAAACCGCTGAAGGCGGCCCCACCGTGGAGAAGGATGGAAACGATCAGGGCAATGATCAGGTCGCGGCTCATGGATTCAGCGGCCAGAGGCTCGGTAAGCGGTCTCGATCGTGACGGTGGCAATGCCGGCGAGGCGGACCTCGTCGAGAACCTTAATAACGTTGCCGTAGCGGGCTCGGTCGTCGCCGGACACAAGCACGCGGGGCAGCGGGGTGTTGGCCTTGTAATTGGCCAAACGCGGGGCGATTTCCGCAAGAGAGATAGGCTCCTTATTCCAGAAAGCAGCGTCGCCATCGGACACTTGGATCACCACGGAAGTGTCTTCCTGATCCTTCGGGGCCGCGGCGGAAGCCTGTGGCAGATTGACGGGCACCGACTGGATCTTGTTCAGCGAGAGGGTGAAGAGCACGAAAGTCGCCAGCAAAAAGAAGATCACGTCGATCAGCGGAATGATTTCGATGCGGGCCTTCTTGAGCGGAGCCAGCTGGATGGGACTGCCAAAAATGGAGGACATGGGTCAGCTGGCGGGACGGATGCGGGTTTCGATCAGGACCTTGGTGATGCCGGCCTTGCGCACCTCGTCGACCACGTAGCGGACTTGGGCAAAGAGGGCGTTTTCATCCCCATTGATCAGGACCTTGGGGTCCTGCTGGGACTGCTTGTAGGCCTGTAGGCGCAGGAGGAACTGGTCGAGGGTGATGGGTTCTTTATCCCAGCCGAGGGTGCCGTCTTCGCGAATCGAAAGGGTCACCGAAGAGCCGGGGTCGCGCGGTTCACTTGTCTGGGTGGCCGGGAGGGCCACGGAGAACCCGCCGCTCTTATTGAGCGAAAGAGTAAAGAGCACGAAGGTCGCCAGAAGGAAAAAAATCACATCGATCAGGGGAATGATTTCGATGCGCGCCTTTTTCGGTCCGCCGCCGCCGCGATTGCCGCCGCCTGCCATGGTGGGTGGGGGCGGGTGTTTAGGCCGAGGCGTGGGCCTTGGACGACATCGGAAAGGGGGCGCGGGTGGCGGCCTCTTTCTTGATATTCAGCTCCAAGGCGTTGGCCGCGTCGGTGATATTATGACGGGCCTCTTCAACTTTGGCGTTGAGCACGTTATAGGGGAGGAGACCAATTATGGCGATAAACAGACCAGTAGCCGTGGCAATAAGCGCCTCGCCTACGCCACCGGTGATTTTGCCGGCATTGGCCGCGATGTCGCCATCGCCCAAGGCGCCGAAAGTGTTCATCATGCCAAGCACCGTGCCGAGGAGGCCGAGCAAAGGGGAGATGGTGATGCAGGTATCGAGAACGGCGATCCCGCGTTGAAAACGGTTTAGCTCCTGATTGGCCGCACGGGTAAATGCATTGGTAAGGGAGTGGTCGCGATGGGTCAGGGCGTAAACCAAGACCTTGGCTACATAGTCTTGGGAAGAAGAGCCCAAGCTGACGGCACCGTTGGCATCGCCCTTTTCCACCTTCTCCAGCATCTGATCCACCAAGGCGGCCTGCCGGTGAGAGGACTCCGTGAACATGAAGAGCACGCGCTCGACCACCGCGGTTACCGCGACGAAGGAGACCAACAGGATCGGCCACATGATCCAGCCACCGTGGACAAACAGCTCCATGGGGGACTGACCCATCACAAACGCCAAGGGAAGATTCAGTTGCATAGGTTTAAATTTGAGAGATAAAATTGAACGAAGAAAAAGTGAGTGAAAGCGAAAGCTAAAAACAGGAATTTCCCGATAAATGCAGGAAGCGAACCAAACAGAGCGGCATAAAAATCTCGATTAAACAACTATCGGAGTGGGGGCTGCATGCTGTCTCGGTTATACTGTTGGGTGGAGGCAGAGCCTGCTGCGAAAGCACTACTGGGCGGCGGCCGCCTGCGCGGCACGTTCCAGTTGAAACGCATTGAATGCATCTTGGCCGAACATAGCCTGAAACCGCGCATCGCTTAATTCTACGGCACGTTCCCAATCGGTTTTGGGTAGACGCCCGCGTTTGGGTCCGGAAGTCCCCTGCGGTATGGGGGCGCTTTCCGTAGCGGCCAAGAAATCCTCAGCTAAATAACGCATCATGGCAACTTGTTCTGGATAAAAGGTTTTTGCGTTTTCTGCCGCAATCACGACGAGGGGCAAGTCAGAAGATGACGCGGGCGGACGAGGAACGGACGGGAGGTTGGGAATCGCCGAAATAGGATTGGGCCGAGGCAAGACCGGCCCAGAAGCCCCAAGGGAGACGGTTGGCGGCAAAGGCGGAACCGAAATAGACGGAGCGGCCGGAAATACGGAAACTTCCGGTAGGCGGGCGAGCTGGCTCCGGTCGACAAAATCTACCGAAGCGGCAGTAGAAAGAGGCGAAATCGAAGGGGAAAAACGGAAGGTTTTGAGCACCAAACCGCCAGCCAAGAGCAAAAGGGCCAAAACCCATATCCTCAGTCGCTTCATTTACGCTCCTTCGCCTCCAAAATGGCCCATTTTTTCAACAGTGCGTTAGCCGCGTTATTTTGGGGTTCCCGACGCAAAATTTCCCCGATAAGTAATTGGGCGGCAGCTTTATTGCCGGACTGACGCGCCGCCACCGCGAGGTTACAAACCGCATCGAACCTACTAGCCCTTTGATCCCTTAAATACATATTGGTCATTAGCTTAAGTCGAGGTAAGTCATCGATTTTAACTATAAATTCAAGCTCACGCCGCTCCACTTCGTCCACGGTCTCACCTTTCCACCACGGGGGGGCTTGGCGCCTCACGGCCTCTATAGTCTTCAGGGCTGATTCGGGATTTTCGTCAGTTTTGGACAAAAGACCCAATAAAACACGGGCGTCACTAGATGGTGCTGGCTCGGCGGGGGTAGGCGGATTTTTCGATAAAACCTTTTCGGCCACTGCTGCCGTCAGAGCGGCCAAAGCCGGCTCAAGCACCTTCCGGCGCTGCTGAATCTGTCGGCTTTGAGGAAAGGCACCCTCGGCCAGCACCAAAACATCCTGAGCGCCATCCCAACGGGCCGAAGACGCCATACGATCGAAAATATCCAGATAAAGTTTCAATTTTGCAGGATGCCGGCTCAAAAGATCAAGCACGGTGGACTTGGCTGCAGGATTTCCATTCAGGCAGTAGTCGACTAAGGCCTCACTGGTCTGACGAAAAATCTGAATATTGGGGGCCAACTTGGCATCCTTTTCCCCCATGAGGCCTATAGAGCGCTGCGCCCCTGCCCAGTCGGATAACTCCATCTGGGCGCTCAACCGACTAAACCAGACCAACTGGCGGTCGAACCCCTGTTCATTAAAAACCATCTCCAGCCGATCCAACATCTCGAACTCATGAATTTTACCCAGATCTCGGGCCAGCGACTCCAGCAGTGAGATATCCGATCCAAAGCGGAAAACCGCCTGCTCAAAAGCGACCTCAGCTTCCGTTTTACGCCCGGCTATGAGATTCTGCACAATACCCATGGCCGTGAAACTGGGGTTGGCAGGTGCCAAGGCCCGAAGCGCGACGAGTTGACGATCCATATCTACGAAGCGACCTGCCTGCCGGTTGAGGCCTACCGCCATAGCCAATGCCTCGGGATCGTTTGGAGCAGTGGAGCTCCAAACCCGTGTCGCCTCTAAAGCCGCGTCGACATCGCCTAGGGCGAGATAAGCCTGCACCCTTACCCGGCCAAGGAGCGCGGGCGGGGCGTCCGGCAAATCGCCGATTAAGGCCAGCGCATCCTGCGGCATTCCCAGTTCCAAGGATGCCAGTGCTTCAGTCTCAACCAAAACATTTCGCGCTTCCACGTCTTGCGGAGACCGGGCACGTGCCTTCCGGCAAAAATCGATCAATCGATCCGGACGGTCGGAATCTCTCAATAAGGCAATGGCGTCCTTAATAAAACGCAGATCACAAGTGCCGCGCGCCAACCCCTCGAATAACAAGGCGTCGGCCCGGCCACGCTGCCCAAGAGCCAAATAGATGTATGCCAGTATAAAACGTGCCTCGCCATCCTGCGGATAACGCTCTAGACCAGCCCGCAGCAGACGATATGCTTCTATCGGCCTTCCCTTGGCATGTAGATTCTTCGCCTGGGCCAACATACCCCGCCCACGCAGGGAAATAAGCTCACCCCAGCGCCACGGACAAACCAAGTCGGGATAACGGATAACATTAAAGGAATCGCGCGATAAGTAGACCTGCAAAACCCCCGCCACCGCGAAAAACAAGACGAAAGAAAAAATCGCGCCCCAGCGAAGCAAACCTGCCACGCTAAATAAAAATACCCGAGGATAAATCTGCGCACCCATCGCCGGTATGAAGTAACCCCGATCATCGTTGGCCTTGCCGCGCCTGAAAACGCAAACCAAGCCAAAGCGCCAAGGCGCGGGGACATACGAAGGTGTTCCCCATACAAAACTAATCCGCGCTTCGGGAATTTTAAACGAGGTGTCTGGGCGATTTGACATTCTAGTGAGCGTAGTCCACGCAAGCGGGAATACCGATACGCGCCCCTAAATCACGCCTAAATCGCGCTAGGCCCGAGGCCCAATTATCGAAGAGCAGGGGGAAAAGACTGAAAACGCCAAATATCACACCCCATCAGCCTGGTCGCGACGCTTCTCCTCATTCGAAGAATCGCCGCCACCGTAACCCAAAACCTCAAGAGTAATCAAAGAGGGTAAGGCCACTGGCGCAGCTTGGTTTCCGCCCGCTTGGGTAGAAGACGCCGCCGTCGCACTGGCCGCCGCCGAGGCGGTCGAAGCGACAGAAAGTCCGGCGATGTTCGGAGCCACCACGGTGGGGGCGCCGCTGGTCACGCCTCCGGCGGAAATATTGGCTGCATTGAGAACAGTTAGAGCAGAAATGTTAATATTTCCAGCCGATCGGATACCGGCGTCACCCGCATCAATGGTTCCAACCGGGGCAATCAAATCGACATCGCCAGCTTTTACACCCTCAACAGCAGCCAACACGCCGATACCGCCACCAGTCGCTAAGCCAGCCAAATCCGTCTTTACGTCGCCAGTCTGAGGGTCGACCAACACGCGGGTGGGCGAAGCCGACTGGATCGTGGTGGACGAAGAACCTGCCGCAATGTCGCCCACCGTAGACCAGATCAGGACATCGCCCCCGCGAAGCGTAAAGATACGCTGCGTGCCGATGTCCACATCATCGTGTGTAAACAAGGAAATAGCGCCACCACGCTCGGTAATGATACCCGGCGGAGTCTGTGATTTAGAAATCTCGCTGCCGAGGTTGATGCCTCCACCCGGCGCGTAAACCACCACGTCTCCTCCGGCCAAAGTGCGAAGCTCGCGCGAAGAGATGCGCAGATCACCGTCCCAAGCAGAACTGGGGAAAAGAGCGGCGATAGCATCATAACCGGCCTGGTAATTGCCAAATCCTTCGGTCTCGGGATTGCCATGATCGCGGCCCGCATCACGCAAGACTCGGTTAAAGGCGACTAAAGTGAGGGGATCGCGATCAATCTGCGATAAAGCAGAATAAGCCGACCAAATCGCGTCGGTATTGGTCGCGCTTAACCCCAGCTTCTCGGCCAAAGCGGGCAAATAACGCGCTGCGTTGGAACCAGAACTGGCGGGATTAAGAAACGCCAATTCAAAAGCCTGACGATTCAGGGCCGAACCGTCCCCCAAACCGACGCCGACCACGACATCGGCGCCGGTTTCGGGCAGACCGAGGTTGCGAAAATTGCCGATGCTGCTGAGACCGACCGCCGTGCCGTCGCCAGGCGACTTCAAACCTCCAGTTATGCCATCATCAGGAGGGAGCGTTGCGCCAAAATCCACATTGCGACCCGCCTGCACCATAAGAGAGCCTGAACCACCGATTTGCAAATCACCTGAATTGGGGTTGCCTGTGCCAGGTCCGGGAGAACGGAAACTATTTCCTAGCAATATGTTTCCTTCCGATTGCGCAAGAATGCGGCCAGCGGAACCAGGATTATACAATAATATATCGCGACCTGCAGAAACAATGCTGATATCAGATTCGTTAAGATTCTGTATATAAAAGCCCACATCAGATATATCGCGACCAGCCAGAATCTCGACGAACTGGGCTGAGTATAATGTAAGTCCAGAAATATCTCCGGTCCCAGCAAAAAGTTGCACCGCATCGACTGCACGGGAATGAACAGATTTGGCGGCGTGTAAGTTTTGCTTGGTCTGCAAGCGCCCATATACATCACCTTGATAAGATCCTGATTCAGCAAAAAGAGAATCCAAAGCTGCAAGATCCGGAGAGTTACGTGATACTAAATTGACCACATTAGGATTTGGAATATCACGAACTGAAAGGGAGAGTGGCGAAGCTGAATCAGGAAGACGAGCAGGATCAGCATCCGAGAAATTAAGCACAGCGCTCGCCCACTGTCGGAGTCCGCTGCTCGGATTTGTATCGACGATATTTAGACCGTTAAGGGAACCGGCCGCGATGAGCTTCAGTTCACCCTCCGCGGATGGAATCAAATTGAATTCACCTACCAAGTTGATATCGCCATTCGTAGCGGAAACTGAAACATTCCCAGGCATCAGCGTAGAAGCCACGGCGAATTCAGTCACGTCCTTTTCATACAAACGAAGCCACGGTTGGTTGCGACCCGATGTCGTGGAACTTGGAGTCACAACGTCGCGACGAAGAACGTTATTATACCAATCGTAAACGGAACCGCTGGAAGCCCCCGAATTGCGGGATCGGACGCTCACGTCGCCGGTCAGGGATGCCGCCGAGAAGGAACTATCCGCAGAATAAGTGCTGAAATAACTCTTAAGGAAATAACTGTTATTGATTCCGGCAGGTAAAAGAAATGGATTCACCACCGAACCAACCGAAAGATCTCCGCCCGCTACTAAAGTAAAGGATCCCTTGCCTAAAAACAGCGTGGTTGGTAGCCAAGAGGACTCGGGGGTATCGGCTGGAGAAGTATAGTCGCTTACCCTTAGGGTCGTGCGAGTATAATTGGTGGTAATATTGGAGCCTGCAGATAATTCTGCCGCCCCCCGTTCTACATAATAAACACCTCCGCTGATGTCCCCGCCCGCGCGCACGCGCACGCCGCCGCCGCCAAGTTCAAGTAATTTGCCAGCGTCGGGTTTGCCGTAAGGCATACGGGCGTTGGTCGGCGCAACAGCATCAATGTTCGCCACGTCGTTCCCTGCGGACAAAGTGATATCGCCTCCGCCTAAAGTGCCTACCCCCTCGAAAAAATTATTGAAATCTACCCACCATGAAGTTGAGTTCCGCTGTGTTCGCGGACCATTGGCCGCAGTATTTGAATAGACAGAAAACTCACCTGTAGCATCATCTAAGTTGCCCCGGCGATAAAGCCAATTAGTAGGCATCTGCTTACTCGAATCAACTTCACCGACAAAAGTTCGGAAAATATCACGCTGCGCGGATAAGCTCACGTCGCCGCCCAGTTGGCTGTATTGCGCAGCGTAAGCTTCGTCGGCGTATTGTCTGGCGCCTAGTTCGGTGGAGGCGACATTATATCCGGTATTAGGCACATCAAAGTTCACCATCGCAGCGGCTTGAGTGCCAGACGTATATATTGTCCCAAGGTTGTTGCGGAATTCAATATCGGCCCGAGCGGCAATGGAGATATCTCCGGTGCCAGTTCGTATTACTTGATAATATCGGGGAACCGCAGAAACGTCATAACGTGCACCTATGCTAGTGGCAAACTCATTCGCCCCATCGCCGAAAAGCAGTGAGCCTGCCCCAGGATTGGCTGCGTTGCCAGGAAGCACGGCCGAAGTGCGGGAGGCAGAGAGGTCTGCACCAGCAACCAGATTAAATGACCAAGATCTCGATCCAGAAGCCAAAAGAGGGGCATTCCATAATTTCTGGGTAGTATCAGCGGTAGAAATTCCATCTCCAAAACCGTCACTCAACGAAGCGGAACCGGCCGCTACATATGGCAGAACAATATTTCCAGCTGCCCGGATGGTCAAATCACCTGGTTCGCGGTTAATGTAATCCGACGCGGAGCCGTAGCGAGCAGTTGAAAGGTCCCAGATACCATCAAGGACGATATCACCAACGCGGTTGATGAATTCTAAACCAGGTTCAATATGGAACGTATTCGCATTGCCTCCTCCCGCGATGCGGTTTAGGATGGTAGAGGATGCATCTCCAAAAAGCGTCGCGGCGGCCATAGCGACAGAACGTTCATCGCTAGAGATTGTAGCGGAGGTGCCAGAAGCGGGGGTCAAATCATGAACCCTAAAGCCCTCCGCCACCACGCTTGAAACACCAAGAATAGACGCCTGAATTGGGTTGATGGCAAGATCAGTCCCGGTTGCATCACGAGGAGCACGCAAATATAAAATTCCGGTAGCATGGCCGAAGGCAGAATCCAAATTTGATTGGGAGGCCTTAACCGATAAATCCAACGTAGAGCCGGCCTCCAAAGTAAGGGACGCTGCAGTGTCAACTAATCCGTCGCGAGAAGCGCCGGCTTCGAGTCGAATCGATCCACCCTTGCCTGCGCTATTAAATTGATCCGCCGATACATCTAGCAGGGATTGACTTAAGATGTTAAGATTGCCGTGTGAAGAGAGCTTGATCGTGCCTCCTGTTTGCCCCGACGCGTCGATGACCCCTGCAATTTCCAAGGCACCTGTATCAACAGATACTTCATATTTAGAGACTGAAACGCGGCCTTCAAATTTCACATTGCCGGAACGAATGCGATAGTCGCGGAACAACTCAAATCCACCTCGATTGAGCACTCCATCAATAGAGCCCAGGCTGGATTCAGTAAACGATCCGAGATCAGCTGTAAATCCACCGCTTTGACCTTTGGCACCAGCGACGCCTAATACGGTTCCTTTAGCCTCAAAAATGCCAGATGGAGCCGAAACCGTAATCGCACCCGCATTTCCACCACCCGAAAACGCCGATACGTTAAGTGTTCCGCGATTTCCCAACACAACGTCACCACCCGTGGCACCCAAGTTCAACTGCCCGCCATTGGTAGTGACAACCACACCTTGAATAGATCGGGACGTTCCACCCACATCAAGTTTGGCAAACGCTTTTTCGCCGACCCGTAAGTCACCGTCGGTTGTCTGCAAAGATAACTGGCCGCTAGACAGCGCGATGGCTGAATCCACGCTTATCGATTTGCCCGCAAGGGATAAACGCGCACCAAGACCCGCAGAGGTGATAGCTGAGGCAACCCCTTCATCAGGGTTAGTGATAGTCAGCGATCCACGGCTAGTTATTCCCTGGACTGATGCAGTTTCGGAAGTGATAAGAGGCGTCGTTATATCAATATTGGCCTCGGTTTCTAGCCCGCCGGCGCCGTTGAAAACCAATTTGTCTGCCGCCCGGATAAATACCCGATCATATTTAGATATTTCCAGTTGACCGCTGCCCAGCTTGATATTGTTCGCATTAAACGAAACCGCCCCCGCAGATGCACCACCGGAGACTG
Organism: bacterium; assembly: GCA_010027235.1. Taxonomy (GTDB): domain Bacteria; phylum Verrucomicrobiota; class Verrucomicrobiia; order Opitutales; family Opitutaceae; genus IMCC26134_A. The sequence continues at coordinate 17,255 of RGVP01000019.1, forward strand.
CGGTGCCACCCACTCCGCCGTTTAGTGTAATCTTATCAGCGACGAAGGACACCTCGCCTCCATCATTGTTAAATCCGCGAATCGTGGGCGCGCCAATCGTCAACTGATCGAACGAGGCGGAACCGACTTGGCCCGTTCCATACAAATCGACCGAGGAATAACTGAGGAGAGAAAGCTGAGTGCTAGACTGCTGCAAGCCTTCCAATGTGGCGAACGATAATACCAACCCGGGATTGGGCTGTAGCGCACCCGAATCATCCAACTGGAGGCTGATGCGACCACTATTCAGCGTAAGAGACTCGGCACCAAAGGTGGCGGCGGAGTCGATTTGAGTTGAACCGGTGGAATCCAAGATCAGACCCGCACCACCTTGTATAGAAGCATCTGCCGCGATCTTCAGCGCCGCGCTAGAATCAGAATTCACAGAGTTTCGCTTAACCGTTGCCGAGGAATCGCTGGAAATACGAAGCAATACTCCATCTCCAGTCCCAGACGTCGAAGCTCCGATTATCAAGGCGTCTGCCGCACCGCCAATGCTCCCTGTCTGTTTGATTTGTGCACCAGAACCAATGGCAAGAGTTTCTTTTGCGACCAATATCAATTCGGCACCGCCAAGGACTGAATCATTATCCACCTTCAGCGAATTTGCCCCCACGGTAACCTGCGTGCCTTCGGAGGTGGTTTGCCGCACCCCGCCGATTAGCAAGCTGGCGCCACTAAAAGCACTGAGCTTACCGGCATCCAGTAAAAGTTCGCCTTCCAACGGGATCGCTCCGGAACTGGCAATTCGGATATCAACAGGACTGTCGATATCCACTCGTCCACCCAAACCAGAATTACCGGCTTGGGCTAGGATATTTCCATCCAAAGCCATATATTCTGTCGCCGTAAGAATTAACTGACCCGCATCCGCCGAGAGGCGGGGAACGGTGGCGGCGCGTTGCGCTGCGTTATCGCGGAAAAAGACGGACGCCGCGGGAGTTTCATAGGTCGCCCGTTTTTGCACTACAGGTGAAGCGGCGATCTCGAATAAAGACCTCAGGGGGGCTGATTGAGGAGCGCCATCTGCATCATTGAAACGATATCCAGATACATAGACACTCTTGTCTGGCTGCACCGCTGCCGAAGCTAACGGAGCAGAGGATTTAGGGGTCACTAAAAAGGCCCCGGGTAATACTGCGTAACGCGCCGGCACCAGAGTATAAAACCCTGCCGCTAAACCCGCGCCTGAGTCCAGATAAATACGATCACCAGGTCTTAAGCCTCCATTAACATAACCTAGTTGATCTCCAAGTAATTGCCTGCCTTTATCGGAATCATTAAAAGAAGCGAAAGGCGCGAAAGCAGCATTGTATTCAGGGAGAATCGCGAAGCTGGTGAGGTCGGCTAGAATGTCTACCTTGCCGCCTGTTCCGGTTTTAAACCTTGAAGACACAATCTCTCCCCCTCCGTTTACGTCAACAATGGAGCCCGCCTCTGAATTCACCGAGGCTGCGGAAAGAACCACTTGTTTCGCGGGAGGACCAAAATCTGTGATATCTCTTCCCTGCGGATCCACCCATGTGCTACCATTAATAAAAGCCCCATAAGGCAGGATTAGTCCTTGTCCCGTCGCCGGATCAATCGCCGAAACCGAGGTTACGCTGTTGGCGCCAAGGGAAACAGAGAACGAGGCGGGCACCGGGAGTCCGGTAATCTGATCGATAGGCGACAACCCCACGCCATTCCAGCCGAGATTAATAACCCCGAACGGAGCGCGCAAAGTCCCATTTTGACGAATAGAGGAAGCGTGAAGATTCAAGGTTCCACCAGCTGAATAAGGGAGTCCGCCGGCAACCGCACCCTTCTCCACCTTGATTGACCCAGCATGAGACACGCCCTCCGTCTCGTAATCATAAGCGTTGATGCTGAACACCGTGGCGGTTGGTGGATAAATCTGGGCTGCTTTCAGGGAAATATCGCCCGCGATATCTAATGTGCCGCTGCCGCGCACATCCCCCGCCTCAGCGTTTAACTGCAGCGCGCCGAAACCTTGAAGCGTTAGATTTCCAACCTCGATCAAACGATCGGCATTCACTGTCAACCGCGCATCGCCGTGCACTGGAGGCACCGAGTAAGGCATGCTATTAAGATCATAGAAGGCCCTGATGTCATCCGAATCAGCCAAGCGGGGCTTCTGAAGTGCTGTGCCAATGGAAACCCGAGGAGCGGCTAGGGAAATTGCATCATCGCCGAAAATCACCCCGTTTCCGCCAACCGCGATTTGGCGGCTAGCTTCCAATGAAACCGGACCGGAAAACTGCACGGTGCCGCCAAGAGTAAGGGAATCAAATCCACTAGTATTAAAACTATCCGCAGCGAAATTACCCCGCGACATATCAGGCATGTCGACCGTGGCCTGAGTCACTACCAAATTGATATCACGCTGTGTCAAAGCGGGACCGACGATCGGCACATAGATACCGGACGACACGACAAGCTTGCCACCTTCCGCAGAGGCTCCGCCGGCAGCGCCACGAAGGGTGGCAGCCGTAACTAGTTGCTGGGTTCCAGCCAAGGTAACTGTCCCCGCAGAGGAATCTACCCGGGTCGCCACCAAATCTAAACCGTTGCGATTAAGCCCTCCACTGTAAACAGGGTCCAGATCCAAGGTCGCAGTAGTTCCCGATACATCGATGACCGAACCAGCCACCGCTTGAATATTGCCGGATAAACTGATGGCGCCGCCAGAAAGAACCCGGCCAATTCGCAGGGAGCGGTCGGAAATATCCCGCTGCATGACCGTCGTGCCCGAGGCATCCAACAAAGCCTCCGAACCCAATGTTAGCGTCCCGACCGCCTGGTTATTATTGGTAAATGGAAATACGCTATTGGAGTTGGATGCTCCTTTAAGAGATATCGCACCACCCTTCGCTATCAAAGCACCCTGCACGTCTACGGTGTCACCGGTCAGAGAAATTTTAGCGCCGGGATCAGTTTGAATAAGGGCAGTCGGCTCAACGACCACCCCACCCCTCACAACCAGAGAATTACCACTATTGTAGGGGTCCCTTACTCCCGGTGCGGTGAAACTGACGCTAGCTGCTGGGCGAAGGCTCTGCTCCAGCAATCCGGTTGTTAAAGCAATTTTTTCGGGCGCAGATTCGTCTAAGCTGGCTAAATAGGAAACTGAGACCGGCGCAACTACCGTTCCCGCCTTCACTACTACACCGGGAGAATAAATCTCCGAAGCGGCATCAACCACACCTCCAAGACCTCTTATATCGTAAGAGGTAAAACCTCCTGTATTAAAAAAGTTTGCCCCCAACACGGTTGTGGCCGACGACGTATCTCCAACCCCAATCTGAATCGCCGGAGCCAGCAAAGTGAGCTTGCCTCCCTTGATACCAGAATAGCCTAGCAGACTCGTTTCGTCCATTAGCAGTTTACCGCCGACGATACTTTTGACGTTTGCATCCTGGCCGGCAAAAATAGCGATATTTCCCGCGTTGCCGTAGGAATATTTATTGCCAGGTGCGGCATAGACTCCTCCGGACGCATCTAGAACAGATCCGGTATTCAGACTGACATTATAACCGGTAATGGAAACGGAGCCTCCGCCCACCACCATGGCGTCCTCTGCAGTTCCCAAAACTTCATTCTCCAGCACTCCAGCGGCACTAAGATGAACACCGCCGGCAACACTAACCGCTCCACGATTCGGAGCGGAAAGGGGCGCAGAGCCGGTAATACTAGCCTCGTTAATTGAACCTTGGGAAACCGCGGCAGCAACCAGAGTGATTTTACCACCAGGCGCGGTCAAATCGGCCTCCACGCTAATATTTTTACCGAAAAGCGAAAGCTCGCCACTCGCAGGCAACGCCAAACTGCCGGAATTATCTACGAACAAATCCCCTTCACGATTATCAACCGTCAAGCGACCAAACCCCGAGCGCGTGATCAAATCGGGCGATAAAACCAATGTGTCGACACGGTCTGATTTGAGTGGAGAGGGGAGCCCGTCCACTTCGAGCTGAAAAGCATCTGCAGCGGGGAGCGCTTCTTGATGCGCAATATGCAGTTCCGGGGCGGATCGAGAATCCGTAAAGTATCCACCCGGCACCCGAGAATCAGCATATTGCCCCTGCAGATTGATGCTCAAGGCTCCGGACTTGGCCGGAATTACCCGCTGACGAACGCCATTTACGGAGTGGCCTGTCAACGTAGCGTCCAAGGCCATCGAGGGAGCGCTGATTATCAGCGATCCCGCATCGCCACCTTGAGTATAGCCTGCCACCATTTCTTGTGTGAATAAAAGATTCGCACTTTGAAGGGTCTTAGCCGCGTCGCCACCCCACTTGGAAGTGTTGGTTTCTGGGGTAAATACCCCTTTGTAAATACCATCGTAAACCAGATCGGGAGTAGCTTTAGAGATATCAAGGATATTGCCCTGATAGACGACCTTGGTCGTGCTGACCAAGGCAGGCTGGTAATCTACATAACCGCCAGAAACGTCAATTGAGGCCTCGGGATTCAATACCACTGAACCGCCTGCATTGATTTTTACCGTGCCACCTGCCGTCGTCAGTTGACCGATGTCCCGCTGCACCAAATTTATATAGCCTGTGACATCGGCGAGCGGCGTGCCGACCCAAGTCTTTCCATTGTAAGTGCCGGCTTGCAGTATATCCACCCGTATAGTCTCACCACGCAAGGCTCCGTCGCGTTGCAAGGGAGAGTTGGCCAACTCGTCGCCACGAAGTGAAGCCTCCACAATATTATCCGAAACGGATGCGGTTACCCCAGTGGTGCCGGCCACATTCACGGTAGCGCCACGATCAAAATATACTTGGCCCTCCGGGTATATGAACTGGGCGTTCGCTTGGTCAGTTCCTAATTGTAATAGGTTCCAGCGACCCGCACTCAGGGAAACCTCGGCCGAGGGTCCGTAGATTGAGGCGTCCTCCCCCATGTGGACCACTAATCCTCGGGCATTGATTTGAGAACCCAAAGTCAGTCTGGTTCCAACTACCTTCTCCTTGCTCGACAACTCGGGTAAAACCTCCGTGACGCTGTCGGCACCGAATGAGACTAAACCGGTGGTAGTGGCAAAAAAATCCGGCAAGCTGGCGTAGTTGCCGATACCAATGGCATCGTATTGGGCAAGTAGGTCTATCCGACCATTGCGTGAAACCGAAGTGGTTGCGCCTATTAAGCCATTTTGGGCCAATGTCTTGCCAACTGCTGTAACAGCCCCGCGCTCGGAATCAATGATGCCAGAATTGGTGGCGCTGCCAGCGTAATCCCCCACCTTGCCAACGCTGACGTTCAAGCCGCGAAGCGAAGCATCGGAACTACCCTCCATGCCGACTTGCAGACCGGCTGCCAAAATTGTTTGACCGTCCGGGGTCAAAATGGTCCCAGCGTTGCTCACATTGGCGCCTATTAGAGCGACGCGCCCACCGGATTTATCCGCATTGGTTGGGGAATTCAGGATAGCACCGGCCTCCACCAAAACATCGCCGTAATGGCCATCTGCTCGAGTGGGCGCTGGCGGGACGAAAGCGACAGACTCGGCACCGGCAGGAACAGCTAATCCAGAAAACAAAAACTGGGTGTCGGGGTTATTCAGTAAGCCGCGGGAAACCAACCCATCATTGATCGGCAGTGAAGAGGCGACCAAAGTCCGCGTATTGACCTGAGAGCCACCACCGAAAATAATGCCATTAGGATTAATGACATACACTTGTCCTGGCGCCTCGATCAATCCAAGAATTCGGGTGGGATCACCCGACGGATCGACGATTTTATTGAAGGCTATCCAATCGGACTTGGACTGCTCGAATTTGAGTGCCGTTTCGCGTCCAATATTGAAAGTATTCCAAGTCAACAGGGCCTGTGCACTGGTCTGATTGACCGTGACTTTACTTTGCCCATTTGCGTCTTGCTGGACTGGCAAGGCCGCTCCGCTCCATAGGCTGGAACCGACCGTAGCACCGCTGGCCACCTCTAAGCCACCAGGGACCAGACCGTTGGGCACTGAGGAAGCCCCCGCCAGCGCGGCCGCACGCGCCGCGGACTGCATGGCAACTAATGACTGGCGACGGGCGGTGTTCTGGTCGATTTGCGCCTTCGCTTGGGCGGTCAATGCGCCTGCCTGGGAACCGGAAGTGGTCGCCAGATTAACCGTCCCGCCCGAGGAGGAACCCGAGCCCTGAATAGCCAGAGCACGCTGCACGGCAGCCCTAGCATCCGCCGACGAACCACCGGCATAGGCTGCTATCGGAGCGTAAAAAACCGAGGCAGCCGTGATCGAAACCACAACGAACCGGGCATTAGAAGGAGAAGACTTCGGCAAGCTCATGGCAGCAGACTGAACAGCGGTCGGTGCAAACAGGGTTTAGGCAGACTTCAAGCGGAGTAGCTTGGACTAGGGCGCCTCGGGCGCCGGGGTCTTGATGTGCTGTTCCTTCAATTTATCGGCATAATCTTGAACCTGAAGGTCCAACTTGGCGCGCGTTACCGCGATGAAGGGTTCACGAGCCCCAATCGCATCGCCGAGGCTAAACTTCGAATAGCGGTCAAGGATTTCGTTGCCAATGGTATACAAGGCCATGTTACGAACCAGCCCGAGCTCAACTTGGGTTTCTAGCTGAGCCACGCGGGAAGAGCGCTCGTTGCGCTCGGTCTCGGTCTTTTTGGCATAATCCACCACTTTGGCGAGGGAGGCGCGGGTCTTCCCGAGTTCCTCGGTGGTAGAAGCAAGATCGGCAGCTTGGGCCGTATTCGTGGACTTGAGCGCAGCGATGGCTTTGTCACTCTCGATACGATCCGCAACCATCTGCTTTTTGAAGCCGGCTATCTCACCCTCCAGCTCTTTTTTTTCCGCCGCGAGCGCGTCGCGGGCGGACTGGGCCCCAGCTAGATCATTCTGGGCGGTGCGTAATAGAAGCATGGTCGCCTTAAGGCTGTCACGCAGGCGGGACTCGGCGGAAGCCGCATCCGGGGCGCCAAAAAGGCCGTTGGCGGCCACAAAAGCGGCCAGGAACGAAAGGGTGAAAAAGCGTTTCATGGTTAGAATCGTCCGTTAATGTCGAATTGGAAAGTGTCGTTCTGATAAGTGGGTCCGCTCACCTCGTCTGAGCTCATAAACTTCACGCCGAACCAGACTCGGTTTGATACAGAAACATTTCCACCGAGGGTAAATCCCTTGGCGTTAGTGCCGCCACCGCCAAAATCAGAATCGGCGAAACCATCCACCACGGCGTCAGTTTCCACATAACGATAACCGAGGCTAGCATTCCAATCCCAGCGCTTCTGCAGGACCGGATGACCTACCTGAATGGAGGTGTAATAACCGAGATCGCCGCCGGTGAAGCCGCCCGATGTATTTAAATTATTATAGGTATAGGCGCTACCCGCCACCTCACCGGCATCCAGCCCCAGATTTTGCACAACCTCAAAGAGGAGGGATATCTGGGTAGGCTCGAAATGATTGTAGTCGATTCTTCCGGTCAGGGCTACTTCATGATAAGGCGAAGCGAGGCCCAGATAATTATATTGCTTGGTGGCGCCAATCGGGGCGTTCAGATTTCGGATCGTTCGATAGGTGTTGCCCTTCTGAGCAAAAAGCAGACGGCTGGAGTCAGTGTCGCCCGCGTCTAAAGCCGAGCCATTGGTCGGGCTGGAGGTCTGACCTTCGACATTTTCGAAATGGTAGTAGGCCAAGCCGAACTTGGCTTCAAAATCCTTGCTGATTCGCCAATCCGTGCCGACCTGAATCGCATACAGCCACTTGTCATAACTGGCGGACTTGGTCGCTTGATTGGTCGAGAAGTCAAAAGCTGTATTATACACTGGGAGCAGGCCTACCGTGGCGAAAGGCTTCAAACCCCCGAACTTGTGCTGGCCCTGCACCAAAATGCCGTCGAAACCCACATCGTTCGACCAGATCATAGAAGTGGCAAAGAAAGGATTCGCGACCCTGCCGACCGAAGCGGAAACCGGAGTGCCGTCTAAATCGGATTCATATTTAATGTAAGCCCGGTCGATCCATACACTGTATTTGTTGAAGTTCCCATTGCCGCCGCCAAGGGTCTGGTTTTGGGAAACCGGCGAGTTGCTCTCGCCAGTGGCAAAACGAATTCCCGAGGTGAAGCCCTCGTCCAGATTTACCTCGGCCCCGATGCGCGCCCGCACTCGGATGCGCGTGCGATCACGATCCGTATTGAGAAAAGGTATCGCTTCGTCCTGAGGAGCGGCGGAGTTCACTTGCACGCCACGGCCGCTGTTGATCGAGGTTACATTGAGGAAATCGGGACCGGTTGCGTTGCCATCCGGAAAAGCGACCGACTCGTAACGCAGTCGCATGTCGCCCAAAAATTTCCAACGCTTGGTCCAATCTGGAACTGCATCCGGGGCAGCCCAGCGCTCTTTTTCTGCCTGCTCCATGACTTCCTGGCGAACTTCGGCGACCATCTGGCGGCGAAGATAAGGAGGGATGTAGGTAACACGCACAGTGCCGGGTGCACTCGGAGTTGCAGCATTGGCGACACTGCCGTCAGTGACTGTAACCGGGGCGGCGGGCGAGGCGACTCGCGCCAAAGCCACACGCGCCTCCTCGGCCTCGGCCTCAGCCTGGGCAATGAGCTTGGCGGCGGCCTCGGCCGGGAGAATTTTTTGCTCCACCATTAACCGGATGAGATTCACGGTCGCGTTCGGCGTCGGCGCGGTAGGAATACCCGCAGCGGTGCTGGTCTCCGACCGACCGACGGTCGCGGCGGCTAGCGCACAACAGGATGCGGCCAACAGGGCGGCTAGACGGGAACGGGACGTCAAATTAGAGGAGCGCATAGGACAAAAGTGTTAAATCAAGAAGAGGGTCGAAGGGTGGTGCGAAACCAAATTGGCTGAGGCATATCCGTAGGAGGTGGCTGGGTTTGCAGACCGATCAGCACGTCACCTTGGATCGCCTTGTTAACGGAGGCATCGACATTCGACTTGCGAACGGCAACGCGAGTGATGCGCCCGCCGGCGTCCATCCAGAGCCCTAACTCCAACTGACCATCGGCGTAGCGGGTTCGCTCGTCGGCGCGGAGGGCGTCAATAATGCGATTTTTGATGGAGCCTGAGTAGCCGGCCCAACGCGTGCCGCCGCCTGAACCGGACAGCCGGGCACCACCACTGCCGCCGCCACCGGGGCCGGTGCCTAAACCAAAGGAATCAGCGCCACCGTTGCCTTTGATGCCAGTGCCAAGAGGCGCGTCATTGGAAGGTGCCGCCGGGGCAGGATCCGGCTCGGCCGCAGTCTCCGCCACCATCTGCTGCGTGTTTTCAGAAGGCGGTGGG